>JBOHJT010000109.1:0-10427 GCA_050728715.1 Methylocella sp.
GCGTCTTAGGCCCTGTGGTCAACCAACCGGATCGCAGAACGCTCGTGACCGCTTCGATTTCCTCGTCGCCAATAGCCGGACGAAAAAAAGGAACTTCCATCCGCGCTCCGTTCAGTTGGCGTCTCCCGTCCTAAACCGGGCTGGGCTCGCATCTCACCACGGCGCAGCGCCGACCGATAGCGAAATATCTGATGCCTGGATTTCGGAAGGCGTAAAGCTTCGGTCGGGAAAAGTCAATGCCCGGATGCTTTACCGTCACTCTGGAGTGTATCCCTCTTATGCAGAAGTGTATCCGGCGTTGTGGAAATAGTTGAGGCATTCATTTGGCAGGAAATCGTCGAGTTAGATTGCAATCCCATCGAACGGTCCTGCCGATATCAAACCGGCGGGGTGTTGCACTTCGCGTCCGAACTCAGTCAGGGATGAGCGCCGACTACACGAATACAATATATCGTCTATCATCAAAATTTCTAGTCAAAAATATTATTTTATATTATTCATCAATACGTACATTTATAATCGATATATTAGTATTGACAGTGGCGCTAGGCTGATTTAAACAAGTAGTAAATAAATTGTCGTGGTACTTCTGCAATCCAATCAATTGGATAAACTCACGAAGGGAATTTGGAAGTGACTGAGTCTCGACCGCTTGATTTTCCAAGTGAACATCAGTTGCGTTATCGATCCTGCGACATGCGGGGTTCCGCACTGGCGGATCAATTGATTTCGAATTTCAAATCCAGGAAGACACGAATCGGCGTCGTCGGCCTGGGTTACGTTGGCTTGCCGCTCTGTGGCGCCCTGATTACCGCCGGCCTGCCGACCGTCGGCTTCGATATCGACCCGGAAAAAGTCGATTTGATTGCGAACGGGACGACATACATTAAGCATCTTTCTTGCGATTTCGTACGGAAGATGCGCGATTCTGGTCTCTTTTCCGCGACGACGGAGTTCGCGACCGCCGCTGACACGGAAGCCGTGATCGTTTGCGTGCCGACGCCATTGACCAAATATCGTGCGCCCGATATCACTTACATTGAAAGCACCTTCGAAACGCTCGCGCGTTACGCGCGATCGGGTCAATTGTTCGTTCTCGAATCGACGACCTGGCCAGGCACGACTACTCAGGTCGTGCGTGCCATCCTCGAGAAAGGAGGATTGCGCTCGGGCCAAGATCTCTTCATAGCATTTTCACCGGAACGGGAAGATCCGGGGAATGTCGATTTCGCGACGAGGTCAATCCCGAAAGTCGTCGGGGGCGACGGTCCGGACGCGTTACGGGCGGCGACGGCGCTTTACGACGAAGTCGTTGTCAAAACTGTCCCGGTTTCTACAACCGAAACTGCGGAGGCGGTAAAGCTGACGGAAAACATCTTCCGTTCGGTTAATATCGCCCTCGTCAACGAGCTCAAGCTCGTTTACGATGCGATGGGCATTGACATTTGGGAGGTGATCGAAGCGGCGAAAACCAAACCGTTCGGGTTCATGCCGTTCTATCCCGGCCCGGGCCTCGGCGGTCACTGTATTCCGATCGATCCGTTCTATCTGACATGGAAAGCTCACGAGTATGGGATTGCAACTCGCTTCATAGAGCTCGCAGGTGAGATCAATACCCGAATGCCGTATCATATCGTGTCGCGCGTCGCAGAAACGCTCGACCGCAAAGCGGGCGTATCGCTGTCACGCGCGAGCGTTCTCATTTTGGGTATTACGTACAAGAAGAACATCGACGATATGCGCGAGAGTCCCTCGCTCACGCTGATCCAACTGCTCGAAGCCCGAGGTGCACGAGTGGAGTTCTACGACCCGTATATTCCGGTGATTCCCGAGACGCGCGAACATGGGCATTTGACGCGCCGCCGGTCCGTTGACTGGAGCCGTGAAACGCTTGCGAAATTCGACGTCGCGCTGATCGCTACCGATCACGATGCCTTCGATTACAATGACCTCGTGACGCATGCGAAGCTCATCGTCGATACACGCAACGCCTGTGGCGCACGCGGCCTGACGGGCGAAAAGATAGTTAAGGCGTGAGGACGAGCGATGGCCGAGCAATGACGAAGACGCTCAGATTTGGTCTGACCGGAGCAGCCGGATACGTCGCGCCGCGGCACATGTGCGCCATCGCGGCCGTCGGCGGAGAATTGGTAGCAGCAGTCGATCCGAGTGATTCCGTCGGAATCATCGACAGCTACTTTCCCACCGCACGTTTTTTCATCGAATTCGAGCGCTTCGATCGTTATGTAGAAATGATCGGCCGCCGTGGCGAAGGCCTCGACTACATTTCGGTTTGTTCGCCCAACCATTTGCACGACGCCCATTCTCGCCATGCTCTGCGCTCTGGCGCCGACGCGATCTGCGAAAAGCCGCTCGTTCTCAATCCGTGGAACATCGACGGCCTGGCCCACATGGAGCGTCACACGAATCGACGCATTTACACCATCCTCCAATTGCGGCTGCACGCGTCGATCATTGCGCTCGAAGAGAAAATTGCAGCCGACCTCTCGTACCGTCATCAGGTAGATCTATGCTACATCACGTCGCGCGGCCGTTGGTACCATGCGTCGTGGAAGGGCGATGAAGCGAAATCTGGCGGGGTGGCGACCAATATCGGCATTCATTTCTTCGATATGCTAATGTTTGTTTTCGGCCCCGTTCGGCGCAGCGTCGCTCATCTTCGCGAGCAATCGCGGGCGGGCGGCTTCCTTGAATGCGAGAATGCAGACGTCCGCTGGTTCCTCTCGATCGACGCCAACGACCTGCCTCCGGACGTCGACGCCCAAAAGCGCACGTTCCGTTCGATCACCGTCGATGGGAACGAGTTCGAGTTTTCCGACGGGTTCGGGGATCTTCATACCCGCAGTTACGAAGAGATCGTCGCTGGCCGCGGCTTCGGCATCGACGAGATTCGGCTATCGACAGAACTCGTATCAAACTTCCGTACGGCCGCTTTAGAAACCGGCGGCGATTGGATACATCCGTTCACCGCCAGACACGTGAAGAATTGAAGCGAAGATGCGTCAGGACCCGCGATTCCCCGGCGCGTTGATCCATGAAAGCGCCTTCATCGACGATCCGGTGACAATCGCCTCGGGCTGCAAGATATGGCATTTCGTTCATGTGTTGCCGTATTGCAACCTCGGCGAGGATACGATCGTCGGCCAGAACGTAATGATAGGCCAAAAGGTGCGCGTCGGCCGCAAATGCCGCGTTCAGAACAATGTCAGTCTGTACGAGGGCGTGGAGCTTGAGGACGACGTTTTCTGTGGTCCTTCTTGCGTCTTCACGAATGTCCTCAATCCACGCGCCTTTGTTAGTCGCAAGACCGAGTTCCGGCGAACCCTCGTGCGGCGTGGGGCCAGCATCGGCGCCAATGCGACGATCGTCTGTGGCCACACGATCGGGGCCTATGCTCTTATCGGGGCCGGCGCCGTGGTGACGCGTGATGTGCTCGATTACGCGCTCGTCGTCGGCACGCCAGCTCGACGCGTCGGTTGGGTGAGCCGCATCGGAAACGTTTTGGGCGCCGATCTCATCTGTCCGGCGACGGGGGAGCGTTATGGACTGGATGCGGCTGGACAGCTGCATCCCCTCCAAACGACCGAGGCATGAAGAGGAGGCGTAGATCCGCTGTGAATTCGTTGGAGGCAGAAGAAGCTGCGCGATGGAACGAGGTTGGCGGTGCAGATTGCATTTACCGGTCTTCAGGCTCAGACTAAACGTCTACGCGCGGAGATCGATGCGCGGATCGGCCGCGTCATCGACCACGGCCAGTTCATCATGGGGCCCGAAGTATTCGAGCTCGAGCGCCGCTTCAGGAAGTTTTGCGGCGTGCGAGAGTCGATTACCGTGGCCAACGGAACCGATGCACTGCAGATTGCACTCATGGCCGCGGGGGTCGGACGAGGCGACGCCGTATTCATTCCCTCCTTCACTTTCACCGCGACCGCAGAAGTGGTGCTGTTGCTAGGCGCGAAGCCTGTTTTCGTCGATGTCGATCCCGTGTCGTTCACTATGGATTGCGATGATCTCGAACGTCGCATCGAAATCGAACGCCGCAAGGGCGCCCGCATGAAGGTTGTGATAGCAGTCGATCTGTTCGGACTGCCGGCAGACTGGCCGCGCCTCAATGAAATCGCGCGCCGTCATGCTTTGCTGCTTATCGACGACGCCGCGCAGAGCTTCGGGGGTGCCCTGTATGGCAAGCGGGTCGGCGCCCTCGCTCCTGTGACTACTACCAGCTTTTTTCCGGTAAAGCCCCTGGGATGCTTCGGCGATGGCGGCGCCGTGTTTACAGACGACGGTGAACTCGCCACGGCCATGCGATCCATTCGCGTTCATGGGCAGGGCGCCGCGAAATACGACACCACGCGGCTAGGCGTGAACAGCCGGCTGGACACGATTCAAGCGGCGATTCTGCTCGCCAAGATTGACGTTCTGGAGGATGAGATTGCCCGTCGGAACCAGATTGCGAACGAATACACCCGTCGCCTGGCAGGGCTAGTGGAGACGCCCGTCGTGGCGGCAGGCCGTGTTTCCGCCTGGGCGCAATACACAATCAAGTCCGACCGGCGAACAGAACTCCAGAAGACGTTGCAGGAAGCCGACGTTCCAACTGCGGTCTATTATCCCAAGCCGATGCATCTGCAACCCGCTTATATAGCATATGGCAGCGGCTCTCTTCCGGTCAGCGAGGCGCTCTGTGAAAAGGTGCTCAGCCTGCCAATGAACGCCTATGCTTTGAGCGAGGAGGTCGAATTCGTCTGTGCGGCGGTGCAAAGCGCGCTCGTCCTCCGTGGAGTGGCGTAATGCGCCGGCCTATCGGACGTCCGGCATATTTGGTGCGGACACGGCGCCGCCGCTTGACTGCCGTTCGAGACCGACAAGAACGCTTTGCTATTCATCGTGCCCGATCGCGTAAGTGGAAAGAATGCGCGACGCCCAAACCGACATTATCTGATGAAGGCCGCCTCGCCATAGCCGATGTCCTTGTATTATTGATCTCTGACAAACAGAGTAACATTAGAAGGGCAATTCGGCTTGTTTCCAGAAAGCTGCAACCAGCGTTTTGCGGCGCTGCGTGCGCTTGAGCTTGGCGCGCGCGAAGGCGCTGAGTTCGGCGAAGTCTTTCGGACAGAAGTTTGGCATCTCATGCTGCTTCCAATGCGCCCACAGGTACTCGACGGGATTGAGTTCTGGCGCGTAAGGCGGCAGGAATTTAAGTTTTATGGCGCCGCCTTAGGTTTCGACGTAATCGCGGACCAGGCGGCTGCGATGCGCTTGCAGACGATCCCAAATGATGAGGAGCTTGCGGCCGGCAAAATGGCGCCTGAGATTTTTGAGAAAAGTGACGATTTCGGGCGCGCGGACGGCGCCTTTGACGAGCTTGAAGTAGATGTTCCAGAAAGTGACGCCCGCTATCGCCGAGAGTTGGTACCATGTGAAGCTGTATTGCAGGACTGGCGTCTTGACCTTTGGGCGCCCAGATCCGAACGCGGTGAGGTCGTTCGCTCACCCCGGACTCGTCGACGAAGACGATGGTGCGGCCTTCTCTCGCGCAGTTTTTTTTAGGGCCGGCCAACGCTTCTTCTTCCACTGCCGGATGGCGGCTTCATCGCGCTTCCTGGCGCGACCGCTCGGCCGCTGGCAGGAGAAGGTCAGCCCCTTGATGAGCCGCCAGACGCCCGATTCCGAATACCGCTTGGCGCTGATCTTCGCGATGAACTTGCCGACGCGTGCCAACGTCCACAGATCGGCGGCATATCCCTGCGCCAAGGCGCCGGCTTCGAGCGCTTCGACCAATCGCTTCTTCTCGGTCGCGCTGAGCCGCGGCGGTCGCCCGGTGCGTGGCGCTGGCGCAACGCGCCGCGCCCGTTCGCCACGAGCGCCTGCTCCCAGCGCCAGACCGAGGTGCGGCTCACCGGCGCGCCACCTCCGGTGGCTTAACGCCCCGTTGCAGCAAACGCCTGCCCGCTAAGCGTCGCGCTCCCAGTTCCCCACGATCTCGTGTCTTGCTCATGAGTGCATCCATGCCTTCGAAAACCCATACCATGGATGTGGGGTCTGTTACCCAGGTTGTATTAATTATACCAACCGCCCGAGAATCTGACTCCTGGGGGATTCCCAAAGCGTCGCAAACGCGACTCGATGCAGCATGTGCTTGATTCGTGGAGCGGGCAGCATGCCGACAATCGAGATTACACGTCAAAATCTGAGTATTTCGCGGTTGCGGGCGGAGGCGACGCGGACGGCGGACGGTCTGGCAAGCGCGGCGCATTCTGGCCATTGCCATGGTGCTTGATGGTCATTCGCGGCTGGTGGCGGCGCAGGCCCGCGGCATGGACCGGCAGACGCTGCGCGACTTAGCCAAAGGTTCCAGCTGGCACAGCCAGTTGGCGGAGCAATCGCTTCCCAAGTGATTGCGGAGGTATGGCTGGCGGAGGGTATTCGCGACAACGCGGACGGCCTGGCGGGGCTCGCGGACCGGCCGCGGCCTTTGCGCCGGCCGCGTCTGGCCGAAGTCCAGCGGAGCGAAGTGGCGAGGCGGGTGGAAGACGGCCCTGACCTCAAGACGGATGGCGCGGTGCGTTGGGGCTGTGCTGACCTGCGTGACCGCATCGCCGCCAAATTTAATATTCATCGGCATAGGCGCAGCGTCGGCAAGCTGCTAAAGAAGCTGAATTTCAGCAGCATCTCGGTGCGTCCCGTGCACTCGCAAAGCGGCCTTGAGGCACAGGAGGCTTTTAAGAACGCATGGCCCGCCCCGTCTGCAAGTGGTTTGATCGAGAGCGCCGAATGATCAGTCTGCTTCAACGTATCCGGCTTCGCGGCTATGCCGCGAGCCACGATGGAGATCCGCGCGTTCCGGTCCTCATAAAACGCTCGGCGTCGAGCGCCGTTTTTTAGACCAGGTTTCCAGAACGCCGTTCGACTGTCAGGCCATCTTCGTTTTACCCACCCGCAAACATAGAAGACCAATCAGTGCATCATGCGCCGACCGGCCGACCCTTACGCCGCCGAAGGCAATCCCTTTGCGGCGAACTTTTCGCCACGCCGTAACACGGCCCAAGCGATCCGGGCCAGTTTGTTGGCCAAGGTGACGACCGCGATATTCTTGTGGACGCGAGCAAGCAATCTCTTGGCCCATCGACCAAGAGCCGTGTCGCGCTCGGCGAGGTGTGGCAGCGCTGCCCGCGATCCATGAATCAGCAACGTTCGGATATATTTGTTTCCTCGTTTGCTGATCCCGAGGAGTCTCGGCTTGCCGCCCGTTGTCGCCTGACGTGGGACGAGCCCAAGCCATGCCGAAAGATCACGACCGTGTTCGAAGGCTTCCGCCTTGCCGATCGCCCCGATCAAGGCTGAGGCGATCATCACGCTGATGCCCGGGATTGTCGCCAACCGCCGCGCGTCTTCGTTTCCTTTCGCCCACCGCGCGAACTCCTCGTTGAAGGCTCCAATCCGGCAATCGAGCTCCAGCCATTGCGCGCGAACGTCGGGCAATCAAGGTGCGCATCTGAGGACTTAGCCCCCTTTGCATCCTGTTCGTCCAGCAAGGCGACGAGACATTGTTCGAGCTTGTGCTTGCCCTGCGGAACGACGATCCGCGCTCCAATAGGATCGCGCGCAACTGGTTGATCAGAGCCGTCCTTTCGCTGACGAGCCGGGATCGAACTCGGTGAAGCGTCTGCATGTCCAGTTGATCTCGCTCTTCAGCTCGACGAACCGCATCGTCGGACGGCTCGCCGCTTCGGCGATTGCTTCTGCGTCACGATCGTCGTTCTTCTGCGGCCTTCACATACGGCCGCACATATTGCGGCGACGTCAGCCGGACCTCGTGGCCCCGAGCCGCAAATATCCGGCCGAGGTAATGGGCGCCAAAGCAGGCCTCCATGGCGACGATGCACGGTGGCAGTTTTGCGGCGAAACCGATCAGCGGCTCTCTTTTCACTCGCCGACGCAAAACGACTGCGCCAGATGTGTTAAGTCCGACGAGGCTGCAAGCGTTTTTGCCAAGATCGATGCCAAGCACAGAAATTTTCATGATCTACCCCTCCAGTTGAGTTTCCGGCGAACCCATAACGCCGGAAGGAGGGGCGGGCCAATCCATAAAACTTCGCTGAGCTAGCGCGCGCCGCAATCCCGCAGGAGCTTGCCGGCCGGCCGATCGAAATCTGGTTTCAGGATGAAGCCCGCGTCGGAAAGCCAAGGCACGCTGACCCGCATTTGGGCCAAGCGCGGCACGCGTCCGCGCATCAAGCGCGACCGGCGGTTCACCTGGGCCTACCTGTTCGGCGCCATCTGCCCGGCGCGCGGCACCGGCGCCGCGTTGGTCATGCCGACAGCCGGCATCGACGCCATGAACAAACATCTGGCCGAAATAAGCAAATGCATCAGCGTCAGTGCCATCGCCCTGCTGATCCTCGACGGTGCTGGTTGGCACAGTTCGCCACAACTCATCGTGCCAGGGAATATCGTGCTCTCGCCGCTTCCGCCCTACACGCCGGACCTGAACGCAGTCGATCCTTCGGCAGGCTCAGGACATATGGGACTGTCTGCGCAGCAATTTTCTCAGCCACTGCGTCCGGGACAGCTACGAGGCGATCCTCGACGCTTGTTGCAATGCCTGGAACGCACTCATGGCCAAATCCGAGGTCGTCGCCTCAATTGGAACCAGAGATTGGGCACAGGTCAAA
The DNA here is from genome assembly GCA_050728715.1 of Methylocella sp. Classification (GTDB taxonomy): domain Bacteria; phylum Pseudomonadota; class Alphaproteobacteria; order Rhizobiales; family Beijerinckiaceae; genus Methylocapsa. The sequence continues at coordinate 8,700 of JBOHJT010000109.1, forward strand.
ACTTAGGGCGGTTGGTATTAGTCTATAAGTAGGAGTACATTTTTCTTGACGGTATGAAGAACCCCTTGCAACTGAAGTTCGAGTTTGCGCTGTGGATCCACGAGATGGTGACCAAGCTCATCCAGAACAAGTTTGGCATAAAATTAAGCGCCGATTTGGTGGGGCGTCTCTTGCACAACTCGGGATCACCTGCCAGAAGCCATTGCGGCGTGCGTCGAACGCGACGAGGCTCTGATGCAGCAGTGGCTCATGATGCGTCAACGCCGGTGTTTTCATCGAGTTTCTGAAACGCCTGACCGAGGGCGCCGGGCGGACGATCTTCGTCATCGTTGATCGCGGCCCTGCGCATCGCGCGAAGAAACTGCGGCGTTCGTTGAAACACTGGGCGGAAAATTACGCCTGTTTATTCTGCCTCCCTCCTATGAGTGCTCCTCGGATGTGATTGGACAATCGCGTAGTCATGCCGATGAGTTGAGTCCTTGCGCTTGGCCAAGGTGACAATTGCCCCTGCGAGTCATGGGCCTTGGCGCGGCCCACGACTTCGCGCTGTCAGGCACTAAGAGCCTGTCTCAAAAGATTGTTGCGCTCGCGCTGGTTGCATGATTCTGGGATTCCGAGGCATCGGAGGATGATTCGGAATGTGGACCAAGCAGCATCGAAAAACTTATGTGCGGGTTGGCGGGCGCTATCCCAGCGATATGACGGATGGCGAATGGGCGCGTCTGGAACCGTTGATCCCGCCCGCCAAACCCGGCGGGCGTCCGCGCCTGACCAATATGCGTGAAGCGATCAACGCGATCCTTTATCTTCTTCGCACCGGCTGCCCGTGGCGCTATCTTCCTCGCGAGGGATTTCCGCCGCGTTCGACCGTCTACAACATCTTCCGCAATTTCCAGAAGGATGGCGTGTGGGACGCGATCTGGGAACGATTGCATATGGAGTTGCGTGAAGACATGGAGCGTGAGGCAAGCCCCACCGCCGCGATCATCGACAGTCAATCCGTAAAGGCGACGGAAAAGGGGGCGGTCATGACGGCCTGACCGGCTACGACGCCGGCAAAAAAGTGAAGGGGCGCAAGATTCACGCGCTGGTCGACACGCAAGGCCTGCCGTTGCGCGTCGTCATCCATTCGGCCGGCGTGCAAGACCGCGATGGAGCGGCGCTCGTGCTCGCCAAAATCCGCACCAGCTTTCCCTGGCTCGAACTCGTGTGGGCGGACAGCGGATACAACGCCCGTCAGGTCAACGCGGCGGTCGCCAAGGTTCCCTCGCTGCGCATCGAGATCGTCAAGCGCAGCGACGATGGGAAGGGTTTCGTCTTGCTGCCGCGCCGCTGGGTTGTCGAGAGAACCTTCTCATGGTTCGGCCGCAATCGTCGTCTTGCCAAGGATTGGGAAAATCTCGCAACGACGCTTCAAGCCTTCGTCGCTCTCGCCTCAATCCAGATCGCCATCAGACGACTCGCGCGGTAGTTGTCTTTTGAGTCAGGCTCTCAGGCACTAAGTAGTTTCAAATCGTCGATAAGGCATGAAAGTATAATAACTGATTATTATCATAACTTATAAAATTGATGTTTATAGGTCCAGAAAATTAATTGATAACTTTGTCAAAAATTTGATTGAAACTACGAGATATTTGTGTAATGTGTGCTAAATAACGTGGCGAATAATAGCGCAAATAAAGCTGGTATAGACCACCTAGTATTTGCGTGACGTCGACACGTATATAG
>JBOHJT010000110.1:0-10426 GCA_050728715.1 Methylocella sp.
CTTGGGAAGCGATCGCGGAGGCATGGCGAATGGAGGGCTGCCTGTCCGGCGCCATCTGAGCTTGTCGAGGATTGCCCGGCGCGCGGCACCGGCGCCGCGTTGATCATGCCGGCAGCCGGCATCGAGGCCATGAACAAACATCTGGCCGAAATCAGCCTATGCGTCGGCGTCAGGGCCATCGCCCCGCCGATCCTCGACGGTGCCGGCTCGCACGGTTCGCCACAACTCATCGTGCCAGGGAATATCGTGCTCATGCCGCTTCCGCCCCACGCGCCCGAGCTGAACTCAGTCGATCCTTCGGCAGCTCTCCGCGCATCAAGGGCATTTGATGCGCTTCGCTCAGGACATATGGGACTATCCGCGCGGCAATTATCCCGGCCACGGCGTCTGGGACAGCCATGAGGCGATCCTCGACGCGTGTCGCGGCGCCTGGAATGCCCCGATGGCCAGATCCGAGGTCATCGCCTCAATTGAAACCAGAGATTGAGCACAGGTCAAAACTTAGGGCGTTGGTATCACTCACGTGGAAGCAGCAGACGGCCGGCCCTGTTGGCCGCATGACGGTCACGAGCAAGGTTGACTTCAAGACCGAGGTCCATTTGTCCATGCTCCAGCTTCAAAACAACCAGGAAAAACTCCTTTCATTCCACCAAAATCCGTCTCTTGGAGCGCCGCTTGAATATCTAGTTATTTATGCACCGATTAATATGAACGGAAAAAAAGACGTGGAGCTGGATGTCCACTGCGCGTCAAAACCAAGCGACGGCCGATACCGCCGTCCACGCCGCCTGACGTGACAGGCTTGACGGCAAACGTGTTTTTGCCCACCACTCTCTGCGGCCCTTCGGGTCATGATCGCGACAGCCGTATGGGATATGTCCACCGGACGCCTCCCCAGCCAGGGATAAACACCAAGCATGACAATTAGCTCCGAACTTTCAGTGTCCCCCGGCCTCGAGGACCCGGAGGCGGAGGACGCCGGGCCAGCGCCCCGCCGCCGCTCCGTTGGCGTGCGCATTGGCTCCGGCATCGGTGCGATCCTCGCTGGCGGCGGCGCGCCCATCGCCGTCCAATCGATGACCAACACGGATACGGCCGATGTCGATGGGACGGCGGCCCAGGTTGCGGCGCTTGCCCGCGCCGGCTCCGAGCTCGTGCGGATCACTGTCGATCGTGACGAAGCCGCCGCAGCCGTGCCGCATATCCGCGACCGTCTCGCAAAAATGGGGTGTGACGTCCCTCTGATCGGCGATTTCCACTATATCGGCCATAAACTCTTGGCCGATCATCCCGCCTGCGCCGAGGCGCTCGACAAATATCGAATCAACCCCGGCAATGTCGGCTTCAAGGAAAAGCGGGACAAGCAATTCGGCCTCATCGTGGAGGCGGCGATCAAATATGGCAAGGCGGTGCGGATCGGCGCCAATTGGGGCTCGCTCGATCAGGAGCTCCTCACCGCGTTGATGGACGAAAATGCCCGCGCGCCTTCGCCGCGCCCGGCCGGCGCGGTGATGCGCGAGGCGATGGTGCAATCGGCTCTCACCTCCGCCGCGCGGGCGGAGGACATCGGGCTTGGCCGGGACAGAATCATCCTGTCGGCAAAGGTCTCGGATGTACAGCATCTAATCGGCGTCTATCGCATGCTCGCGCGGCGTAGCGATTACGCGCTGCATTTGGGCCTCACCGAAGCGGGCATGGGCTCGAAGGGCATTGTCGCCTCTGCCGCCGCCATGGGCATTTTGTTGCAGGAGGGGATCGGCGACACGATCAGGGTTTCGCTTACCCCGGAGCCCGGCGGCGACCGCTCGCTTGAAGTGAAAGTGGCGCAGGAACTTTTGCAGACCATGGGGTTTCGCACGTTTGTGCCGCTGGTCGCCGCTTGTCCTGGCTGCGGGCGCACGACCTCCACGGTTTTTCAAGAACTCGCGCGGGATATCCAGGCCTATATTCGCGACGAGATGCCGCTGTGGCGGGCGCGCTATCCGGGCGTCGAGGCGCTGAACGTCGCGGTGATGGGCTGCATCGTCAACGGGCCTGGCGAATCGAAACATGCGGACATCGGGATCTCGCTGCCCGGCACCGGCGAGACGCCGGCGGCGCCTGTGTTTATCGACGGGCAAAAGGCGATGACCCTGCGCGGCGAAGGCATCGCCGCCGAATTCAAGCACATCGTCGAGGCTTATATCGAGCGAAGATTTGGCAGCGCGAAGAGCGCGGCGGAGTAAGCGCGGCGGACGGAATGCCTCAGCGTGCAATTTGCCGTGCATTAATATCGTAAATATCGTAGAATTTTCCTGATTTGAGCGCGAACACCGTGCGATAAGAGGAGAGGACTTATGTCGGATATAAGCGCTTGGCAGCCGATCATAACGGTCAGCACCACCATTGTTGCCGCTGCTGTTGTCGCTGCGCTGGGTGCAACGATATTTAAACGGTATGAAAGTTGGCACAATGCCGATTTAGCAAGTAGAGCGTTGAGCGGGCTTACTTCGAATTTTGCCCGTCACTGCATCTATAATATGGTCCGAATAACACAATTTTACAACGGGTCTCAATCTGAGTTTCCATCCGATACCATATTGAAAAAACAAAAGTTTGTGCTGTCTGTCGTTTCCGATGCAACAAAAGACAGAATGCAACTGATTGGGACAGGGTCAATATTCATGTTGGAGGCTCTTTTTCTTAGACTTCGGAATTTTAATATTGAAATTGAATTTGCTCGGAAAAACAAAACGGCCGACATAAAAAAAGTGCTTGACTATATTATTCTTAAAAACATGCAACTTGCTGCGAGGTCACACAGCCTCGCCAACGACTTTGACGAATTGATTGAAGAGAGTAAGAATATCAAGTACTTTATGAGACTATTCTATATATGGCAGGCCCGTCGAACTATTTTTAACAAAAATGACTTTCCACCAGGTGCGCAAAAATTAGACAGACTATTCCCGCGACCATCTACATCTACTGTGGACTCCATTCTCAAAACATACTTGGATTACGAAGTCTCTCAAGCCGGAGAATACTCGTCGCTGAAAGAAACATATAAGAGAATTTATGATGCTTACCCCGGTTACCAACCCGAGTGGTTCGATGCGAAATGGACGGTGAAGCAGGAGGCTGAAGTTTCGGTTGCTGGGCTGTGCCGCAAAGACGAAATGAGCGAGTCGTCCGTGAGAATCGCTGATCAGACTGGGACGACGGCGTGACCGATGCCATTGTGTTTGGTGAGGCGGAGCAAGATTGCGAACAACGAAAGACCACGCCGGCTGAGAGCCGCCGGAAGTTTTAGCCGACGGCGGCGAGGACGTCCCATCCTCGCGCGTCGAACAGTATCGGCGGAACCACGAACAGATCCGTCGAAAAAGTTGCCAGGCTTTTCCGATGGACCTGCCCCAGCTCTCGCAGCGCATGCTCCAACCTAAAACACTCTTGCCCTAGCTCGATTGGCGCCGCAGAAAAGCGGGAATCTCGAGCTGGTCCTCTTCGATTGCCCGGGTTTGATAGGCGCCGCGGCCATGCGCGTCCGCCGCCGATTGCGGCGCTCTTTGCGGGGCTGGCGGATGCTGCGCACGTTTGCCGTACTCGGCATGAACCGGACCCGGCTGCGGCTGCGTGTGGATCTGCCCTTGCGCGGGCTGACGCGCGGGCGCTTGTCTCTCGCGCGGGACGGGGCCCGCGGCCGCTTCTTCTTGGCGGCTGATGCCAAACGAGGCAAGCCTTTCGAGGAGCGAGCGGCGCTTGGCTTCGGGATGCGGCTCCGCTCCACGTTCGCCTCGACGCGCGCGGATCTGGTTTTGCGCCGGGAGCGGCAAATCGTCGATCTGCGGCATCCGCTGCGGCCGGACAAAAGGCGAATCGGGCGGCCCTGGAACGAAAGGACCGGCGTCGAAGTGCTCGCTTGGCCGCATTCCTTGTTGCGCCTGTTCGACGTAATGACGCGATTGCGGGGCGACTTCCTGGACTCGGACCCCTTGCTGAGCTCCAGCGCCTAGCGCCGCGGGAGCTTGCAAAACACGGTCTTCATAACGCGGCTCGTATTCCGCCGACGCATAGATCTCCGGCTGGGCGCCAGGATAGCGCGGCTGCGCCGTGTCAATCGGGCGCGCCGCCGTCTGGGCCCTTAAGCGGTTGGTGACTTCGGCAATGCGCGTCTCCGCGGCGGTGGGTTCATAGACGCCCGCGACATGGTCGATTCCGGTGGCGACGACCGAGACGCGGACAATCCCGTCGAGGGTTTGATCGAAGGTCGCGCCAAGGATGATATTGGCGTCCTCGTCGACCTCTTGGCGAATCCGGCCCGCGGCCTCGTCGACTTCGTAAAGGGTGAGATCGCTGCCGCCGGTGATCGAAATGAGAAGGCCGCGCGAGCCCTTCATCGAAACCTCGTCGAGAAGCGGATTGGCGATCGCGGCCTCGGCGGCGAGGATCGCCCGCTTTTCGCCCGATGCCTCGCCGGTCCCCATCATGGCCTTGCCCATCTCGCGCATGATGGCGCGAACGTCGGCGAAATCGAGATTGATCAAGCCTTCCTTGACCATCAGATCGGTGATGCATGCGACGCCGGAATAGAGCACCTGATCGGCCATTGCGAAAGCATCGGCGAAAGTGGTTTTCTCGTTGGCTATGCGAAAGAGATTCTGGTTTGGAATGATAATCAGCGTATCGACCGATTTCTGCAGCTCGTCGATACCGGCCTCGGCCACACGCATGCGCCGCGCGCCCTCGAACTGGAACGGCTTGGTGACGACGCCGACGGTCAGGATGCCCATATCCCGGGCGGCGCGCGCGACGACCGGCGCGGCTCCGGTGCCGGTTCCGCCGCCCATGCCGGCGGTGACGAAGACCATATGCGCTCCGGAAAGGTGATCGCGGATTTCCTCGATTGCTTCCTCCGCCGCGGCCCGGCCGACCTCGGGCTGCGATCCGGCGCCGAGACCTTCGGTGACCTGCAGGCCCATTTGGATAATCCTTTCGGCCTTCGACGAGGTAAGCGCTTGAGCGTCGGTATTTGCGACGATGAACTCGACCCCGATCAGGCCCGAGACAATCATATTGTTTACGGCATTGCCGCCCGCGCCGCCGATGCCGGCGACCATGATATGTGGTTTGAGTTCCCGGAGTTCGGGAGCTTTAAGGTTGATCGTCATCGTCTGGCCTCTCGACGTTGGAGCGCCGGTCAAGGGCGCTCGGGTTTTCAGTCACGTTGTTCGCGGCAAATTCGAATGGATCGCCGCGCTTACTCTCGCCCCACGCACCGCTAAAAACTATTCTTGAGCCATCGCCCGACCCGCCCGATGTATCCATTTGCTTGCGACTCCGGAGCCACGCCGCGCCGCGAAGGGCGGAAATGCTCGATGCCGCTCACTTGGGGATAGATCAGAAGCCCGACAGCCGCGGCAAAAGCCGGGCTTTTCGCGGATTCGGGCAGCCCCTTTATGCCGAGCGGCCTGCCCGTCCGCACCTGCCCCGAGACGATGCGCTTCACCGCCGCGTGCATGCCAGTGAGCTGGCAGGCCCCACCCGTGAGAACGAGTCTTCGCCCCGCATGCGCGGGAAGGCCCGCGTTCTTGAGCCGATCGCGCACGATCTCGAGGATTTCCTCCACCCGAGGCTTGATAATGGAGATGAGCTGAGCCTTCGGCAAATGCGCCGGACGCTCGGCTTCCTCGCCCGCCTGAACCACCGCGATCGTCTCGCTTTCATCGGAAACCGAAGTGAGACAGCCGCCATAAAGCGTCTTCAACCGTTCGGCATCGGCGAGCGTGATCCCGAGACCGCGCGCGACATCCATCGTGACATGATGGCCGCCGACGGCGAATGCGTCGACATGGGTCAGACGGCCGCCGGAAAAGACGCTCACGGACGTTGTCCCCGCGCCCATGTCGATCAAGGCGGCGCCGAGTTCGGCTTCATCGTCGGCCAAGGCCGCAAGACCCGCCGCGTAAGGCGTGGCGACCATCGCGTCGACCGTCAGATGGCAGCGTTCGACCGCGAGCATCAGGTTGCGCGCGGCAGCGGCGTCGCAGCTCAGTACATGCATATCCGCGCCGAGTTCATCGCCGACCATTCCCCTCGGATCTTGAATATGACGCGTTTCGCCCAATGCAAAGCCGATTGGCAGGGCGTGCAGCACCGCTCTGCCCTCTTGTCCGCCGAGCTTCGTGCAAGCTTCCAGCACGCGGTGGACGTCGGCTTGCGTAACGGCCCGCCCGGCGATCGCGACCTTGGCGTCGTAGAGCCGCGAGGAAAGCCTGCCGCCGGTCGCGTTCACGATCACGCTTTCGATCTGCACCCCAGCCATGCGCTCCGCCGCGTCGACGGCGAAACGGATGGCTCCTTCCACCGCGTCCATATCGACGACGGCGCCGCCCTTGATCCCGCGCGAGCGTTGATGTCCGATGCCAAGAATGCGGCAACGATGGGTGCGCGCGCGCAGCGCCTCGGAAGAATCGCTTGGGTTCAGCCGCGCGACAAGGCAGACGATTTTCGAGGTTCCGATGTCGAGCACGGAAAGGATCGCGCTTTTGCGGGCCGGCAAGGACGGCAAGCGCGGCGGCAATACCTTCGAATTCATGTCCGGCCGCCTTTCGCCTTGGTCTTGCTCGTGAGCATCGCGGCGCGCTCGGCCGCCGCTTCCTCGGCGAGACGCGCGACAACCCGGCCGGACTGACGAAAGTCGAGCGAAAGGATGTCCTTGTCGAGCACATGCGACGTTCGCTGAAGGTCAACGAGCCTTGCCAGCGCCTTCTCGGGCTCCGTTTCCGGCAAGAGAACGTCTATCCCGTTTGCCGTTTTCAACGTCCAGCGGCGTCCCGCGACGAGCATGCCCGCCACGATCCGTTCGCGCAAATCTCCCGCCGTTTCGAGAAGCGCCAAATATTGATCGAGTTTCTTGTTGGCCCCGGCGCCCACGACGAGCGGCAGATGAATGAAGCGCTGGTCGCGCATGGCGGCGAGGGGAACGCCGTCGGCGGCCACGATTTGCACTTGCCCGTCGCGTTGCCACAAGGCGAAAGGCCGGCGCTCCTCGATCTCGATCAGGAGCCGGTCCGGGTAGAGCTTGGTGACAGCCGCTTCCTTGACGAGAGGAAGCTGTTTCAGCCTCTCCCTTATTTTCGCCACATCGAGAAACAGAAGCGAATTGCGCGGACCTATCCCGGCGATAGCGAGGATGTCTTGCTCCTTGAGTTCGCGCTCGCCCGCGATGGTCACGGCCTTGATGGAGAAACCCAGCGCCTTGGCAAGGATGTCGGAGGGCTCTCCTTGCCTCGCGACGAAGGCGGCGTAGTGGCCGCCTTTCACCACGCCGTAGGCGCCGGCGGCCGCTAGCAGCGCTAGGGAAAAGCAAGCCCCCGTGCCAGGCCCGGCCAGCCGGACGAGGATTTTATGCCGCAAGCCCGGCCTCGGCTGGCGCGCTGGCGGTTTGATTTGCCGCGCGGAAAAGGGTTCGGGAACAGGCACGGCGCCGGCATAGGCCAACGCCGCCGGGGCGAAGCCAATGGTCACCGCTCTCAACGATCGCAGGAGGCGTCCTCGACCATCCATCGAACAAGCTCACCGAAATTGAGGCCGGCATGGCCAGCGAGTTCCGGCACAAGCGAAGTCTCGGTCATCCCAGGCTGGGTGTTGACTTCCAAAACCACGAGCTCCCCCGTCCCGCCGGGAGAATCGTCGTAGCGGAAATCCGTCCGGCTCACACCGCGACAACCGAGCGTCCTATGCGCCTTGATTGCCAATTCTTGAACAATTTGGTAAATATTTCCTTTAAGTTTCGCCGGAAGGACGTGGATGGAACCGCCTTTCGCGTATTTTGCGTTATAGTCGTACCAGCCCCCGTCCGCAGCGCGTATCTCTATGACATCATAGGCTTTTTCGCCGATGACGGCGGACGTTAGCTCGCGTCCGGCGACGTAGCGTTCGACCAAGACCTGGTCTCCGTGTGGCCAATCTTTCTTGGTTAATTCTTGCGGGGGACGGTTTGCACCCTCCCGGACGACCAGGACACCTACGGAAGATCCTTCATCAACGGGCTTTACGACGTAAGGAGGCGGCAAAACATGCCTTTGGGCGGCCGTGAAACGATCGGTGGTAACTCCTTCCGCTATCGGCACCCCGGCGGCGCGAAAAAAATCCTTGGCGCGATCCTTTCGCATGGCGAGCGCCGAGGCGAGCACCCCGGAATGGGTGTAGGGAATGCGCAGCATTTCCAAAATACCCTGGATGATGCCGTCCTCTCCAAAGCGGCCATGCAGCGCGTTGAAGGCGACGTCGGGGCGGAGCTTGGCTAGCGTTGCGGCGATGTTGCGGTCGACATCGACGCGGGTCACTCTAAAACCTTCGGCTTCGAGCGCTGTCGCGCAGGCCTCGCCCGAGCGCAGCGACACCTCACGCTCCACTGATAGGCCGCCCATCAGCACGGCGACGTGTTTGGTCATAATGGACTCATGTGATTTTTGGCGCCAGTTTCAACTCGCCGCATACCCAAGGAAGGCGTGAGATCCTCAACGCTCGGCATGCGGGTTGGCCGCTTTTCATGCTGCGTTCACCGGTAATATGCGCCGCTTGCGCTAGGCACAAGATTGCCTAGCAAAACGTTCAAAATTCGGCTGAATGGCCACGCAGTAGCCCTCTTCAAAATAATTAAAGCGAATGTTGCTTCTAGCTCTTGCCGCTCTTTCTCGGGCCGCCATGTGTGGTGACCACAATCCTACGCCGGATTTGGCCGGCAATTTTTGAGAGAACTCCCATGAGCACGAGTGATGACGTAATGGCGGTACCGGAGCCCGCAGCGACGGAACCAACCCCTGCTGAGGCTGCCTCTGTGCCAGCAGCGATGGAGGAAGCAACTGCCGAGGCCATGGCGCTAGAGACGCCTACTCCTGAAACGCCAGCGACAGAGGAAACGCCTTCCGAAGTTATGGCGACGGAGCCGGTTGCCACAGAAGCCGCAGAAGCCGCTAAGGTCAGGGCGGCAGGGGAACCGGCTCCCGAGGTCATGCCGGCAGATCCAACTCCCGCTGAGCCAGCGGCGACAGAGGAAAGCCACGCCTGAGGCCACAAAATCGAAGCGCGATGAATCGATCGCAGCATCAGTGTCATGCAAAGTAAGGAAGCCCCGGCTCAGCGGCTGGGGCTTCTTATTTTGACTGCCGGTATTCGATCGTTGCCTCGCGCTCGCGGAAATGCCGGCCATGAGGACGACAACATGTTTGGTCATGTTCAAAGATCCAGTTTCGACTGGGTTGTCTCGCGCTTAGCCTTTTTGAACACCGAAGTGTCCAGCCAGGGCAGATGCAGCGGATTGCTTGGACCGAAAAGCTGCTCGACCGTGACGATCTGAATCTTTGGGAATTGCCCGTAATCGGTTTTGTAGAAGCCAGCGGTTGCGGCTTGCGTGACCATGCCCTTGGTCGGCGGCTCTAGCGTCAAGAACACGCCCATTTTGGCGCCTTCCTGATCGACGGTAACGATGAGATCCTTCACCATCGCCGGATTGAGGCTCTGGCCGCCCTTGACCGAGACGATGACTTTCTCGGTCTTCTTGCCATCGGGCTTTATATAGAGAAAGCCGTCAACGCCGCCGTCGCCGCCTTTCTTGCCGCCCTTAAAAGGTTGCGCGTCGATCATCGCGAGCGCCCATTTCTGAAACTCGTAGCCGGTTTTGTCTTGGAGGGCGAGCACGCGCGCCCCGCCGAGGTCTTTTGGCACGCCCAAAATGTCGAATTGGATTCCGCGAAACGCGTCCTTGAGACGCCGCTGGATGAGATGAATGGCGAGATGGGTGACGTCAATGCCTATCCAACGGCGGTTCAATTTTTGCGCGGCGTGGACCGTGGTGCCGCATCCGCAAAATGGATCGAGGACAAGATCGCCTTCGTTCGAGGAGGCGGAGACGATTCGTTCGAGAAGGGCGAGAGGTTTTTGGGTGGGGTAGCCGAGGCGTTCGGCATGCCGTTTGGATAATGGCGCAATATCAGTAATAACGTCCTGCGGAGCTTGGCCGCTCATCCGATCCAAATTTCTGCGGACATGGGGCCAGCCGATGCCTTCGCCGGTCATCTCTATGAGACCCTTAGAATCGAACATTTCTAACCAACCGTGCGGGCTCAGCCCCTCAGACTCTTCCTCCGAAAAATCATCCTTCAGGATAGACGGGATTGCCCAATGCCGTCCGTGTGTAGTCGGATCAAACCCGTTCCATGGTTGGCCACTTTCGCCGTGCCTGATGCCGCTTCCGGTGAGGTCACTGAGTCGATACCGGCGACCATTTGCGTCTGTATGCCGATAAAACCGCTCGATGTATTTTTGATCGTATCCAATCGCAATCCGATTCCACGCGAACTTTTCTGATTTCGAATAGAATAGAATTGTGTCGTGGATTGGTCCCCAACGTCTCGCGCTATTATGCGAGCTTGTTCGCTTC
>JBOHJT010000111.1:0-10359 GCA_050728715.1 Methylocella sp.
GGTGCGGTAGAGCCCGACTCTCGCCGCGATCTCGCTCTCGCCCAATCCATTGTAGGACTGCCCCGGAGGAGGGTTGCGGATGCGGTCGTATGCAGGCGACGCGACCAAGGTCAGCCAATTCGTCAGGCCATATTCGAGATAGGTTCCAAGTTCGAACTTTCGATAGGACGGAACCGGAACGAGATGCCCGTGCGCATCGAACGCACGTGTGGAATCCGAAAAAAACGTATCGGTAATGACCTGACCTTCGCCGGGAGGCATCAGCCAGGCGCCGCCCCACGCCGCCTCGATGCCGGCGCCGATGAGCCCGCCGGCGGCGGCAATGATCGCGAGGGGAAAACGCGGGATACGCAACGAAAAGCCCCTCCCGCCGGCCCGCGCGGCGACAGCTATGGAAATATCAAAAACGATTGTTCACATTGCATAGTCATATTCTAGCCGCATTTGCGGCAAACACAAATCGATTCGCTTAAATATTTAGCGTTAAGCGCAATGGCACCGGTCGCGGCGCCACGCGGTGGCGGCGCGCCCGCCTACGCGGCAATCGATGTGATCGATTGGCCGGGCGGATTCCACCGCCGCGACATCGGCCGGCGGGCTTTGGCGCGTGATCCGGTCAAATTGGATCGGATCGCGCCCGGAGGCGCGCGTTCGGCCACCCTCTCATCTCTGCCGCGATCTCTTCCCCGCGTAGGGGTTGTCGCTGGTTTTTTTAGAGATGCGGATGGGCACGCCCGGCAGATCGAAGGCTTGGCGCAGGCCATTGGCGAGAAAGCGTTCGTAGCTCGCGGGCAGAGCGTCGAGCTGATTGCCGAAAAGGATGAAATAAGGCGGCCGCGCGCGGAGTTGCGTCATGTAGCGGATTTTGATGCGCCGCCCGGCGACCGCGGGCGGCGGGGTTTGTTCGAGGCTGGCTGCAAGCCAGCGATTGAGCCGCGCCGTCGAAATCCGCTTGTTCCAGATTTCATGGACACGGAAAATCGCCTCCATCAGTCTCTCGACACCTTCCCCCGTCGCGCCGGAAACCGGCATGACCGGCGCGCCTTTTACCTGAGGCAAAAGCCTCCCCGCCTCCGCCCGCAATTGCAGAAGCGCGGCGCCCTTGGTCTCGATCAGATCCCATTTATTGAGGCCGATGACGAGCGCCCTGCCCTCGCGCTCGGCGAGATCGGCGAGAGTCAGATCCTGCTTCTCGAAAGCGATCGCAGCGTCGAGCAGCAACACCACGACCTCGGCGAATTTCGCCGCGCGCAAGGCGTCGGCCCCGGCAAGCTTTTCCAAATCGTCCGCGACCCTTGCGCGCTTGCGCAAGCCTGCCGTGTCGAACATTTTGATCTGGCGGTTTTGCCACTCGAAATCGATCCCGATCGTATCGCGGGTGAGGCCCGGCTCGGGGCCCGTCAGCAGCCGGTCCTGACCGAGAATCCGGTTGAGGAGCGTGGACTTGCCGGCATTGGGACGGCCAATGATCGCTATCCGCAGCGGCTTCGTGATATCGAGCTCGGAGCCATCTTGATCCTCCCCCGGCGGCGCGCGCGTGGCATCATCCTCCGGCTCGGCCGGCAATGCGGTTGCCTCCGGGAGCGCGTCGCGCAGCGCCACGTAAAGTTCGGCCAATCCGTCCCCGTGCTCGGCCGAAAGCGGCACCGGCTCGCTAAGCCCCAAATCGAAGCCTTCGAGCGCGCCCGCCGCGCTGGCGCGCCCTTCGGCCTTGTTGGCGACGAGGATTAATGGCTTATTCGCGCGGCGAGCGAGATTGGCGAAGAAGCGATCGGTCGGCGTCAAGCCCGCGCGGGAGTCGAACACGAAGAATATCGCATCGGCCTGGTCGAGCGCCGCGCCGGTCTGCGCGCGCATCCGGCCGGGCAAGGAGACGCTGTCGCCCTCCTCTAGTCCGGCGGTGTCGATGATCTTGAAGGCGAGATCGCCTAGTCTGGCCTCGCCCTCGCGTCTGTCGCGGGTCACCCCTGGGCGGCCGTTCACGAGCGCGAGCTTTTTCCCGGCGAGCCGGTTGAACAGCGTCGATTTGCCAACGTTCGGCCGGCCGATGATCGCGACGGTAAACATTGTTCCGGGCTGTTACTTGGCCGGCGCGTCTCCGGGCGGCGGGGTTCCAGCTTGCGCGTTCCCCGGCGGCAATGTGGCGGATTGAACCAGACCGAGAAGAGCTTGGGCGCGCATATGCACCCCGGCCGGCGCCCGCGGGTCGGAGACGATCCCATCGAACCAGTTCCCAGCAATGTCGAAAGCGTTCCGCTTCAACGCGGCAAGGCCAAGCAACTCGCGGATCTGATGATGATAGGGAAAAGAGTCCGAGGCGAGCGGCGCGAATCTTCGTTCGAATTCCAGCGGATCGTCGCTGTCTAGTCGCAGCATGGCCGCGCGGAGTTCGGCGAAATCCTTGAAGGCCGGATCATAGCCAGGATCGGCCGCCAGCGCCTCATAGGCCTTGATCGCCGCCAGCGGATCGCTGGCCGCGCGCTCGTCCGCCGCGCGCAGACGCGCGAGGATCGCATAGCCCTTTGGCGCGGTTTTGCTCAAGGCATCGAAAGCGGCCGCGGCTTCGGCGGACTTGCCGTCACGCGACAGTTGCGCGGCGGCTTCGTATTTCGTGCTGGCTGCCTGCGCCGCCTCGCCGCGGTAATGGCCGAAGAGGCGCCAGCCCCCCGTCCCGGCCACGACGAGAACAGCCAAGGCAATCAACAAATATCGATACTTGTTCCAAAGCCGCAGGACGCGGTCGCGGCGGACGTCCTCGTCGACCTCGCGGAAAAAATCGGACATTTGCTTCTCAGACCTCTTGACATTCGTGCCTGTCAGCTAGCATGCGCGGGCTAGAAACGCCACCCGCCGCCGTTTTTCACGCCCGAGCGGGCTGCTAACCCCCGCTCATGCGGTCTCTTGCCGCCGACAGTCCACCCTCCGCGCGGACATGGCTCGCCGCGGCGGCAAGGCCGAACAGCGGCATATTGACATAGATGGTTTCATATTTGCCCGGCTCGACGAGATAGGTCTCATGCCAAACGCCGACGGTGTTGGCCTTGCCTATGGCACGGTTGAACGCCGCCCAGGCCGGAAAATGTTCGGCGGAAGGATCATGCGCGTAGGCAATGAGCTTGTCGAACGAGTCCCAATATTGCTGCACCAGGACAATCCGCCCGGAATGATACAGCCGATGAAAGAGAAGACCAGCCTCTGGCTTGCGGTCAAGCTCGGCGAGCATGCGCGGCATGGCGATGAAGACGGGCAGCCATTTATGCACGGCCCATAATTTGTTGAGCCGCACGCCAATCAGAAAAAGCACCAGAGGCTCGCCGGCACGGGCCGTGTACCGGCCGTGGAAAATTTCAGCCATGTCCAGTCTCCGCGCGAATGTCAACCACCCGCCGCAAGTCCGCGAGGTAAGAAGGCGGGAGGCCGGCGTCAAGCCGCCCAAGACCAGCCGCGTCACAGCCGCTCAAGGTGGAAGCTCCGGGCGCGAATGCGGATGAACCGGCATCCACCCGATGACCAGATTTCCAGGCCGAGAGTGTTGCCTTGGATGAGCCTTGGCAAGGCCGAGCCATCGCCGTGATGCTCCGGCACCCGAAAATATGCGCGCACCAGAATCCGTCCAATCGAAACCCGCAAGAAATTTATCCGGGCTGTTCAATGAGTCGGGGTATATATGAAAGCAAACGCCACTCACCGCTTACCGCGCAAGAAGTCCTTTGCTTCGTCTCCTCGCGTCCATGATTGACCGAAGAATTGCGGTGGATCACGCCGTGCGCATTTCACCTTCAGCGGGCGCCGCGGACGATCCGGTCGAGCGAATAGACGGTAGCCTTGCGGCGGGTGTCCTCTTCCTTTGCGATCACGCGGCCAACGCGCTGCCAAAAGCCTATGGCACGCTCGGTCTGGCCAGGGGACAACTCGACCGTCACATCGCCTACGATATTGGCGCGGCCTGGATCACCCGCCGTCTCGCCCGCGGTTTCCGCGCTCCGGCAATTCTGTCGCGGTTTTCGCGCCTCCTCATCGATCCCAATCGCGGCGTCGACGATCCAACTCTCGTCATGCGGCTTTCGGACGGCGATATAATCCCTGGAAACGCAAGAATCGGCGCCGAAGAGATCGAATACCGCCGCGCGCATTATTGGAAGCCCTACCGCGCCGCGATCGCCGCGATGATCGACTCCATGCTGAGCCGGGGACCGCCGCCAGCCGTTGTTTCGATCCACACATTCACACCGTCCTGGAAAGCGCGGCCAAGACCGTGGGAAGTCGGAATTTTGTGGGACAGCGATCCGCGTTTCGCCAAGCCCCTGATCGCGGCGTTGACCGGCGAAGGGCTCCGTGTCGGCGACAACGAACCCTATGATGGCGCGCTCATGGGCGATACGTTGGACGAGGAAGTAACGCGTCGCGGGCTCGCCGGCCTCCTTATCGAGACGCGCCAGGATCTCGCCGGCACCAAGGAAAAAGCATTTGCCTTCACCGATCGGCTTGCGCGCGTCTTGCGCCCGGTCCTCGCGCGCCCCGAACTCCATTGCAAGGCGTTTTTCCCAAGCCGGACAGGGCGGCATGTTTGAGCGGTGAGGCGGCGCGCTGGATCCGCTAGCCCTGGATCAAGGGCAGGATTGCGGGGATAATCCCGCCTTGCATCTTGACGGCTGGCGGCGGCGGCGGCATTGCGGGGCTCGCATCGAAAAGATCCTCGCCAGAGGTATTTCTTGCGGCTGTTTTCGCTGCATCCAGGGCGGCGCCCAATCCAAACAAGGGAATGTTTCAGATGACGGCAGATGTCGCCGAAACAGGTGTCGCGGCGCGGGAGCTGACGCAATTCGTCGAAAGGGTGGAGCGGCTGGAGGAGGAAAAAAAGGCCATTTCCGGCGATATTCGCGAAGTCTACGCGGAAATGAAAGGCTGCGGGTTCGATGTGAAGGCCGTGCGCGAGATCGTCAAGATCCGGAAGCAGGACCATTCCGAACGCAAGGAGATGGAGGCGATTCTCGAACTCTACATGTCGGCCTTGAATATGACGTAGGCGCCGGCCGCGGACTATTGCTGCAAAGCCGCCGGCTGGGTCGCGGTTAGTCCACGGTGACGATGATCTTACCGATTTGCTCGTTGCTCTCCATAAACCTGTGCGCATCGACGATCTTCTCGAACGGAAAGGTTATCGCGATGATCGCCTTCAGATCGCCGCTCGCCAGCTCGTCCAGCACATATTGTTTCCCCTTCTCCATTCGCTCGGTGTTGCCAACCACCTCGAACAGCGTGTAGCCGCGCAAGGTCAGGCCCTTCCTCATCGCCGCAAACAGCGGGAAAGGCGTCGCCGAGCGGGCCAGCCCACCGTTGAGGATGATGGTGCCGCCCTGAGCGGCTGCCTGCGCCAGAGTTTTCACGCCTTCGCCGGCCACCGGGTCGAAGGTAACCCGTGCGCCGTTGCCGCAGGTGATCCGCTTCACCTCCTCGGCAAGGTCCTGGTCCTCGGTCGTGATCACGTGCCGCGCACCGTGGCCAAGCAGCGCTTCGCGTTTCGCGCTCGAGATCGCGGCCGCGGCGTTAGTGAGCTGTATTGCCGCGAGCCCGACGGAGGATGACGCCGCCGTGATGATCACCGCGTCGCCGGGAACGAGCCGCGCCACGTCGATCAGCGCTCCGTAGGCCGTCAAGTACTGGATCCAGATCGCCGCCGCCTGTTCCCAAGAGAGGTTGTCCGGATGCCTTACCGTCGCGGCCGCGGGGACGATCGCCTGCTCGCCGTAGACGCCGTACTGGGTCATAGAGAATGCGGGTATGGTCGAGACCTTGTCGCCGATCGCGAACCCAGTCACGCCCTAGCCGATCGCCTCGACCGTGCCCGCGGCCTCGTAGCCGAGCCTGCCCCGCAGCTTCGGCTGCTCCAGATACATTCCGGAGCGAAACAAGGCTTCCGCCCGGTTGAGACCGAGCGCATGCACGCGCAGCCGCAGCTCGCCCGGTCCTGGGGCGCCGATAGCCACCTCGTCGATCTGCAGAACCTCGGGGCCACCGGTCTTATAAAATTGAATCACGCGCGCCATCACGTGCTCCTATTGCCGATATCTATTTTGCCGATGCGGCCCAGAGGCGCCCCGATCGCCGCACCGGTAGAGGAGTGACCGCGCTCTCGCGTTACTTGGCCTTCTCTTGCCAGAGCCCGATCGCCGCGCCGGCCGGATCGATGATGATGGAGAAGGAGCCCGCTCCCATCACCTCCGTGACGTCCTTGCAGACCGTCGCGCCAAGCGATTTCGCCTTGGCGGTCGCCACCGCCACGTCATTGACCAGCACGTAAGGCAGCCAGGCGGTTGGGACGCCGGGCGCGGGAGTCTTCATCATGCCGCCGCCGGTGCCTTCGCCGACGCGAATCATCGTGTAGGTAAAGCCGGGCGCCATCTCCATGTCGTCCAATTTCCAGTCGAACAGGGCTCCATAAAAAGTCTTTGCCTTGCCGGTATCCGGGGTGGTGAGTTCAATATGCACAAATGGGTTAGCCATGACCGTTCCTTAAGATTGTTGGGTCGCGGGTTCATTGCTCCTGGTTCATGGGCGAAGCGTCGACTCGCCGGCCCGCGCATCAGCCGGCCCGTACCATGAGCACGGACTATATCTTGGGCGGCGCGGGGCCAGGTAAAGCGGCCGCAATAAGAATTTTGCGATGACGGGATTGGCGTCAAAACACGGTCCGGCTGCGGATCGCGGCGGCAAGCGTCCCTTCATCGAGATAGTCGAGCTCGCCGCCGACCGGAACGCCATGCGCGAGCCGCGTGATCTTGACCTTTGAATCCGCCAAGAGACCTACGATGTAATGCGCCGTCGTCTGTCCGTCCACCGTGGCATTGACGGCCAGGATCACTTCCTTGACGCGATCGGCCGCGACCCTTTCAACGAGGCTCGCGAGGTTCAAGTTCTTGGGACCCATGCCATCGAGCGGCGACAAGGTTCCCCCTAACACATGATAGCGCGCGCTGAGGACTCCGGCGCGTTCGAGCGCCCAGAGATCGGCCACCGTCTCGACGACAACGAGCGTGTCGCGGTCGCGCCGCTCGTCCCGGCACAAAGTGCAAGGATCGCAGGTATCGGCATTGCCGCAGGCGCGGCAGGTCACGATTTTCTCGCACGCCACTCGCAGCGCATCGGCTAGCGGCGCGAGAAGTTCCTCGCGCTTGCGAATCAAATGCAGCGCGGCGCGCCGCGCCGAGCGCGGGCCGAGCCCCGGCAGACGCGCCAGCAATTGGATGAGCCGCTCGATCTCGGGACCCGCGACGCGTTCGCCCATCGCACCAGAGTCCTCAACCTGGCGGCATCAGAACGGCAGCTTCATGCCCGGCGGCAGCGCTAGGCCCGCGGTCATGCCCTTCATTTTTTCTTCCATCAGCCGCTCAGCCTTTTTGCGCGCATCCTCATGCGCCACGATGATCAAATCCTCGAGGATCACTTTCTCGTCGGCTTTGAGAAGCTGGCCGTCGATCATAAGCCCCTTCATCTGGCCTTTGGCGGTGAGGGTAACCCGAACCATGCCGCCGCCCGCCTCCCCTTCGACCTCGATCCGCTCTATTTCAGCCTGCAGTTCCTGCATTTTCGCCTGCATGGCCTGCGCCTGCTTCATCAAACCCAACATATCAGGCATTGCCGTTTCCCCTTGGTTGCGACGAAAAGCGAACCCGCGAGTAATACCCGTTCAAAGCTCGTCTTCCATGCCGCCGTTAAAGCCGATTTCATCGTTCGTCTCGCCGTCCGTCCCGGCGCATGGCATGTTTCGCGGCGCGGGCTCGCAGGCGCGGACCCCGGCAATCTCGGCGCCCGGAAACGCGGCGAGCACGCTTTGGACCAGCGGCTCGGCGCGCACGCCGGCCAAAGCCTCACGTGCCTTGGCGTCTTCCTGCTCCTTGAGGCTCGGGGCGCCGGGAGCGCTCGAAATAGCGACCATCCAGCAGCTCCCCGTCCATTCCTGCAAGCGGCGTGCGAGAGATTGCGCAAGCTGCGGCGAGGCGCCGGGAGCGGTTGAAAATTCAATGCGGCCTTGCTCGAAACGAACGAGGCGCACGTCGCGTTCAAGCGCAAGCTTAATTTGAATGTCGCGATGGCGGCCGGCGAGCGCCACCACATCCTCGAACCGGACGAGCGCCATCGAAGGTCCTGCGGCATTTTCGCGTGGCGCCGACACAACCCCGAATGCGGAGCTCGCAATGGCCGCTGGTTCCCGCCCCCCGGGGCCCGGGTCGCGGGGGCGGACTCCTTCTTGCGACGCGCCGCTTGTCATTGCGGCGAGCTTGCGCAGAGCCTCGCCGGGGGTCGGCAAATCGGCCGCGAAACCAATTCTCACCAAAACCATGTCGGCGGCGGCGAGCGGGCGCGGCGAATCCTTCACTTCGCGCAGGCCGTTGAGCAACAATTGCCAGGCGCGGGTTAGAACCTGCATCGACAACTCGTGCGCGAACCGCTGGCCGCGCGTCCGCTCTTCCGGCGTCAAGGAGGCATCTTGCGCGGCGTCCGGCACGAGCTTCAGGCGGGTGACGAGATGGACGAATTCCGCGAGGCCCGCAAGGACTTCGGCAGGGTCGGCGCCAAAGTCATCGAGCCCCTTCAAAATATCGAGGGCTTCCGCCATTTTGCCGCGCATGAGGGCTTCGAAAAGATCGACGATCCGGCCCCGGTCGGCGAGCCCCAGCATCGCGCGCAACGCGTCCGCGGGGATCGCGCCGGGCAGACCCGCGCCATGGGCAATCGCTTGATCGAGAAGCGACAGCGCGTCTCGCACCGAGCCTTCCGCCGCGCGCGCGATGAGGCTAAGCGCCGCGTCCTCGATCGCAACGGCCTCCTTGGCGCAGATCGAAGCGAGGTAGCCGGTCAGCACGCCCGCATCGACGCGACGCAAATCGAACCTTTGGCAGCGGGAGCGCACGGTGACCGGAACCTTTTCGACCTCGGTTGTCGCGAACACGAATTTCACATGATCGGGAGGCTCTTCCAGGGTTTTCAAAAGGCCGTTGAAAGCCTGTTTGGAAAGCATATGCACTTCGTCGATGATATAGACTTTTGTGCGCGCCATGATCGGCTTGTAACGGGCGCTTTCGATGATCTCCCGCACGTCGTCGATCCCGGTGTGCGACGCGGCGTCCATTTCGATGACATCGACATGGCGCGATTCGATGATCGCCTGGCAATGCACGCCAAGCTCCGGCATATGGATCGTTGGGCGCGTCACCGCCGGACGCTCGGCTCGCGCGAAAACTTCGTAATTGAACGCGCGGGCCAGGATGCGCGCCGTGGTGGTCTTGCCGACGCCGCGCACCCCGGTCAGAAGATAGGCTTGGTGGATGCGGTCGAGATCGAAGGCGTTCGACAAAGTCTTGACCATGGCGTCCTGGCCGATCAAATCCTCGAAGCGCGCGGGGCGGTACTTTCGGGCAAGGACGCGATAGGCCGCCTGATTCCCGGCCTGGTCTTGCGCGGCCGCGATTGCGCCAAATCCAAGCTCTGGACCGGCTTCGTCATGGGCCTTCAAAGGTGGTTCCATGCGATCCTCCGGCAATGCGCGGGGCTTTTAGGAAAGAGGCTTGACTGGGGCAGCGCCGATGCCCGGCGGCCCGCGGGACAAAGCCAACCCGTGGCAACGCTCAAGTTGCGGCAAGGTTAAAGTGGGAGGCTGGACAGAGACCCGCCCGGTCTCGTTAGGGCTGCTTCCTTCCGGACCTGACCCGGTTGGCGAGTGGTGCGTCCACCGCCAACCTCCCGGCCTCTATTTGGACCACGCGGGGAATTTCCGCAAGCTTCGCGAATTGAAGGGTCAATAGCCGCCTGACGCCGTGATACTTTCGCCCGTCAGCCATCCGGAACTATCGGAGGCCAGGAACACCGCAACCCGCGCGATGTCGTCCGGCTGGCCCAAGCGTCCAAGCGGGGTCTCCGCCACCATCCGCTTTTCAATATCGCTTCCGATGATCCCGAGTTGATGGACGCCCTCGGTTTCCACGCCGCCCGGAGCGACGGCGTTTACCCGGATCTTGCGGGCCCCCAGCTCCTTCGCAAGCCCGCGCGTGATCGTGTCGACGGCACCCTTGGTTGCCGAGTACACGACCATGTTCGGCGCCGGATTCTTACTCACAACGGAGCTGAGGTTGATCACGCTTCCCCCGCCAGGCCCGAAATACTTCAACGCCTCTCGTGTTGCCAGGATCGTTCCAAGGACGTTGATGTTGAACTCCCGGTGGAACTCGATCTCCGTCACGGCCTCGAGCGGCGCGAAAGCAAAGACTCCGGCGTTGTTCACCAGCACATCAAGCGTTCCGAAAGCTTTTTTCGTCTCCTCGAACAGCCGCTGCACGTCTTTTGCCTCCGAAACGCTTCCAT
>JBOHJT010000112.1:0-10353 GCA_050728715.1 Methylocella sp.
ATTGTCCGCCGCGCCGAAAACGGCGGCCAAACCAGGGCGGCGCTGGAGGGGTTTGCCGCATCGGCTGGGCCATATGTCATCTTTCTCGATGCCGACGATCTTTTGCTTCCCAATTGCGTCGAGACGCATGTCTTTGTCCATCTTTCGTTGCGCGTTCACGTGGGGTTCACCTCCGGCGACATGCTCCAGCTTGCCGGGGATCAGGTGGTCTTGGGAACCGAACATGCTTTCAACCAGGTGATGCAAACCGGCCGGGGGATCAAGCCTCGCGCCGCGCGGCCCTATCGGCACCCATTCGGCGAGGCTTGGCCGCCGCCAAATCTCGACTGTGGCGTACTAAAAACAATTCGCTTTGTGGGCCCGACCAGTCGATGGGTTTGGTCGCCGACGTCCGGCAATTGCTTTCGCCGCGACGCGCTTTGCCTGTTTGCCGACAATCCGGCGCTGCAAAGTCTGAAGACCGGCACGGACCTCTATTTTTGCCTTGGAATCAACGCCGTTAGCGGCAGCGTCTTGATCGACGCGCCAGTCGCCGTCTATCGCCTGCACGGAGGCAATATTTATTCGCAACGGCCCCAACTGAACCATGTTCTTTGCTATGAGCCGGGCGGGACCGGCGACAGCAACGCGAGCGCAAGAGCGGCCTTGGTCGATCATTTGATCGAACGGGCCGATCGTTTCGTCGGGCGCGGCTGGATATCGCGGGATTTTCTCTGGCTACTTTGGCAGGTTGACTGCGAAAACCCCGATCCTCGGGCACCTGGGTGGGCACGCCGTTCGCGCGGGGCAGCCGCGCTCGTAAAAAATTACGGTTCGATCTCGCCGCTTCTTGGGCGATGGCCGATCAAGGCGTGGCTGGCGTTGCGCTTCCTACCGTTGAAGGTGATTTCCGCCCTGGAGAAAAATTCCGCGGGAAAGCTCACCCCGCGGGCTTGAATACCGCCGCGCCGCCCTGCGCTATCGGCCAGTTCGCCGGCTGCGCGACACACCTCCCTAATGCCGAGGCCGATCGGCGCTGATTTGTTTCGACTGGTTTCAGGCATTTTGTCACCTTTTATCAAAAAAATTGAGATGCATTATTTAATCTTGCACTGCTCTTCTTACCACGCACGTGAAAAACCCGCTCCGCTGACCGGAACAACATCCGTTCCAAGGATTTGCTGATGTCCGCGCGGACAGCTAGGATCGTGAGAATCGCTCCTTCGCACAAATGGACATTTTCGGCGTGAGTTCCAATCTCTCTTGGTGGCTGCCGCTTTCGGTCCTCGTTTGGGCGGTCCAAATGGCCGTCTTTCATGGGGTTGGGCTGTTTTTCGAGTGGAGCGACCGGACGGGCATGCTCGCGTCCTTCAAGGTGCGCGACGTCGACCGGCTTGGCTATTTCGAGCTGTTGCCGCGCGTGCTTTTCAATCAAATTTTTGTCCTGCTTCCGGCCATGGTTGTGCTCCAGTACGCCGGGCTGGCATTCACCGGCGCGCCGCATATAAGCGTGTCGCATTTTGTTGCCGGAATGGCGCTCGTGGTTATTGGGCACGACATTGTCCAATATGTTTTCCACCGCTTTGTGCTGCATCGGCCTGGCTTGATCCGTAAGCTCGGACACAGCGTGCACCACTCGACCGGCGCGAGCAAGGCGATCAGCGCCTGCTACATGAGTCCGGCGGATTTCTTCCTTGAGATCGTCCTGCCTTATCTTGTTCCGCTGGCGCTTATTGGAGCGGGAGCCGATGTTTTGTTTCATCTTACTATCGCCAGTCTCGGCGCGATCGGGGGCCTCTACGAACATTCAGGCTATGATTTCGCGGTCCGCTTGCCGCGACCCAGTGGGGCCGGTTCCAGGCTGCGACCGCTGGCTTGGCTCTCCCATCTGGTGACTAGCAAAGCGCATCGCGAGCATCATCGCCGAAGCAATGTCAGCTTCAGCGATGGTTTCGGCTCTCCCGGCATTTGCGACACGATTTTTAAGACCCGTTGGGATATGGCCGAAGCAGCCCGGAAAGCCACGGAGCCCGTGGCCTCGTGCCAGCGATCGTAGTTTCGCCAGACGCCGCGAAACCGTTATCGCGGGCCGAGGGTTTGGTCTTCTCCAAGCCGGGGCACGTTCATGCCAATATCCATATTATCCGAAAAGATTATGCGAAAAGTTGCGGCGTTTGTCCTGATCGCGTCTTTCGTTGCGATAGTGCCGCGAGACGCGGCAGCGCTGGCTAGCGAGCCTCGCGCGACGGCAATATTCCCGGTTGAGCTGTGGGATACCAGCGGCGAAGGTGCAAAGCCAGGCCAGGCGGAGCGGCTAAAGCTCGCCACGAATAAACTTACCGAGCTTATGGAGCACACTGGCCGCTACCGCAGCGTCGATCTTTCGCGCTTCGCCGCGCGAATTGCGGCGACCGAACCGCGTTACAATTGCAACGAATGTTGGCGCGACGTCGCGCGCGACGCCGGTGCCGAGCTGGCGGTCCTCGCGGTTGTCCACAAGGTCTCGACCTTGATCTCCTCCGTCGATCTTTATGTCGCCGATCTCGCGACTGGCGCATACATAGCTCACGCCGACGCCCAGTTCCGCGGCGATGACGACAGGGCCTATGTCCGGGCTTTCGAGTTTCTCGTCAACGAACGCCTGAACCGCAAATGACCGTTTCCCGCCCGGACAGGAAGAACATCGTAGGCCGCGTTCAAGGCTCGAAACCCTCGAAAATAATCTGATCCGCCCAAAGTCTTCCACGTACTAGAGCTTCCCGCGAGCGCACCGTCCAGGTCATGACCGGCATCCCAATTCCTTCCCGGCAGAGCAGCGGCACGGCATGCGGCAAATCGGCGAGATTCCAAGATAGAAAATCCGGCCGCGCGGGCGGAAAATCCCTAAGATCCGCCAGGCTTGCGCGCCTATCCTGCGGCAGACCGGCCCATTCCTCGCCGGTGTCGTAGCGCGCTTGCGCGACAAGGCCCAGCGGGCACATGGCGCCCGCGCCGCGCAGATGGACGAGGACCGCCGGATCGAAACTTTTGAGACAAACTGGCCCCGCATAGGCGGCCACGGCAGCCATCGCCCCATCGGCAAGGCACATGTCGCCGTCGTAGCGGCTTTTGATCTCGACGATGACCGGAGCGCGGCCGCCGATGCAGGCGAGAAAATCCGTAAGGGAAAGAATTTCTTGATTGCCGTCCTTATAGGCCAGCTGGCCGAGCTCACGGGCGCGGAACGCATCGACACGGCCTTCCGCCCGCATCAAACGGTTAAGCGTAAAATCGTGGAACACCACCGCTTCGCCATCTTTTGTGCGCTGAATATCGCACTCGATCGCGTAGTTCTTGGCGATCGCGGCGGCGGCGGCGGCGGGCGTATTTTCGACCACTCCGAACTGTTTGGAATGAAGGCCCCGGTGCGCTATTGGGCGCAGCGTCAGCCAGTCCGGCGCATGTATTGTCCAGCCCGTCAAGTGCCCGCGATCTCAAACAAGGCCTCGATCTCGACGGCGCTATCCAGGGGCAATTCGGCGACGCCGACCGTCGATCTTGCGTGGCGGCCCTTTCCCTCCAAGACCTCCACCATGAAATCCGAGGCGCCATTCATCACACCCGCCAAATTGGCGAAACCCGGCGCGGCATTGATGAAACCGCCGAGCCTTACGCAACGTGAAATCCTGTCGAGATCGCCCAAGGCCGCCTTGGCTTGCGCGAGGATATTTATGGCGCACAAGCGCGCCGCCGCTTGTCCCGCTTTGCTTGAAACCTCCACCCCGAGCTTGCCTTTATGCGCGGGATCGAGCTTGCCGCCTGGACCAATGGGAAGCTGGCCGGAAACGACGAGAAGCGAGCCGGAAACGACAAAAGGAAGATAATTGGCGACAGCCACCGCCGGAGAGGGCAACGATATCCCCAGCGCCGCCAATCTGTCTTCGGCCGTCATGACCAAACTCCCCGGTTCCTGGGAGGGTGCCCAAAAGCGCAAAAACTGTTAACTATAATGCGTCAACGCGCCAACCGCCCACGCCAATCGAATGATCTTCAAGAGATGGCGTTTCTTTGGGCTTGTTTTTGCGGAGCTTGACGCCAACCAGTTTCAGGGTGCTTGATTGACTGGATCGCCTGAAACAGTCTCTTCGCGAAGACATTGCCGTTGCCGGCAAACCGCGGCGCGGCTTGGGATGTTACCTTTCTTGGCCAAGTCATCCCACGGTAAACAACCTTCGAATCCCCTGGGAGCAATAGGCCTCGCCCCGCCCGAGGCGATCAGCTCGGCGGGGGCAATTCGCGGAGTATTACCAGCGCTAACGGCGGTGGTCAGGATCGGATGCGAAACCATCCGGCTTGAAGATGTGCGATGCGTGGCCGGCCCCCGCCTGCCGGTGGCGGCGTCCTCACGATGACACGCGCGGGTCAAACGACCGTCAATGTTAACGGCGCTACGACGGGAGTTTGCCGTCGGGGGTCACCTTGTCGATGGCCTGCGGCAGATGTTGCGCCAGCATTTCGGCGATTTTGTCGGCGGGAAGGCCCATCTTGGCGGCCAGTGCCTTCACCGTGTCGGAGCCGAGCGCCTGATGAATCTGATCCGCCGTGATCGGCAAATTCTGTCCCTGCGAAATCCATGACTTCATGGTATCGCCGAAGCCATTCTTCTGGAACTGGCTGACGACGTTTTGCAAGCCGCCTTGCTTTTCGATGTAGCTGTTGAGGAGCGTCGTTGCTCCGACGCCGATGCCGACGCCCAGAATTTTGTCGAACAAACCCATATGATCCTCCTTGGCGTTCATCCCTCGAATGGCCGACCTTGGGCTTGAACCCTAAGCCGATATCCACCCGATGACCCGACTTCGAGGCTGAGTGTGTCACTTTGGCCGAGCGTTGGCAAGGCCTCGCCGCGATGCTCCGGCACACCCAAGCCGGTGACATTGGCGCGTCGCGCGCCGGGCAACGCCGATATTGTAGGCATCATCTCGAACCTCGCTCATCGCCTCAACCACGCCGCAAAATAACGCGCGATCCGGGAAACGCGGGTTAAAATAGTTGCGGAGTTGCGGGACAATTTCGCGGCAGCCGCTTTGAAATGGCCGGACATCGGTCTAAACCTCCCGGCGAGATAGGATTTGCCCATGTCGATGATCGGTTCGATCCGCAGGCAGCTCGCGCCCATCCATCCGGAGGGCTATATTTTTATCGTGGGCTTTGCCCTCGCCACCCTTGTCCTCGGCTCGTTCTTTGGTTCTCTCTTCTGGATTGGCGCGATCGCGACCGCCTGGTGCGCCTATTTTTTCCGCGACCCGGTCCGCCTTACCCCGCTCGATGAAAATCTGGTAATCTCGCCCGCCGACGGCGTCGTCTCCTCGGTTGGATATTTTTCGCCGCCGCCGGAACTTGGCCTCGGCGCCGAACCAATGCAGCGGGTTTCGATTTTCATGTCGGTGTTCGACTGCCATGTGAATCGCGCGCCTATCGCCGGCCGGGTGACGAAGATCGCCTATAGGCCAGGCCTGTTCGTTAATGCCGATCTCGACAAGGCGAGCGAGAACAACGAGCGCAATGGCCTCGTCATCGAAGGCGGCGGCGGCCGTATCGGCGTTGTGCAGATCGCCGGATTTGTCGCGCGGCGCATTGTCTGTTTTGCGCGCCAGGGCGAGGTTATCGGCGCCGGCGACCGGTTCGGCCTGATCCGATTCGGTTCGCGCGTCGATGTCTATATGCCAGGCGCGGCGAGACCCTTGGTGATGATGGGATCCAAGGCGGTCGCGGGCGAGACGGCGCTTGCCGAACTTCGCTCGAACACGCCGCGCCGGAATTTCAAATCCGGTTGAACCCGCGCCAAGCCCTAGGCCGGCCCGGGGCGGCGTCTTGCCAGGCTATGTCCGAAGGGGGTGACGCGCTAACGCGCCCGCGCCGGTGTGCCGGCGCCCTGCAGGGCCTGCTCAACCTCGCGGGGCGGCGGATAGGTCCGCCGGCGCGAGGATAACACAATGTCGCCCAATCGTGACGTTTGCCGCGATGCGCACGAGATTGCCGATCCTCGTTTCCTCCCCGATGACCGTGTCGCCCACGGCGCCGCGATCGATCGTCGAATTGGCGCCGATCTCGACGCCGTCCTGAATAATGACCCGGCCAATCCCCGGCGCCCAGGGAAGTCCGTGCGGGGCGCGGGCAATGCCGGCACGGCCGAAATCGACACTTGGCTGACCGATGCGCACCCCCGGATGCAAGATAACCCTGTCGCCGATCAGCGCATGGGTAATCGTTGCCTGCGGCCCGAGCAGGCAATCGCGGCCGATGCGGACATCCGAACCGATGACGCTGTTCGCGCCAACGATCGAACCGGAACCGACTTCCGCGCGGGGCCCGATAACCACCCCCGGATCGACGATCACGTCTTGTTCGAGACGCGCCTCGGGATGAATTGAAGCGCCTGGATTGATCCCCGCCGTGCTAAACAAGGATCTTGGCCGGATCGCCTGCGGAAACAGCCGCCGCATGGCGAGCGCGAAGCCGCGAATGGGCGAGTCCATCACCAGCGCCAAGGTCGTTCTTGGCACGCGCGGCGCGTCACCCGGCGTAACGAAGCAGGCGGTGGCGCGGCTCGTCTCCAAAAGCACGGCATTCTCTGGAGAATCGAGGAAGGCGAGCTCGCCCGGGCCCGCCTCGTCGAGAGGCGCCACCCCGCTGACGATGGCCGATAGATCGGCTCCTTCAACGACCGCCGCGCCGGTGCAAGCCACGATCTCGGCGAGCGATGTCCTGGCCGCGCGCGGAAAAAAAGCCGGTTCGCTCATGCGAGCCTCTCCACGGTGGGCGCGTCCACGTCCCGTAACGGAAGATTTGGCATCGCGCGGCCGCTGGCCACGGCGAGCGCCGCGAAAACCGGGCCGGATGGACGCTTCATCAGAAAGTGGTGCCGCCGGTGAAGCGGAAGAATTGAGTCTGATCGAATTGGCTCTTGGTGATGACCTTGGCGAAGTCGAAGCGGATCGGCCCCAGCGGCGACGCCCAGATGATCGACGCGCCGGCGGCGGTCCGAATCAACGACGCGTGGTCAGCGCCGACGGTGATGCAATTGCTTTGCGTGAAGAGCGGAGGGAAGTCGGAGGGCGTGCACACGCCATTCGAACTGAAATTGGTGCGTCCGTTAAACCCGTACAACGTGCCGGCGTCGGCAAAGATGGCGCCCTTCAGGCCGAGGTCCCTCGGCACACCGTAGAGCGGGAACTGCGCTTCAAGGCTCGCGCCGAAATACTTTGTGCCGCCGAGCGGGTTGCCCTGGGGGTCGCCGGTCCCCACGTCGCGCGGGCCGATGCCAAACGGTGCAAACCCGCGCACCAGGCTTGGCCCGAGATTGAAATTGTCGACAATGCGCAAATGGCTTCCGCCAAAGGCCGCCAGATCGCCGCCTTGGAGATGCACGAGCCCGACAATTTGATCGTATATGTCGTGATAATAGCGGAGATCGGCGGTGGTGCGCAAGAAGCGTTCATCGCCGCCCGCGCCCGCGGCGTCCTGGCGAAGCTCCGCGAAGAAGCCGCCGGTCGGATTTTTGTTGTTATCTAGCGAATTATAGCCAAGCGTGTAGCCGAACATCGAGGTCACGAAGGGGCCCTGGGCCTCCTTGAGCGCCAAGGAGGCCTCGCCGTTCGTCAAGCAGTTGAAAAAGAAAGAGGGCGCCCCCGTGCCAAATCCCGGCGTCGTCCCGAAAATCGGGCTGTCGCAATCGTTGAAGGGTTGCGCGGAAGTGTTGGGAATGGATATGTCCGTGCGGGTAATCGAGTAGCGCGGCGAGAACGTCAGTTCCTCGGTCACCGGCAAGCCAAGGCGCAAGGTCGCCCCGGTCACGAAGTTATTGTAGAAAGAAAATTGAAAGGCGTCGCTTTTCTTCGCGTAAACATCAAATCCCGCCGCGATCCGGTCGCCGAGGAAATAGGGTTCGGTGAAATTGAATTCGACGCCCCGGCTGTACTGCCCCTCGGAGACCGCAAGGCGCACATATTGGCCGCGGCCCATGAAATTGGTTTCGGTGACCGAGACATCGGCAATGAAACCCTCAGTGGTCGAATAACCGCCTGATAGCGACAGCGAACCGGTCGGCTGATCCTCGACATCGACGACGACGATCACCCTGTCGGGCGTCGAACCCGGTTCGTTGGTGATCTTCACCTTCTTGAAATAGCCGAGATTGTTGAGCCTCCGCTCGGCCCGGTCGATGAGCACCTTATTATAGGCGTCGCCTTCGCCGATTTCGAATTCGCGGCGGATCACATAGTCGCGCGTTCTGGTGTTGCCGCGCACGACAATGCGTTCGATATAAACGCGCGGCCCCTCGTCGATGACGAAGGCGATCTTCACGGTATGCGTCGCCGGATCGCGGTCGCCGCGCGGACGCACCTGCGTGAACGGGTAGCCGTGCTTGCCAACCTCCTTGGTCAGCGCGGTGACCGTCTTTTCGACCATGTCGCCATTGTAGATCTCCCCTGGCGAAAGACGCACGAGCGGCTGCAGGGAAGCGCCGTCGAGGTCCGGCAAATGCGATTCCACGTTGACCGAGCCGACTGTGTATTGCACCCCCTCCTCGACGGTGATCGTGATGATGTAGCCGCCTTGCGCCGGGTCGAATTGGGCGTCGGAGCCCACGACACGAAAATCGGCATACCCGTTCTTGAGATAGAACCTGCGGATAAGTTCGAGGTCGGACGCGATCCGGTCGGGATCGTAGACGTCCGATGTCTTGAAGAACGAGAGGAAATTCATCTCCGTCGTCTGCATGAGATCGCGCAGCTTGCCGGAGGAATAGGCGTGATTGCCGACGAAATTGATCGTCTTCACGCCCGTCTTCTCGCCTTCGTCGATGGTGAAGACGACATCGATCCGGCCGTTTGGCAGATCGACAGTCCGCGCGGTCACCTTGGCCGCCGCGCGGCCAGAACGTCGATAAACATCCTTGATGCGCTCGATATCCGCCTCGACCATCGCCTGACTGTAAGGCCCGCGCGATTTCGACTTGACTTCGGCCGTAAGCGTCTCGGTCTTGACCTTGCTGTTACCCTCGAAGGCGACACGATTGATGACGTTGTTCTCGGTTACGCTTATGACGACCCGGCCTCCTGCCCGGCTCACCTTGACGCTGGAAAACAAGCCGGTGGCGTAGAGATCCTTGACGCCCTTGTTGATGGAAGCCTGATCCGTGCCGCTAAAGTAGCCCGCGATCGTTTCGCTGTCGACACGCTTGTTGCCCTGCACCAATACGTTTTCCGCGAAAGCGGCGAAACTACTGGCGCAGAGCCAAGTCGATGCGACGATTGCAACGGCGAACCGGCCTTGAAATTTATGCATAAATCGCATTGTAAGACCGGCCCCCACATCCACGAACGCTAACTCCATGCCTGGCGCTAGTTGGTTGATGCAACTTGTTGTAATGGAATGGACAAAGCTTCCTCCAGTAATCCGCCAAGCGTGGTTTTTACAAGGCTTGGCATGCCGCGCAAATCAAGTTTCGTTGCGTTGTAGCGATTTCGCCAGAGCGTGGCCTGCAAGACACGCATCGTGGTGAGTAAACCCTTGAGGAAAAGGGTTAACCCTTTGCTTCTATTTGGATAAAGACAGTCTTAGGACCCAACGCCGCCGAGCATATCCGCTTACCGCGGATCACCCCCAATGCATGAGCTGGCGGGTCAGGCGCAGGATGTCGTTGTAGGTGGCGAAAACCATCAAGCTTGTCACCAGCATGAGGCCGACCTTGAAGCCAAACTGTTGCGCCCTGTCGTTCATGGCCCTGCCGCGAATAACCTCCACCGCATAGTAGAAAAGATGGCCCCCGTCGAGGAGCGGGATAGGAAAGAGGTTCAGCATTCCGACCGAAATCGACAGAATTGCGGCGAGGTTGAGCAGTGCTCCAAAGCCAATCTTGGCCATCGCCCCGGACACCTCGGCGATCCGGATCGGCCCCGACAGCTGATCGGCGGTTTCCGTCCCGGCCACCAGGCCTTTGACATAGCCACCGGTCCGCGCGACGACATACCAGGTCTCCGATCCCGCGAGCTTAACCGAGCCGGCAAAACCATAGTGCTGGATATGCCAATTTTCCGGCTTGCTTTTGGATTGGACGCCCAGAACCCCGACCCGCGTGGTACCAAAAGGAGTGACCACGTCGCGCCGGCGCGGCGTCGCAACGAGTTGCACCAATTTGCCGCCGCGATCGACGCTGAAAGCCAGTTCCGTGTCGCTGGCGGTTTGCACGACGCGCTGCATGTCCTCGAAGCTATCGACCTTGATCCCGTCGATCGAAACGATCAGATCGCCTGGCCGAAACCCCGCCGCCTCGGCGGCGCTGCCGGCGGCGACGCGATCTACCATGGGCAAGAGGATGGCGCGTCCGTT
>JBOHJT010000113.1:0-10324 GCA_050728715.1 Methylocella sp.
CGCTCGGGCGGCGAGTCCGAAAGCACGAACCAGCGCGCGGTATCGGCGCCAAAGGCCGAAATAATGTCGTCCGGATCGACCGTATTCTTCTTCGATTTCGACATTTTTTCGATCGCGCCGATCGCGACTTCCTCGCCGCCGTCGAGCTTATAAGCGTGGCGGCCGGAATCGTCCGTCTCAAGCTGGATTTCGCAGGGGAAAAGCCAAGCGCCTTCCTTCGCACGATAGGTCTCGTGCACGACCATCCCCTGCGTGAAGAGCCCGGCGAAGGGCTCTTTGAGCGCGCCCACATGACCCGTCGCCCGCATCGCGCGGGTGAAAAACCTTGCATAGAGGAGGTGCAAGATCGCGTGCTCGATGCCGCCGATATACTGATCGACGGGCAGCCACTTTTCCACCATGGCGGGCGTGGTCGGCGCGGCCTCGTTCCACGGATCGGTGAACCTTGCAAAATACCAGGAGGAATCAACGAAAGTATCCATCGTGTCCGTCTCGCGAAGCGAGGGCGCGCCGCATGCGGGACACGCGACATGTTTCCAGGTGGGATGCCGGTCGAGAGGATTGCCGGGCTCGTCGAAGCTCATATCCTGTGGCAATTCGACCGGCAAATCGGCTGCTGGAACGGGCACCACGCCGCAGGCCCCGCAATGGATCACCGGTATCGGGCAGCCCCAATAGCGCTGGCGCGAAATCCCCCAATCGCGCAGCCGGTAATTGACCTCGCGTCTTCCTTGCGGCCGGCTGCCGAGGAATTTTGCTTCGAGGCGCCGGGCGACTTCCTCTTTTGCCGCTTGCGTTGTCATCCCATCGAGAAAGCGCGAATTGATCAGCACCCCATCGCCTTCATAAGCGGTGGTGGTAATCTTAAACGTCTTAGGGTCTTCGCCCGGCGGACAGACGACTGGCGTATTGCCGAGGCCATGGGTGTTCACGAAATCGAGGTCGCGCTGATCATGCGCCGGGCAGCCGAAAATCGCGCCGGTGCCATAGTCCATCAACACGAAATTGGCGACGTAAACCGGCAGACGCCATTCCGGGTCAAAAGGGTGGCGCGCCTTGAGCCTTGTGTCATAGCCTTTCTTTTCCGCCATCGCAATCGCGGCGAGCGAGGTGCCGCCATGATGGCATTCGGCGATGAAGCCCGCGAGCGCTTTGTCGCCCCGCGCAAGTTCCGCCGCCAAGGGATGATCGGCGGCGATCGCAAGGAATTTCGCGCCGAACAGCGTGTCGGGCCTTGTCGTATAGACTTCGATCTCGCGCGCGGCAACTTGTGGCGCAGGCTCCAGCTCGAAGCGCAAAGCGAGCCCCTCCGAGCGGCCGATCCAATTCGCCTGCATGAGGCGGACTTTTTCCGGCCAGCGGGGGAGATCGTCGAGGGATCGCAAAAGGTCCTCGGCAAAATCGGTGATCTTGAAAAACCATTGGGTCAGCTCGCGCTGCTCGACAAGCGCGCCGGAGCGCCAGCCGCGCCCGTCGATCACCTGCTCATTGGCAAGCACGGTATGATCGAGCGGGTCCCAATTGACCTTGGATTTTTTGCGCACGGCGAGGCCGGCTTTGAGGAAATCCAGAAACATTTTTTGCTGATGCTTATAGTAGGCGGGGTCGCACGTCGCGATCTCGCGCGACCAATCGAGCGAAAGGCCCATTGCCTTCAGCTGGCCGCGCATGGCCTCGATATTGGCGTAGGTCCATGCCGCCGGATGGCTCTTGTTGTGCCAGGCGGCGTTCTCCGCCGGCATGCCGAACGCATCCCAGCCCATCGGATGCAGCACGTTGAAGCCGCGCGCGCGCCTATAGCGGGCGATCACGTCACCCATCGTATAATTGCGGACATGGCCCATGTGGATGCGCCCCGAAGGGTAGGGAAACATCTCCAGCACGTAATATTTTGCGCGCGGGTCATCGTTCCGCGTGCGAAAGATTTCTCGTTCCTCCCAAATCCTTTGCCATTTGGGTTCAGCCTCGCGGGCGTTATAGCGCTCAGAGTCCATTTTTTATGTTCGTCGGTCGCTTCTGGTCTGTTTCAAAATCAGCCCCTTGTCCTGGGGAGCACACGAAGCCTGCGTCCCGAAGGATGGAAGCAAGGCCGCTAGGGCGCTCTCGTGCTTCGACACGGCGCTTTCGGCGCCTCCTCAACATGAGGACGCTTGCTTATGCGTAGGCACCATGTCAAAAGAGGAGTTAACCAAAACGAATTTGGTCAAGTCCGCTGACATTGAATGTCAGCCTAGCCGCGTTAGTCGTTGCAAGCAAACCGAACGGCACCCCGATGAGCGCTGAGCCTAACGTTTGTGGGTGCGAAAAAGAGAAACTGCAAATTGAACACGAAAAACTTCTAGTTGAGAAGGATAAATTGGCGCTTGAGAAAAGCTTCGCAAAAAAATGGGCTGCGCCAATTTTAGGACTGGCCGGGGTTATCGTCGCGAGTCTTTTCTCAGCCGCCGCTGTCTGGATCACAAGCGATATAGGCAAACGGAGCAATGACGCCCTTCTGCAATTGACAAAGCAAAACAATAATAATGAAGAGCAGAATCGTGAAATGAGGTGGAAGTTAGACTTTGCTAATTTTTTAGTAAACAATTGGCGAACTATTATAAAAACTGGAGATGAAAAAGACTTACAAGCTGTTATCGAGATTTCTCAGCTATTTCCGATATACGCCAGTAATGCAATAACAACCGTTTTGGAAATGGGGAAGGATAATATAAAAATTGATGTGCTGAAAGCGGCGCTAAAATCGGTAAAACCTACCCAAGACTTAACAGGAAACTGGCAATGCATGAATAAATGTCAGCCTGCCACCACGCAAGCGTCTATCGATCAGAGAGACATTAACGGTCAGATAAGCATTAATCTGATCGTAACAAATGAGGTCGGGCAAAAGTCAAGAGCTATCTATACCACTCCCAAGGAGTTTTTAGCAATCGAACCCGGGGATTTGCGTGCTTTTGTACAGGACAAAGATACAATTAACTGGGCGAACGGAAGCATCTGGAAACGTGCGCAACAAAAGTAGTAACATTTTGGTAAGATTTCCGCTCGGAATCGGACATTCCCCGGGCGCGCGCTCAGGCCCATTGAGACGGACCGGCTTCCTCTCCCTGGTCGAGGTTGTGCTTAAGTTTGAATTTCGGCTTTGCGCCGCCATCTGTGGACATTCGGGGAAGGCTGATCAAGATGAAAATACGCGACCGAGAAACCCGAAACGGCCCTCGATTGCCGGTCGCTCCCGCAGGCAGGCGCGCTGAACTCTACCAAGGAGCAGATTCGGAACAAAGGACGCAACCTGTATAACGAGGCCCGGATGCTCAGGGCTTGTGCTCCTCGCGCCATTTCCTGACGGCGGCCAGCGAATTCTCGATGTGTTTCTCCGCGTTGGAATCGGAGTAGGCGTAAATAATCTTTCCGTCCGGTGAAATCACATAGGAAATGCGATTGGCGAAGGCCGCGCCCACAAGCGGAACGTTGAATGCGGCGTCATAGGCCTTGATGACCGAAAAATTGGGGTCGGCGCCCACTGGGAATTTGTCGCGGCACTCCTTGACCGAAAAGTCGCGCTGCACCTCGATCTTGTCGCCCGAAATTCCAATGACGCTCGCGCCGGCCGCCGCGAAATTCTCGATGTTTTCGGCGAATTCATGCGCCTCGATCCTGCAGACGCTCGTGAATGATTTTGGATAAAAGTAGAGAACCACCGGTCCCTTTTTCAGGGCCTCAGTGAGAGAGAACGTGAACTCCTTGCCGCCCAGCGCGGCGTCGACGTTGAAATCGGGCGCGGCGTCTCCCGGCTTCAACGCCGCCCATGCGGCGCTTGCGAAGAGGCCAAAGCAAAGAGAGAGGAGCAGGGTCGATGGCTTCACTGGGCGCGTCCTTTTGTTGCGTGCTCGTCTGGCGACTGTTCAACCAACACATAATGCCACTGCGATCAAATCAATGCTGATTGATCGGAAGATCGCCCCGTTTACGTTTGCTCATCATCTGGCATCCACTACCGACTTTCCGCGCCATCCCACACGCTTCAAGGCCGCACGATGTATGGAGGTTTGTAAGGTTTTGGGCCCGCAATCGTACCAAAATGTTTCACGTGAAACATTTTGGTACGATTGGCGCTCCGAATCGGCCATATCGCGCACCGGCGGCTTAGCGGATGCCCCGCCCGTCTGGTAAAAGAAGGCGCCTGCTTTTGACGAAGGGAGCTATCATGCCTCGGTCCATTCAAGCAGCTCTCTTGGCCGCGATCGCCGGGGCCGTAACGATCTTGGCCGTGGGCGCGGCCCGCGCGCAGGACGCAAAATCACTTTGCGCGGGGGTCGCCAATGACGATCGCGTGAGACCCCTGCCGATCACCCTTGTTCCAGCGGCACGCCAGCTTTTTAGTTTTTCGGCCGACACACCAAGCGGATACGTTCGGAAAGGCACCTCCTTCCGGTGCATGGAAGGCAAGGTTTTTCTGTGTAACACCGGCGCGAACCTCGTTTGCGGGAAGGCCAATACCAGCCGCACGTCGGCCGGCGCGGCGGATTTTTGCAAACAAAACCCTGATTCGGATGCCGTCCCCATGGCCGCCACGGGTCACGGCACGGTCTACGAGTGGAAATGCGTGGGAAAAAAAGCGGTCATCTCCAAACAGACCGAAACGGTCGATCCACGCGGCTTCATAACCGAAAACTGGAAGCAGTTGGATTAAAGGCCAAAGCTTTGCAACAATGCAAAAAGCCTCCCGAAACCGCCCTCGACCGCCTCGCCTTGGTGCATGCCCGCCTCGAACGCGCCGCGCGTGGCGCCGGACGCGATCCGCAGGACAAACACATGGCCATCCATCTCTTGCGCTCGGCAAGCGGCAACCAAAGCCGGCATCTCACGCGTCATGTCGCGGCTTGGGATGATACCTTTCTTGGTTTCTTGTGGAGCTTGTTCGTGAGACGCACCTTCCCAAAACGCGGCGCCATCGTGGTTGCCGCCGCGATCGCCCTTTCGCTTGCCTCCTGCGGGCGGCGGGGACCGCTCGAACCGCCGCCCGGCGCGCCCGCCTCGAACGCGCCGCTCACCGGCACGCCCGGCGGTTATGAAGCGCCCGCGAACCCAGGCGAGCTGGCGGGGCAAAATACGGCCACGTCCAGCGGCGCGGAGGCGCCCGCGGCGGCGAAGCAACCGCCGCGTCACGCGCCAAAACCGTTTTTCCTCGATCCCTTGCTCTGATCCGCCCATGCATCACTTCGCGATGAAGAACGGCGTTATGCACGCCGAGGATGTCGATCTCGCAACGCTCGCGGCGGAAATTGGCACGCCATTTTATTGCTATTCGACGGCGACGCTGACCCGCCATTACAAGGTATTCAATTCGGCGTTTTCCGGCCTGCCGCATCTCGTTTGCTATGCCGTTAAAGCCAATTCCAACCTGGCCGTTCTCAAAACCCTGGCGCGGCTCGGCGCGGGAATGGATGTCGTCTCCGGAGGCGAGTTCCGGCGCGCCCTGGCGGCAAGCGTCGCCCCAGAAAAAATCACCTTTTCGGGTGTCGGCAAGATGCAAGCGGAAATGGTCTTTGCGCTCGAACAGGACATTCTTTGTTTTAATGTCGAATCCGAGCCGGAGCTCGCCCTTCTTTCCGAAGTTGCAACAAGTCAAAATCGGAGGGCCCGCGTGGCGCTCAGGGTCAATCCCGATGTCGATGCCAAAACCCATGCCAAGATCGCCACCGGCAAGGCGGAGAACAAATTCGGCATCCCGATTCGTCGCGCCCACGAGGTATATGCCGAAGCCGCGCGGCTTCCGGGGATCAAGGTCACCGGAGTCGATATTCACATCGGTTCGCAGATCACCGACCTCGCCCCATTCGACGCCGCCTTTGGATTGATCGCCGATTTTGTCCGCGTGCTGCGCGCCGATGGCCACGCGCTCGAGCATATTGATCTCGGCGGCGGTCTCGGCATCCCTTATGCTCTGTGGGAGGATCCAGAGAGCTACCACCCAGAGCGCTATGCGGCAATCGTCAAGGCAAGGCTTGGGCCCCTCAACTGCCGCCTGATCTTCGAGCCGGGACGGCTGATCGCGGGCAACGCCGGCATTCTCGTGACCAGCGTTCTATTCGTGAAGCGGGGCGAGGCCAAAACCTTCGTCGTTGTCGATGCGGCGATGAACGATCTGGTGCGCCCGACGCTTTACGACGCATATCATGAAGTTTTGCCAATCCGGGCGGGAAACGCCGGCCCTGAAATCACCGCCGATGTTGTCGGCCCGGTTTGCGAAACCGGCGATTTTCTCGCGCTATCGCGTAAGCTGCCGGAACCTTCGCCGGGCGATCTTCTGGCGATCATGTCGGCCGGCGCCTATGGCGCGGTGCAGGCTGGAACCTATAATTCGCGGCTTCTGGTGCCGGAGGTTCTTGTCAACGGCAGCGAATACGCCATCGTACGCCCGCGCGGAACTTACGAGGATTTAATCGGACTCGACAAAATTCCGGCCTGGTTGAGCTAGATTTTTCTCCCACGCCCCTGGCGCTTGGCTGTGACCGCGCATTGCGGCTCCAATCGCCAAGCTTAGAGCGTGTACTTCAGAATAGTTGCGGACTGTTTGGATTAGATCATGCGACAAATCAAAGCTGGGATCGTCGGCAGGCGGGTAGAGCGTCTGTATCCACCTGTCTCTTGTCAAGCAGCACTGTTGTCGAGCCGCGCCTGGCTATTGATATTTAAGTGCGTCTACGAAATAAATATTTATGGCATAGCTTTTATTTTCTGAGCCGTACAATAGCCGCCATGTCACCGGCGCGCCAGGCGTGCCAAGCTCTAGAATCAATTGTTCTAACATCGATCGCGCCGTCTGTCTCGATCCGCCTATGGAGGTCTTCGTCTGGTATAACCTATTTATTGGGACAGTACCAACGAATACATCTGTATTGGCGCCAATCGAGACTTTCTCGCAAATCTCGTCAAGGAGCTGCATAGCAGTTCGCTCCTTTGGCTCAACCGTGATCACGGTATCCAATACCGGCTTCACCGTTCCAGATAAACCCCTCACTTTCCGTGGCACGACGTGAAGAAGGCGGGCGCCGTGCACAACAGCAAATTCATTGCCGCCGCCGCTTGCATTATAGGTTTTGACCAGAGCCTCGACCACGCTTGCTTGATCTTGACCGGCCGATGGGAGCGCAAACGAAAGGCTCCCCTCCGGTACTGCCCCTCCTGGAGCAAGGCTCCCGTTTTCCTGAACTAAAGGTGTGACATGGGGCATGTCGCTCGAATGACTAAGTGGAAGGTCTTCATAGGTAATTTGCCATCCATATCTCTTGTCGAGCTCTACAATCGCCTTAGCGACCGGCCTCGGGTCTCGAACGGTTAGAGTATTCGGCGCACCGCTCGCGTTACTCAACAAAATACCCATGAAGCCTATGGTTAATATCACGGGACGCGCACGGAAAATCACAACATCAAACATTGTTCCATCCTTTCATCGTTCACGGCCAGGTTTTTGGCATTGGGATGCCGGCCCGTATGGAAGTTACGGTGGTTGTTCCGATATTACCCCCCAGCTCATTAACCCCCCCGTAAGGATGAAACGTCAAACCATCCGGATGGGCGTTTACGAGCATCTGCTGTGGAAAGTGGTTTCCGCAAGGCGCGCTTGGGGGTCTTTCAACTCCATTAACAACGTGTGGCAAACGATAATATGTCAGTGCCCTGGGGGTTCGGCCAACGCGGTCAAATTCCCAAACATTCCCGGCCTGCACAGTCACCATCGTGCCCCCGTTGATCGTGTCGGCTGGGTCAATATCCGAGTGTAAAAACCAGCACGTGTCGGAATGCGTGCCAGGGGCATCTTGCTCTTCCACGGATTGCCCGGAAAAATCAAACATGAGATCATCGGCGGGCGGGACGAGCGTCTGTCTCCACCTGCCTATTGTTGGCTTTTCGGGGTCCCAATCGACGAAAGCGGTGGTCTCGGTAGCAGGACGGACTTCTGGCACTTTAATGTTAAACGTAACAGGGACGTTAAATCTACCGTCAGTAGTTGCCCATGTCGCATTAAACGTATCGCTTATCGTATCACTTATGGTTTTATTATTAGGGGATTATCCCCTTGACACACGTTTTCGTCACGCTCTAGGGCCACACGCCCATAAGGCGCATTCGCCCCATTATTTTCTGGACATTTGGTACGATTCGGCTTAGGTGTCCCTAGCGATGTCCCCTCCTGGGACGGCATCTGTCCCTTTGAGGGACGCGGAGCTAGGCAATGACTAACGAGCAGGCAAGCGGGGGTTCGCCTTCATCCGCGCCAGGGAAATCTGTGGGTGGACAAAAGCGAACACGCGAAATAAGCACGATCGGATTTCCTTACGGCGATCTTGATGACGCGACCGCAGTGGCGGCGGCATTGTTGACGTGCGGAGGCGTTCCTTGTGATCCGGATCAACTCGCCGCGGCGTTGAAACAAACTCCTTCGAGCGGCAGCTTCCGGCAAAAGATAGCTACTTCTCGAATGTTCGGCCTCATCGAGACGGTGCAAAACAAGTATCAGCTTACGTCTCTCGGCTTTGCAATAACGGATGCGACCCGGCAAAAGGCCGCGCGCGCTGACGCGTTCCTTAGCGTACCGCTTTATCGCAAAATCTATGACGCGTTCCGGAACCAACAGCTCCCACCGCGCCCTTTGGCTTTGGAGCGAACGCTTATCGGCTTTGGAGTCGCCCAGAAGCAAGCTGACAAAGCGCGCGTGGCATTCGATAGTTCGGCGCAACAGGCGGGCTACTTTGAGCAGGGAGGACGTGAGCGTCTGATTAGGCCGCCGGTTGCCGGGCTTTTAAACTCTGCTTCGGACTCGATGGATCAGGCAAGCGCGGATACCACACCATTCTCGCAAGAGGCTCGCGATCAGTCGACATATCGCGCCCGGTCAAATGGTGGCTCCGGGGGCGGACGTCATCCGTTCGTCGAAGGGTTGCTTGAGAGACTCCCGGAACCGGACACGGTTTGGTCAATCGAGGGCCGCGCTGCTTGGCTTGAGGCAGCCGCGAGCGTGTTCAAGCTCATCTATCAAGGTG
This sequence comes from Methylocella sp., assembly GCA_050728715.1. Taxonomy (GTDB): domain Bacteria; phylum Pseudomonadota; class Alphaproteobacteria; order Rhizobiales; family Beijerinckiaceae; genus Methylocapsa. The sequence continues at coordinate 9,045 of JBOHJT010000113.1, forward strand.
ACGGCCGAATCACGATTACCACAGAAACCAGAAGCGAAAATCGCACGTGATTTCAAACAATTGGGCAGAGGTGGTAACCTCTGCCCATTGACGGCGGGTCGCGCCCGCTAACCTAGACCTTGGAGAGGGTCGTAACCGGAAGGAGGCGGTGCAAAATGCGGAGAGACCGCATGTTAAAACCGTAGCGGGTCGGGTCACGCTGCCGGAAGTCGCACTTCCTGTGGCGTGACCGCCGCATTTCATGTAACATACATGCTCGATTTGTCAAGGATTCCAGCATGTTGACGCTTACCGAGGCCTTAAAAACCGCGCGATTACAAGAGTTTATTGCCCAAGAGGAGGCTCGCAACAGCCCGGTCAACCGGGCTGAATTGGAGCGCGCACTCGCCAAGGTGATCAAAGCGTCGCAATCAGAAGATCAAACATCGCGTTCCCCATGACGCGGTGGTTCGTCCGGAAAGCGAACTCGCCAAGGTAACGGTCGGCATATTTCGCGCTAATATGGATGTGGGTTGACGCAACCGACTTTTTGAACAGTCGCCAAAAACTCTCGACGCGGTTCGTGTTATGGACCGCATCATGGCGAAAATCGTAATAGCTCCACTCCTTTTCGCCGTGCTTGACGCGGCCGTGCTTGTAGCCGTCACCCTCTAGTAAATTGTAGCTGTAGAGTTCGTCGGTTGAGACAATCGAGCCCTTTTCGACGTTCTCAAGCACAACACCGCGAAGCGTCTCTTTTTGAACGTTCGGGATGGCTTGAGCGGCGATCTTTCCGCCGCGTTCCGCCATGCCCATGATGATCGTCTTGCCTTCGGCGCCGCGACCGCGCTTGCCGGCGCGACGGCCACCAATATAGGCTTCATCAAGCTCGACATGGCCCTTGAGCACGGCACGGTCATCGGCCGAACCCATGAGCTTGCGAATTTGCTGGCCCATGCGATAAGCGCACTTGTAAGTCACACCAAGAGAGCGTTGGAGTTCTTTGCCGGAAACGCCGTGGCGCGTTGCGATAAAGAGATAGATCGCATAGAACCAAGTTTGCAGTGGCGTGCGGCTATCCTGAAAGATCGTGCCAGCGCATGGATATATATGATCGCCACAAGCCGCGCAGGAATAAGCGCGGCGGCCAGCGAGCGTGTGAAACGTTGCCTCTTTTGCCGCAGTGGCGGCAAACATGACGCAGGCCGTAGCGAACTTCCATAACGCGGGTCAGGCAAGCATCGTCATTCGCAAATTCGGCAATGAATTCACGAACGGAAAACGGCTGTACGTTGGGGCAG
>JBOHJT010000114.1:0-10298 GCA_050728715.1 Methylocella sp.
GAACCGCATCGGCAAGAAGGCTTCCATTTGCCTGCGCGAGCCCTCGTTAGGGCCGGTTTTCGGCATGAAGGGAGGCGCGGCCGGCGGCGGTTATGCGCAGGTTGTGCCGATGGAAGACATCAACCTGCATTTTACCGGCGACTTCAATGCGATCGGCCTTGCCAACAACCTTCTCGCCGCGATGATCGACAATCATATTAACCACGGCAATGAACTGAATTTCGATGTGCGGCGCATCGCATGGAAACGGGTCGTCGATATGAACGACCGGGCATTGCGGCAAATCACCGTGGGTCTGGGCGGGATCGGGAACGGAGTTCCGCGCGAGGACGGATTCGACATCGTGGTCGCCTCCGAGATCATGGCGATTTTCTGCCTTGCGACCTCGATCAAGGATTTAAAGGACCGGCTGGGGAGGATCGTGGCTGGATACACGCGAGACCAAAAGCCTATTCACGCGGCAGATTTGAACGCGCATGGCGCCATGGCGGTGCTATTGAAGAACGCGCTTAAGCCGAACCTCGTGCAAACGCTCGAAAACAACCCGGCCTTCATTCACGGCGGGCCTTTCGCCAATATCGCGCATGGTTGCAATTCCGTGCTCGCCACCAAGACCGCGCTGAAACTGTCCGACTACGTGGTGACCGAGGCGGGCTTTGGCGCCGATCTCGGCGCCGAGAAATTCATCGATATCAAATGCCGCAAATCGGGCCTTCGCCCGCAGGCGGCGGTGATCGTCGCGACCATCCGCGCCCTCAAATTTCACGGCGGCGTGGACGTCAAGGAACTCAATAGGGAAAACCTCGATGCGTTGACAAAGGGCGTCGCCAATTTGGAGCGCCACCTCAACAATATCCGCAACCATTTCGGGCTTCCTTGCGTCGTCGCGATCAATCATTTCAGCTTCGACACGGACGCCGAGATCGCGCTTTTGAAAAGAAAAATGGCGCATCACGAAGCTTCAGTCGTCGTGTGCCGGCATTGGGCGGAAGGGGGCAAGGGTGCCGAGGAGCTGGCGCGCACGGTCGTCGATATGGCCGACAAAGCACCGGTCGGCTTTCAATTCATTTATGAGGACGAAGCTCCGCTCTGGGACAAGGCGACGGCGATCGCCACCAAGCTCTATGGCGCGAGCCAGGTCACCGCCGATTCAAAGATTCGCGCGCAGATCAAACGGCTTCAGGAGAGCGGCTACGGCCACTATCCCGTTTGTATCGCCAAGACCCAGTATTCGTTCTCGACCGACGCAAAGCTGCGCGGCGCGCCGTCCAACCATGAGATCAATATCCGCGAAGTCCGGCTCGCCGCCGGCGCGGAGTTCGTTGTCTTCGTGTGCGGCGAGATCATGACGATGCCGGGCTTGCCCAAGGTGCCGGCGGCAACCAAGATCGATCTCGATGACAGCGGCAAGGTCACCGGACTGTTTTAGCAACCGGACCGTGAAAACGGAAATTGTTATCCGATTTCAACGGGCCGGTTGATGATTTGGGGGGGTCCCTCGGCGCCCCGGCGCAGGATTGATGTTGCTTGGAGAGCCATGCGTTCAAGCCGTCAATATCGACGTAATCCCGATCGAAGCGCAGGCCGCCGATCTGGCGGCAGGGACGATCCGGCTCGCCGAGGTCGCTGAGAACGCTCGTCGCAAGGCTGAAGTCATCCCCTTTCATATAATAGCTTGGCGCCGCGAGGACGGGCAACCCAGTGGCCCTCGCCGCCTTGATGCCATTTTCCGAATCTTCGATGGCGACACAAGAGCCCGGGTCGCACCCCAGCGTGTCAAGAGCGAAGCGATAGACGTCGGACGCGGGTTTCTTGTGGGCCACGACATCACCCGCGGCGATCACCGCAAACCGGGAGGGGCCTTCTTCGCCGAACATCGCGCGCAGTATCACATCGACGCTCTCCCGCAGCGACGTCGTGGCGATAGCGAGCCGCACGCCCCGTTCATGGGCCTCCGTGATTAAGCGGCGAACGCCGGGTCTTTCTGGCGCGGCGCCGGACTTTACCAGCGCGGCGTAGCGGGCCGACGTCTCCTCGTAGATCTCGGCGAAGCGGGCAAGTGCCACCTCGCGCCCGCGAGGTTGCCAAGCGTCGATATAATGCTGAAGACGCTCCTTGCCGCCAGTCACCTGGAGGAGTTCGCGATAAAGCTCCTTATCCCAGCTCCAAGCGACCCCGAAGGCCGCGAATGCTTCGTTGAAGGACTGTCTATGCGCCTCTTCGGTTTCGGCGAGCGTCCCATCTACGTCGAATATCAGGGCCTCAAGCGGCATCGCGATGTCGCATTCTGGCGGCTGCCGTGCGTATTGCCGCAATATTCGCCGCATAATGCTCTGGGCCTCCCTTGAAGATGGCGGAGCCCGCGACAAAAGTGTCCGCGCCCGCCGAAGCGGCGAGGCCCGCGGTTTCCGGGTTGATCCCGCCGTCGACCGCGATACGGATCGCGCGCGGGCCAATCATCGCCTTCAGTTCCGCGATCTTGTCCACCGCCGAGGTAATGAAGGTCTGCCCGCCAAAGCCAGGGTTGACCGACATGACCAGCACCAGATCGACGAGATCGAGGACATTCTGGACGCTCGATGCCGGGGTCGCCGGGTTGAGCACGACGCCGGCTTTTTTGCCTAGCTCCCGGATCGCCTGCAGCGAACGATGAAGATGCGGCCCTGCCTCGACATGGATCAAGATCGAATCCGCCCCGGCTTCCGCGAAGGCGGCAAGATAGGGATCGCAAGGGGCGATCATAAGATGCACGTCGAAAGGGATTTTCGCATGCGGGCGCAAGGCGCGCACCATCAGTGGGCCGATCGTGATGTTTGGCACGAAATGGCCGTCCATGACGTCGATATGAATCCAATCGGCGCCAGCGCCGGCGATCGCCCGGATTTCTTCGCCGAGTTTGGCGAAATCAGCGGAAAGAATTGATGGAGCGATGACAAGAGGGGTCATTCCGGTTCCAAGTCGAAAACGCGGCCAGCCGGCACGTAAGCGCGCCGATCGTCATGAGAATTGCGGCCGCGCGGCGTCACCTTCAAATCCTTGCCGCGTAAGCTCATCAAAAATCCCCGGTCTATTCCGCGGCGGTGCGCCGCAGGTTTAGGGCGGGATCGAGGCTGCCCGAGGCATAGCGCTTGGCCATCGCGGACATCGGCAGAACCTTGATCTTCGAGGCATTTCCGGCGGTGCCGAATTGCTCGAGCCGCTGCCGGCAAACCTCGCGCATCGCGTCCATGGCGGGTTTCAAGAATTTGCGCGGGTCGAACTCGCCAGGCGACTCGTGTGCGACGCGGCGAAGTTCGGCGGTCATCGCGAGACGGCAATCGGTATCGATGTTCACCTTGCGCACCCCGTGTTTGATGCCGCGCACGATCTCCTCGACAGGGACGCCATAAGTCTGACGCATGGTGCCGCCATAGGCGTTGAAGCGGTCCTGGAGTTCCTGCGGAACCGATGACGATCCATGCATCACGAGATGGATGTTGGGAAGTTTCGAGTGGATCGCCTCGACGACCCGCATCGACAAAATATCGCCATCGGGCTTGCGGGTGAACTTATAGGCGCCGTGCGAAGTTCCCATCGCGATCGCGAGCGCATCGACCTTTGTCCGCGTCACGAAATCGACGGCCTGGCCGGGGTCGGTCAAGAGCTGATCGAGGCTGAGTTTGCCTTCCGCGCCATGTCCGTCTTCCTGTTCGCCAGCGCCGAGTTCGAGCGACCCAAGGACTCCAAGTTCGCCCTCGACCGAAACACCGACCAAATGCGCCACCTCGACGACATTGGCGGTGATACCGGCGTTATAATCGTATGAGGAAGGCGTCTTCGCATCGGCCTCGAGCGAGCCGTCCATCATCACCGATGAAAATCCGTATTGAATCGCCGTGTAGCAGGTCGCTTCGCTGTTGCCGTGATCCTGATGCATGCAGACCGGAATATCCGGATACAGCTCGATCAACGCCTCGATCAACTTGGCGAGCACGATGTCGTTGGCATAGGCGCGGGCGCCGCGGCTCGCCTGAATAATGACCGGGGCATCGGTGGCGGCGGCCGCTTCCATGATCGCCAAGCCTTGCTCCATATTGTTGATGTTGAACGCCGGGACGCCATAGTCGTGCTCGGCCGCATGGTCGAGCAGCTGCCGAAGTGTGATACGGGCCATGGGTTACTCTCTCTCACGGATTGCGGACGGGTGTCCTTAGGATAGCCTAGTCAAGGCCTCCCGGCCATCCGGGTTAAACTTTCGCGGGCCACGCATAATTCAAGCCGGAGACCGCCCTCATCAAACCATGAGCGGAGCGATAATGCCACGTGGCGAATCTATTCATGGATTGGGTGCCTCAGAACGCTCGCCGTCGCCGCTCGACGAGCTGAAGGACGAACGGTGTTAAAATCAGCTGCATCGCAAGATCGAGCTTGGCGCCTGGAATAACAATCGAATTGGCCCGCGACATGAAACTGTCATGGATCATCGAATGCAAATAGAGAAAATCGATACCGCGCGGTTTGGCGAAACGGATGATCACCATTGATTCGTCGGCGGTCGGGATCCAGCGCGCGGCAAAAGGATTCGAGGTATCGACGGTCGGCACCCGCTGGAAATTAATGTCCGTTTTAGTGAACTGCGGACAAATGTAATGGACATAATCGGGCATTCGCCGCAACATTATGTCCATCACCGCCTCCGTCGAATAGCCGCGCGCGGAGCAGTCGCGACGGATTTTTTGAATCCATTCGAGGTTGATAACCGGCACGACGCCGATCTTCAGGTCGGGATATTGCGAAATATTCACTTCGTCCGTTTCGACCGCGCCGTGCAGTCCTTCATAGAAGAGAAGATCGCTTTGTGGGGGCAAAGCCTCCCAGCCTGTGAATGTTCCGGGCGCGCACCCATAGAATGCGGCCTCTTCGTCGTCATGAACATAATGCCGGGTCTTGCCAGTGCCTGATTCATGATAGCTGCGAAACACGCACTCGAGTTCCGCCAAAAAGTTGGCGTTGGGGCCGAAATGGCTGAAATGGCGATTGCCTTTCGCCTCCTCTTCGGCCATTACCGTCTGCATTCCGTCGCGATCGTAACGATGGAACGCATCGCCCTCGATAAAGGCCGCCACGATCTGCTCGCGCCGGAAAATCTGCTCGAAGGTGCGCCTGACGGATGTCGTTCCAGACCCAGAGGAACCGGTCACCGAAATGATCGGATATTTCGCGGACACGTCAGCCTCTTCTTTTTCAGCTTGTTCTTTTTCTAAAGACGCATGAGGCCGCGCTTGCCAAATAATGGCGCGCGCTCGCAAAATTGCGGATCGCTATGATAGCGGGCGACGAGCCCAACCGGCCCCGCCGAGCCAAAGACGAGCGGCACCCGCGCGTGGATGGCGGAGGGGACGATGTCGAGAATAGGGCGCACGCCGTCGGTCGCGATCCCCGCCGCCCGTTCCACGATTAAAGCGATCGGATTGGCCTCGTAAAGGAGCCGCAGCCGCCCATGGTTATAACCGGCCCGCTGATCGCCAGGATAGAGGAAAATCCCGCCGCGCAGCAAAATCCGGTAGGTGTCGGCGACGAGCGAGCCCGTCCAGCGCATATTGTGGTCGCGCTTTAGCGGCCCTTCGGCGCCCTGCTCGCAATCATCGATAAAAGCCCGGACCGGAGCCTCCCAATGCCGGTAGTTGGAGGCGTTGATGGCGTACTCTGCGCTTTCCTGGTCGATGACCGGAGCGGATATCGCCTGATGGAACCGGCCGGCGCGACGGTCTAGGGTGAAGATTTGGGTTTGACCGCTTCCCAAAACGAATACGATCGACGTCTGCGGCCCATAAATGACAAAACCAGCGGCGATCTGCATCCGCCCCGGTTGCAGGAAATGGGCCTCGGCGCCGTTCGCCTCGGCAAGCACGGGAAGAATCGAAAAGATCGTGCCGATCGAGACATTGGCATCGATATTCGAGGAGCCGTCGAGCGGATCCATCGCAACCGCGAGCGGGCCCGCGGAATCGAGAACCAATGGCTCGCTCATTTCCTCGGAGACAACCGCCGCCACCGGAGCCTGCCTGAACGCGCCGACGAACATATCGTTGGCGAGAACGTCGAGTTCCTTCTGAACGTCGCCGTCAGTGTTCGTGCTGGCGCGGCTGGCGCCTAGCAGGCCGTATAAGCGGCCGAGATCGATGAGGCCGGACATTTCGACGGCGGCCGCCGCGACGGCGCGAAGAACCTTCGCGGCGGCGCCTAAGCGAACGTCCAGAGCCACGGCGTGATCGAGATAGGCGTCGAAGGTCCCGGCAATCTGCGGCACGGCTAGCCTTATCGCTCTTGTTTGACTCGCAATGTGGCGCAAAGCCGCCGGAAATAAAAGCGAAAAATATTTGAGAGTTGGACCGAGGAGTCAGCCCATGTGCCGTCCGGCCCGGCGGCATTTGGACCCGCAAGGACTCGGGGCGGGACCGCGGCCGCGAACCGAACGTTCCCCTTGGCGAGGGTCACGGCTTGGATTAAGCTCGTCGAGGAAGATACCAGCGTCGGTTGTTCGAGCATGCCAGCGGGCGGCTTCGAGTAACCCTTGCCGGCCAAGCGGCCGCGAGCGCCGCGCTCAAGGGAAACGAACGCAACGGAATGGCAATTTGGGAAGTGAGTTCATCATGGAACCAGGCGATTTTGGAATCGAGCAAGTCACCGAGGAAGATCGCGCTTATAACGGATCGCGCTTTTCGGAAGTGCGCGAGGCGATCTTCGCCAACCCTTACCAACAAGTCTGGGGCGGCGATGGCGAGCCACCCCTGCCCCATTACGAGGTGACGCTTGCAAATCTGCTGCGCGGTATTCTGCCTCCTGGTAAGCATTACTTCTTTGGCCAAGCTTCAAAACGCACTGTCGACTCCCACGCTGATTTGCGCTGGGGTCCAGACAAAAAGGGGTTCCGTCGCATTATCCATTCGAACGGCGTATGCCTGACCGGATTGTGGGAGATCACGGAAGAAACGGAATACTCGGGTTATTTTAGGGGAGGCAGCCGAGGCTTGGTGGTAGGACGTTATTCATCTGGGTCCAGTGGGGTGCATCGCGGCGATCTTCGCGCGCTGGCGCTGGCCGGTAAGCTCTTTCCCGCCACAGATCCCAACCATCTCGAGCTGCTTCAGACCGCGAACTTCGTCACGATAGAAGACATTGCCGGCACCTACACCGCCTGTATCAACGACGCGGAGCTTCGCAATGCTCCAGAACTCACTGTCTGGCGCCAGCCTTTTCTGGCCTTTGTGGGAGTTGTTTTTTTCCTCATCGATAAGAAAGCCGGCCTGCGTCAGATCTACCCGATCGCCGAACTCGGTAAACCGTTGGACGAGCCCACGCGCGCGCCTGAATTCATGCGCCTCCTCATCGCGCCCGATCAACCGAGGATCGAAGGAGAAAAGCTGGATTTACGCGACGAAGTCTTGGGTCAGATTTTCGACGAAGGCGATCAAGTGCCAAAACGCAAGCTCATTTTTCACATCGAAGTGACGGATGAAGGGAAGACACGGTTCGGCTTGGGTGCCTTAAGGCAAACGTTCAAGAATTGGCGGCGCATCGGCACACTTACCTTCGACAACGCCGTCGCTTCATACAACGGCGACTTTGTCATCCATTTCAATCACCCCGGCTGGCGCGACGACAGGAATAATCCGGCAACGGCCTATCGCGCGGCCATTTCGAGAGCATAGAATGCACTGGGACTGCGCTGCCTCTGCCGTTGGTCAAGGGGGGACTTTGAAATATCGACGGATCGCGGCTCAGGGGATAATTCGGAGCCGCCGAGGGCAATTCACGCACCTTTCTTGAATTTGGCGGCTTCCTCGGATCCGCCCGTCGCGTTTCCGGCGCTGTAGGAATGCGCGCCGGCGCCCGCGAGCCTGCCTTTGTCGACGATCAGATATTCGTTGCGGATCGGCCGGCCCTCGAAATAACACTCGAGGATTTCGCGCGTGCCGGCCGAGTAGCGCGCCTGCGCGGAGAGCGTTGTCCCGGAGATATGCGGCGTCATCCCATGGTGCGGCATTGTGCGCCACGGATGGTCTTTCGGCGCCGGTTGCGGGAACCAGACATCGCCCGCATAGCCGGCGAGCTGGCCGCTTTCGAGCGCCCGGACAATGGCATCGCGGTCGCAGATTTTTGCGCGCGCGGTGTCCACGATATAGCCGCCGCGCTTCATCTTGGAAATCAGCGCTGCGTCGAACAAATTCATGGTCTCCGGATACAGCGGGCAGTTGATGGTGACGACGTCACAGACTTTTACCATGTCCTCGACGTCCGGATGCCAGGCGACGTTCAGCTCTTTCTCGACTGCCTCCGGCAGACGATGACGGTCATAATAATGCAGATGCATGTCGAAAGGCTTTAGACGGCGCAGCACCGCGAGCCCGATGCGGCCGGCCGCGACGGTGCCGGCATGCATGCCTTCGACGTCATACGAACGCGTGACGCAATCGGCGATGTTCCAGCCGCCCCGCACCACCCATTGATACGACGGGATGTAATTGCGCACGAGCGAGAGAATCATCATCACCACATGCTCGGCGACGCTGATCGAATTGCTGTAGGTGACCTCCGCGACGGTGACACCGTGGTCGATCGCCGCCTGCAGGTCGGTGTGGTCCGAACCAATGCCAGCGGTAATAATAAGCTTCAATTTGGGTGCCTTGGCGAACCGCTCGGCGGTCATATAGGCGGGCCAAAACGGCTGCGAGATGACGATCTCGGCATCTGGCAGCTCTCGATCGAGGACCGAGCCCGCACCGTCCTTGTCGGAGGTCACAATCAGAGTGTGGCCGTTGGATTCGAGGTATTTTCGCAAGCCCAGCTCGCCGGATACGCTGCCGAGCAAGGTACCGGGCTGGAAATCGATCGATTTTGGCGTTGGAAGAGTCTGACCGTCCGGATAGCGATCGATCCTGGGGAGATCGTCGCGAGGATAGGATTTCGGATAACCATCGACCGGATCATCGTAAAGTACGCACAAGACCTTTGCCATGATTTTACTCCCTTCCTGTGTATCATTGTATCGTTGTTGGACGTGATGACGGAAAACGCACTACTCTTAAGGTTACGCCGCTCGGCGTTGGATGGCTTAGCCTGCGATACCTTGGCCGGTCTTGCCTGCTTTCAAGCTTTTTCCGGTTGACTTCGCACTTGTTATCTTGCGGAAGCCGCGCTTAAGTTCACCCCGCGTTAATCCTCATATAGAGAGTTTATATAACGTAGTTCCGCGTGGTTGGATAGCGGAGAGCGAGGATAAGGCAGCACCAGGTTTTAGACTGCCAGGCCCGAGCCGTGTTGCGGGGCTTTCAGAACATCGCGCAGAAAATCCACGGCCAACGCTATTCCCGCGTCGTCGATGCCATGGCCAAGGCCCGGCCTCGCCACCGCCGTCACGGGCACGCCCGCCGCTTCGAGCGCGGCCTTCGCGTTCGCCATCGACTGGAAAGGCACGACATCGTCCGCCACGCCATGAACGAGGAGAACCGGCGGTTTGCTGCGGATTTCGCGCCCCAGCCCCACCCCTTCCGGCAGCGCTCCGGAAAAAGCAACGATGCCGGCAATTTGCGTTTGCCGCCGCAAGCCGGCGTAGAGCGCCGTCGCGGCGCCTTGCGAGAACCCGGCGAGCGCCAGGCGGGCGTCGGCGAGCTGGCGGCTAGCCAGCAGTTCATCGAAAAAGCGATCGAGAATTGCACCCGCTTCCCTCAATCCGGCGAGCAACTTTTCCGGCGCGCGGTCCTGCAGGCTGAACCATTGCCGGGCCTCGGGCGCATAATCGCATGGAAACGGAGCATTCGGCGCGATGAACTCCACGTTGGGCAAAACCTTCCGCCAAGCGCGGGCAAGATAAAGAAGGTCGTTGCCGTTGGCCGCTACCCCATGCAGGAGAACCACAAGATCAGCCGCCTTGCCGCCGGCAAGCGGCGCGAACCCCGGCCCGTCGAGTTGCATCGGCATCGGTCCTTCCCGCGCCCGTCGGCTTTGAAGCTAGCGATATGTGGAACCCGAGTCAGCTTCGCTTCGCACCAAATAGCAGGCCCGCTGGCCGTTCCGCCAGCGAGCCCGATGAGCCAAAGCGGCCGTCTCTCGTTTAGAACGGATAGTAGCGAAGGCTGGTGAAGAAGATGTTTTCGTTTCGCTCCGGCGTGCCCCCGATACCATGGAAGCTGAATTTCTGGGTGAAGGAATATTGCAAACCGCCCGCGAGCCTGCCGAAGGGACCCTTATAGATAGTGTCCCAGAAACCGCCCGTGATTTGCCGGACCAGCTTGGTGTTGCCGTTGCAGGCGCTGGCG
>JBOHJT010000115.1:0-10065 GCA_050728715.1 Methylocella sp.
TGACCGCGCCGCGCGAGCGCGAATAACCCCAAATTTCGTCCCTGCGAGAGTTATTTTGGCTAAACAGGACGATGACCACCTTCGCACCCGAGCAATACAAGGAAACATTGATTTTTCTCGCGACGGCTGGCGTGGTCGTGCCGCTGTTCCGGCGCTTGCAGTTCAGCCCGGTTCTGGGCTTCCTTGGCGCGGGTGTTTTGCTTGGCCCCTATGGCCTTGGCGCGCTTGCGCGGCAAATCGGCTGGCTCGCTCCATTCGCTCTCGACAATGTCGAGCAAATCGCGCCGGTCGCGGAATTCGGCGTCGTCTTTCTGCTGTTCATGATCGGCCTTGAACTGTCGTGGCAGCGTTTGGCGATTATCGGCCGACTCGTCTTCGGGCTCGGCGCTCTTCAGGTCTTCGGCTCCGCCGCCGCGCTGGGCGCCTTGGCCTTGATCCTAGGGGAGCCTCCAACCTCGGCGGAAGTGCTCGGTTTTGCCCTTGCCCTGTCGTCCACGGCCATCGTGGTTCCCGTGCTCGCCGAGGGCAAACGGCTCGGAACCACGGCGGGCCGCACGATTTTCGCCGTCCTGCTCTTTCAGGACCTGATGGTGGCGCCACTCCTGTTCATGGCCACCATGCTTGGAATGCGCGGCGGCGGCGGCGGCCTCGGCATGGCTGTTGTCTCTTTCCTGGTTCCCGCGCTCACCGGTTTGAGCGTCATCGTGCTCGGCGGCCGGCTCGTCATGCGGCCACTATTTCGTCACGTCGCGGCGGCGGGATCGACCGAATTTTTCATGGCGGCCTGCCTGCTTGTGGTGATCGGAACCGGGGTTCTCACCGCGGCGAGCGGTTTGTCGATGGGACTTGGCGCCTTCATAGCCGGCATTCTTCTCGCCGAAACCGAGTACCGGCGCGAGATCGAAGTAACGATCGAGCCCTTCAAAGGTCTGCTGCTCGGACTTTTCTTTGTTTCGATCGGCGCGAGCCTCGATCTTTCTCACATATTTTCCGCTCCGCTCAGGGCCTTCGGTCTTGCGCTTTGCATCATGCTCGTCAAGTTTTGCGTCAACTGGTTAGCTGGGTGGATCGCGCGCCTGCCCGTTCAGGTCTCCACCGAGGCCGCGCTTATGCTGGCGCCCGGCGGGGAATTTGCTTTCGTCATCATCACCGCGGCCATCGCCGCCAAGGCCATGCCCGCCGGCACCGGGGCGGAGGCGATGATCGCGGTGACTCTTTCGATGTTCGCCGTACCCTTCCTTGGCGCTCTCGCCAAGCGCCTGGCAAGACGGCCCGCCGCATCGGAGTCCGCCGCCCTCCTTGAGCCGGGCGGAGACGGTCCTGCGCCCGATGCGATCGTCGCCGGCTTCGGCCGGGTTGGCCAGCTCGTCGGCGACATGCTGCATGCCCATGCCATCCGGTATGTCGCCGTGGATACTGATCCCGCCTTGGTGCAACGGTTTCGGGCCGAAGGAAAAAGCATCCATTGGGGCAATGCGTCGCGGCCCGAGTTTCTCGCCCGCTGCGGGCTCGGCAAGGCCAAGGCTCTCATCATCACAATGGACAAGCCCGCCGACGCGGAAGACATTGTTCGCCATGCCCGCGCGGGTTATCCAGATCTGGTCATTGTCGCCAGAGCCCGCGACGCGCATCACGCAACGCTGCTCTATGGTCTTGGCGTGAGCGATGCCGTTCCCGAGACAATCGAGGCAAGCCTGCAATTGTCGGAAGCCGTGCTCGTGGACATGGGTATCCCCATGGGCAAGGTGATCGCCTCAATTCATGCGAAACGCGACGAATTCCGGAAAATCCTTCAGCCTGTCGCGGGCCGCGCCGAAGCCAGGCAGGCCATAAAAATGTCTCTTCGCGTGAAGGAAATGAACAAACGGCGGCCGAAATCGAAAACACAGGAATGACCCCGGTGCGCATTCGCGCGGCACGGCTTTTTCGCGCGAACCGGCTCGGGGCGGCCGCGCATACCAAAACTCGCTGCGCCAGAAGCCGCGCGCGAACCACGCGAGATCAATTTCGCCGTTTCAGATGATCTTCGAGATAGGCGAGCGCATCCTGCCGGTCTCCGTCATTCGCCGAAGCCACCGCCTTGTCATAGACATCGATGATCCATTTATCCTTTTTGGAATCAATCGCGGCTTCCCGCGCCAAGGTCAGCCACATGAGGCCGAGCGCGCGCTGCGGCCGGACACCGTCGCGGCCCGTGAAGAGCGTTTGGCCGAGCAGAGCCTGCGCTTGGAGGTGCCCTTTATCGGCGGCGAGAAATAGCCAGCGGATTGCCTCCCGGCCATCCTTATCGACGCCCGCGCCGTCGAGGTGCATCCGGGCCAAATTGTATTGGGCGTCCGCATCGCCGAACGTCGTCGCGGCGAATTGGAACATTTGGAGCGCGCGCTGGGGATCGGGACTGACCTTGCTGTTGGCTATTCCGTTCAGATCGTAGTTCCCGAGCGAGACCACCGCGTTCGACACAACCGCGCGATCGCCCCGGTTCGGGTCGTCCTCGTCGTAATTCGTGACGATTTGAGAGAAATAGTCATACGCCTTGATATCGTCGCGCGGCACGCCGTCGCCATTTGCATAAGTTTTGGCGAGCTTCCATTGCGCCAGCAATTCGCCTCGCGCCGCGGCATATTTCAGGGCCTCGATCGCGGACGTGGCGTTGCCCGAGCGAAACCCTTCGAGTCCCGCCCGCAAAGCGGCCCGCGGCGTCGCGAATGTCTGGCGCGGTGCCTTTTCAACCGCCGCGCCATCGGTCGCCTCGAGCGCGCCGGCGCGGGAACCTGGCAAGCAGGCCGCCAGCCCAAAAAGCAAGACCCCTGTAATGCGGCTAGACGTCAGCATAGACATTAGTTTCGCTCAATGCACCCGGATGGGTAACTGCTCCGGTAACGGCCGGACCGACCATCTGGGCGTATTTCCATAACGCGCCAGACCCGAAATTGGTTTTACGGGGTTGCCAATCTTTTTTTCTTTTTTTTAATTCCGCAACCCCCAAACGGAGGTCTATCGTTCCCTTGATTGCGTCGATCTCGATCATGTCGCCATCCCGCACGAGCGCGATCGGGCCGCCAACGGCCGCCTCCGGTCCGACATGGCCTACGCAAAAACCGCGCGTCGCGCCGGAAAAGCGCCCATCGGTGACAAGCGCGACCTTGGACCCCATGCCTTGGCCGTAGAGCGCAGCCGTCGTCGATAGCATTTCGCGCATGCCGGGTCCGCCTCGCGGACCCTCGTAGCGGATCACGAAAACGCAACCTTCCGCATAGCGGCGCTTCGTCACCGCTTCGAAACAATCTTCTTCGTTGTCGAAGCAAAGCGCCGGGCCCCTGAAGACCAGCGCCGCTTCCGGCATGCCCGCGACCTTCACGATCGCTCCCTCGGGCGCGAGGCTCCCCTTCAGACCAACGACGCCGCCGGTGGGGGTGATTGGCTTGTCGGCCGGCCAGACAACGTCCTGGTCAGGGTTCCACACGACTTTGCTTAAGTTTTCGTTAACCGTGCGGCCGGTGACAGTGAGGCAATCGCCGTGCAGGAAGCCATGATCGAGCAGAGTCTTCATCAGCAAGGGAACGCCGCCGGCCTCGAACATGTCCTTGGCGACATATTTGCCGCCTGGCTTCAGATCGGCGATGTAGGGCGTCCGGCGGAAGATTTCGGCGAATTCGAAGAGATCAAACGCAATCCCGCATTCGTTGGCAATTGCCGGCAGATGCAGTGCGGCATTGGTCGAGCCGCCGGAAGCGGCGACAACGGTCGCGGCGTTTTCGAGCGCCTTGCGGGTGACGATATCGCGCGGGCGAAGGTTGCTCGCCAAGAGGTCCATCACCATCTCGCCCGCCATTACGCAGAAGCGGTCACGAATTTCATAGGGAGCCGGCGCCCCGGCCGAATAAGGAAGGGCTAGTCCGATCGCCTCCGAGACGGTGGCCATCGTATTGGCGGTGAACTGCGCGCCACAGGCTCCGGCCGAAGGACAGGCGACGGTCTCGAGCGTGTCCAAGTCCTCGGCCGACATGTCCCCGACCGAATATTTGCCGACCGCTTCGAAAAGATCTTGAATGGTGACCGGCCTCCCCTTGAAGGTTCCCGGCAGGATCGAACCCCCGTAGATGAAAATCGAGGGCACGTTGAGACGAAGCATGGCCATCATCATGCCGGGCAGCGACTTGTCGCAGCCGGCGACGCCGACGAGCGCATCGTAGCAATGGCCGCGCATGGTAAGCTCGACCGAGTCCGCGATCACCTCGCGCGAAACAAGCGAGGATTTCATCCCCTCATGCCCCATCGCGATCCCATCGGTCACCGTGATGGTGCAAAATTCGCGCGGCGTGCCGCCCGCCGAGGTAACACCCTTCTTCACCGCTTGTGCCTGTCGCATCAGCGCGATGTTGCAAGGAGCGGCTTCGTTCCAGCAGGATGCCACGCCAATTAGGGGCCGGTGAATTTGCTCGCGCGTGAGCCCCATCGCGTAAAGATACGAACGATGCGGCGCGCGCGATGCGCCTTCCGTCACGTGCCGGCTGGGAAGCCTGGTTTTATCGAAAACGCGATTTTCCATGGAACATGGGTCCGGATCTGTCGGCCAAACCGTCTCTTTGTGAGGATGCAGGGGGAGGATGCAGGCGCCGTCGAACAAATTGGATGCCGCGCGGGGAAGCGGGCGAAAATTCCTGTCACGCCATGCCCGGAACCGAGCAGATGATGTTTTGCCTCAAAATTCACACTAGCAAGTTTCTAAAGACTAAAAAAGCGGTTTCTTCTTGCAATGCCAAGTCAAACATAACTTGTCAGGCCCTGTGACATCAAAACCACAATTTGTTCCCTTTGGCGAGCGATTTTCCGCAAAGCGCCGCATTTTTTGGTCCCCGCCAGGCGGCTTCGAGCGCGTCCCGGTCACCTAACCTGGGCAGTTACGAAATTTCAAAAAAGACGAGGGCCTCTATCCGCGGCCCATGGTATTGGGGGGGTGTCGCCGGGCACGCGGACAAACCCATCGGGTTGCCGCGGCGGCAAGGATCGCGGGCTGCACGCATTTTAAGGCGACATGAAAGCGGTTTTGCACCAAATCGCGCTAGAACCGCGAAATGATTTCGCGTTCGGGTGACGGCATGACGGTTCTTGTAACAGGCGGAGCAGGTTATATCGGCGGCCATATGGTTTTGGCCCTCGTTGATGCCGGCGAAAAAGTTGTCGTTCTCGATGATCTTTCGACAGGGTTCCGGGCGGCGGTCAAGCACCCGGCAAAACTCATTGCCGGCGATGTTGGCGACGCGGCGCTATTGGACGCCATTCTCGCCGAACATAGAATCGACGCCATCGCCCATTTCGCCGCCAAGATCGTGGTGCCTGAATCGGTTGCCGATCCCCTGGGTTACTATCTCAACAACACCGCCAAGGCGCGAACCCTGCTCGAATGCGCGGTGCGCGGAAAAATCAAGCATTTTATCTTTTCCTCGACCGCGGCGGTTTATGGCGAGCCCGCGGTTACCCCGGTCGACGAAACCGTTCCGCTCGCCCCCATAAACCCATATGGGCGCTCCAAGCTGATGACCGAATGGATGCTCGAGGATGCCGCCAACGCGCACGATCTGAAGTTCGCGATCTTGCGCTATTTCAATGTCGCAGGCGCCGATCCAAACGGGCGTCTTGGTCAATCGACGCCGAACGCAACGCATCTTATCAAGGTCGCGGTGCAGGCGGCGCTCGGACTGCGCCCCGGTCTCGAAGTCTTCGGCACCGATTATCCAACCAGGGATGGCACCTGTATCCGCGACTATATCCAAGTCAGCGATCTGGTCGCCGCACATCTCATGGCGCTCGACTATCTGCGCAAAGGCGGCGAAAGTCTCATTTGCAATTGCGGCTATGGCCGTGGCGTCTCGGTGCTCGAAACCGTCGATGCCGTCAAGCAAGTGTCCGGCGCCGATTTCAAGGTGCGGCTTTCCGGCCGCCGTCCTGGCGATCCGGCCTCGCTCGTCGCGGATACGAAGCGCATAAAGGCCGTGCTCGGCTGGACGCCGAAATACGACGATCTTCCAACAATCGTTGGTCAAGCGCTCGAATGGGAGAGCCGCCTGCGCAATAAGTCCAACGCGTGGAACCACGCGACGGCAAACTCCCTGGAGCGAGACGCGGTCTGATCAAGTATTCATCACCTCGAAAAAAGTCGCGTTGCCCTTCGGCGTCTCCCGCAACTTGCCGAGCAGGAATTCGATTCCGTCGATTGTGCCCATCGGATTGAGAATACGCCGCAGCACATACATTTTCTTCAAGATGTCGGGGGCCACCAGCAATTCCTCCTTGCGGGTGCCAGAGCGCGTGATGTCGATTGCCGGGTAAGTCCGTTTGTCGGCGACCTTGCGGTCGAGAATGATTTCCGAATTGCCGGTGCCCTTGAATTCCTCGAAGATCACTTCGTCCATGCGCGAGCCGGTATCTATGAGTGCGGTCGCGATGATCGTCAGCGAGCCGCCGTCCTCGATATTGCGCGCGGCGCCGAAGAACCGTTTAGGGCGCTGCAGGGCATTGGCGTCGACGCCGCCGGTCAGAACCTTGCCCGACGATGGCACGACCGTGTTATACGCGCGGCCAAGTCTCGTAATCGAGTCGAGGAGGATAACAACGTCGCGGCCATGTTCGACCAGACGCTTCGCCTTCTCGATGACCATTTCGGCGACCTGGACATGGCGCACCGCGGGCTCGTCGAAGGTCGAGGACACCACCTCGCCGCTGACCGATCTTTGCATGTCGGTGACTTCTTCCGGCCGCTCGTCGATCAACAGCACGATCAGATAGCATTCCGGGTGATTGGCGGTGACCGATTGCGCGATATTCTGTAAAAGCACCGTCTTGCCGGTGCGCGGCGGCGAGACAATCAGAGCGCGCTGGCCCTTGCCGATCGGCGCCACAATATCGATGACGCGCGCCGACAAATCCTTCTTGGCGGGATCGTTGATTTCGAGCTTCAGCCGCTCGTCTGGATAAAGCGGCGTCAGGTTGTCGAAGTGAATCTTGTGCCGGACTTTTTCGGGGTCCTCGAAATTGATCGTATTAACCTTGAGCAGCGCGAAGTACCGCTCGCCTTCCTTGGGACCGCGGATCAAGCCTTCCACCGTATCGCCCGTGCGCAGGCCGAACCGGCGAATCTGGGATGGCGATACATAAATATCGTCGGGTCCAGCCAAATAATTGGCGTCGGGCGACCTCAGGAAGCCGAACCCGTCCTGCAAGACCTCGATGACGCCTTCGCCGACGATCTCGATGTCGCGGCTCGCCAATTGCTTGAGGATCGCAAACATCAGCTCTTGCTTGCGCATGATCGAAGCGTTCTCGACTTCGTGTTCTTCCGCGAAGGCGAGCAGCTCGGTCGGCGACTTGCGCTTCAAGTCCTGCAGTTTGATTTCCTGCATTGGTGATGAAGTCCTTGGAAGGGTGGCGCGGATCTGGCCGCGCGGAAAAGGGGGGCGATTGGCGCAACCTGGTCCTGCAACGACCGTGCTAACGCTCTTAAACGACGCGCGCGAGCTGCACCAAAATATGTAAGTTCATACGAGGGGATTCGATATAAATAGATCGATTTGAAGGCTTTGACAAGCAAAATGATTTTAGGGTAGTTGGTCAGTTTGATTTCCCGGCCGATCCTTGATCAGGCATGCGACGGCCGTGGTGACTTTCAGCGCGTATTTCCCGGCGAATGCCGCAATCGCCGTCTCCGCCGTCGCCCGATCCGGCGCCACCAGATTTCGCGCCGTTCCTTGTGCAGTCGCCGCGTCCGATCCACATCGACACAGTGTCCGGCGCTTATTCGAACGACGCTGGCCCGGCGGCTTCGTCTGCCCGCTCGGCGGCAGCGGCCGGCCGGCGGCGCCGAAAAGCCGGGCGCATGCATACGTATGCCTTGACTGCGGCCGTCAAGCCTCGATCGCGGCGGGCCCGGCGATGCATCGCTCCAAGCTGCCCCCGGCGGCGCTGTTCTCGGCCGCACGTCTGATGGCGACCCATTCCAACGGCATGCCGGCGCGGCAATTCGAAGATCGGACCCGCCTCTCGCCTGCAAGAACGCATGGCCGCCGGCCAGGAAGCCGCGGCGATCGATGGCCGGTCCAAACCGCGAACTTCGCGAGGCCGTTGCCGAGGTCTATCGTTGGTTTGCTCGGACCCAAACAAGCGAACCCGCATGATCAGGTAACCTTGTCACGCTGGAGATCGCGCTAAAACAACTGCCAACCACTCCCGCGTCGACACCTCGTATGACCCGTGCTACCATGTTTCTTTCGTCCGCGTGAAATGGTAAGCCAGGCAGGCCTTTTCACCATCCTCTATCATATCCAAACGGCGCAGGCGACACTCCCAAGAAAAGCCGCGAGCGAGGCTAGAGCGCGAACATTGGCGCCTGCGCGTCATGGCACGGTTCGTGATGGCGAGGAGTTAATGAATATTCAAACTGGAATAAGACGAAAACTGAGCAACGTACTTCTGCATCGCGGCTACAAACTTGAGCGGATCGATGTGCTTATGCAGCTTGCGGATTCCTACGGAAGTGACAAAGGAACTCTCCGAACCGCCCATCGCTATACAAGAATTTATGAGCGTTTTTTCGGACCGATTCGGAATGATGCTCTAGTTATAGCCGAGATGGGGTTACTCCGATCCGATACCGATGGACGCAAAGCTTCGTGCGCGGCCGAGGGAACGACAACCGCTGTCGCCTATAGCGCGCCATCCTTGCAAATGTGGAGAGCCTATTTTCCTCACGCCGATATTTTTGGCTTCGACATAGATGACTTCTCGGCAGTAAAAATAGATAATTGTAATATTCTGCGCGGAGATATGTCATCTAAGGCAGACTTACTAAGATTGGCGCATGCCATTGGTTGTCCAATCGATATTATTATCGACGACGCAAGCCATGCGTCCCATCATCAACAGATCGCCCTGGGCACGCTCTTCCCATTTGTTCGAGATGGAGGTCTTTATATAATTGAAGATCTTCATTGGCAAAATGACATATTTGAGGTTCACAATGCTCCGAAGACACGAGATCTTTTGCGCCGCCTGCAGTTGGATAATAGATTTGACAGTCCATTTCTGAGTGAAGATGAACAAACGTACATAGAGAGTCGTACAAGCGGTATATGGTTATTTGATAGTCTCTCGCCTGAGAATGAGGATACAAGTGATGCCATAGCATTATTAAAAAAGTCTTCGTCGTGAAAACCAATTGTGCTAAATTAAACCAATAAGTTCCTTAAGTCGCTCGATTAACGTTGGAGAGAATTTTCTTGTTTGTTTATATTTTGACATTGGTGGGGACGAGGCATAGTGCAATCGCTTCAACGATGGATAAGCAAACGATCGTTTTGCCGCGTTCCAGAAGTAGAAATCTAACATAGTGCGATCTCTATCCGCTCGCCATGGCTTGTTTGGTCCGGCATAATGAACAATCCAGGGATCATGCCGCCATTTATTTATTATACTTAACGAGTTATCGCTAAAGTGATTGAGATGATATTCATTTACTAAAATCGCGAGGCTGTTCCATCTATCATCTAATATGATGTAGCGCGTCGCAAGGACAGCATTTAAGGCGTCTTGGTCCAGGTACAAGCAATCTGGATTGCGACGAAGAAATTTAATTGCCAGCCTATGAATATCCATGCTACGCCAAAGATCAAGATCAATTAATAGGACGCCACAATTAAAATATAGATCCTCGCTTCCATTTTTTAGACCAATAACATTCCGCAAATATGTGTTAATATCGTCTCCATGTATCGCATTTAGCCCTATTTTTGCGTCGACCTTGAAACCATACTCGCTATGCATCATAGCTGTGCCACGGTCCTGGCTTGCCGCCAGGCAGCAACCGTTCAGCTCTGTATCGTATAATTTCGAGATATCGTTTACAACAATAGTATCAGGGTCCAAATATACTACCTTATGTATATCTGACAGTATTATATGTAAATATAACCGCGTATATGTTGTATGTGTGAAAACATCTCGCAGGGGAAGAGTATGTAAGTCTATATTGGCACGTATAAACTTTACAATGAAATTATTTGAGTTGTG
>JBOHJT010000116.1:0-9972 GCA_050728715.1 Methylocella sp.
CCGTTTGCGGTTCCGCCGCGCCGAGATCGATGTCTCTTTCAATGACACGTCTCATCCGGCATATTGATCCATGGCTGTTCTCCGCGGCGCCCGTTGTTGAGAAAACCAGGTCGGGCAAGACCTTGGGACCGCGGGAGGGCAGCCACGGCCTCGCCCCGCAAGAGGCAAGCGGCGCTTCGCCGCGATGAACGATGCCGGCTGGCCCCGCGCGATTACGCCATGTACGATATCCGGCGAAAAACTTACAAAAGCGTGCATCACCGCGTTGCACCCTGATCCGATTTATGTACCGGCGGCGGAGCGAGAGGGCATGGGTGACGTTCCGTGACCTTCCCGTGAGGAATTGTAAGCGGAAAACTGGTGCTGCGAGAGAGGATTGAACTCTCGGCCTCTCCCTTACCAAGGGAGTGCTCTACCACTGAGCTACCGCAGCTCTCGCCGGGGAGGTTTTTTGAATGTCCGGAGCGCGGGCGTATGTCGCATGGGTCCGGTGCCGAGGCAAGGGGCGGGCTCGAAGTTTGCAACGCCGGCGCCAGGCTATCGCGGCAGGATGGCCCGAACGTATGCCGCTCCAACGAGCGTAATGAAGACGACTTTTGGGTCATTGGGCTTGCCCGCGCGCCAAGGCGCCGTTATAAGAACTCCTGAGCAAGTCGCGGCCGGAGAAAAGCTCCGGCGGCGCGTCGGAGTGTAGCGCAGCCTGGTAGCGCACCTCGTTCGGGACGAGGGGGCCGGAGGTTCAAATCCTCTCACTCCGACCAAATTCGGTTTGCTCGATCTAGAGTGCCGACGCGGCATCAGACGGCAACGCGGCATCCCCCCAAGGGGTTGAAGTATGGGGAGATTTCGGCAAGGGTCGCTTACAACGCGCGTCGCGATCACCGCGTTCGCGCTTTATGCGCTTTTGCTGCACGGTTTCCTCGCCGCATCCGAGCCGGCTTTTGGCTTCAACTTCCCAAGCGGCATCAATTGCGCGCAAGACGGGTCAGGGTCCGGCACCTCGGGCGGCCATCCTGTCCGTCATCACGGCCTTTGTTGCATTCTGGCTTGCGCCGCCGCTGCTTGCGCCACCGTCGCGACGCCTTCGGCGATCGCGGTTTTTCCGAAAGTGGTCGCGTCTCCCATCGTGTTCGCGCCCGCGCCGGTGCTCTCCACGCGACCTCCCGCAAAATATTATTTCGCCGCGCGCGGTCCTCCGGACAACATCTGATCGCTCCCGCGCCGCCCGGTTTTCCCGGCTCATCAAAGCGATTCAATCGTCGCCCGGCGTAATTTCCTGGCTTACCGCTGGACACGTTCGTTTGCCGCCGGGTTAAATCGGCGCAAGCCCTTGGTCCAGCGCGACAGGCCCAGGAACTGAGCCGAGGACTTGGGCCTTGGGCCAACCGGCGCATGCGGCTTTGGCCGCTCGCGATTGAGCGCGGGCATTCCCCTCACCACACCGCTTTTCCATTTCGCGCGGCCGGCGTGGCCCCTCGCGGCCCCGGCCCCTGTCACGAGGTATTCCCATGTTGCTTTCCATGGCCGGCGTTGCCGCTTCGGCGTTCGCCGTGGTTTTCTTCCGATCCTTCACGTGCACGCAACCCGTGGAGGCCGCTCATGTCCGCGGCTAACGCTGCCCTGACAGATCTTTATCAGGCCCACGCCAGCGAATTGCAGGGGTTTGCCCGGCGCCGCGCCGGACGCCAGGAGGCGGAGGATGTTGTGCAAGACACCTACCTCCATCTCCTCCAGCGCGGCACCGCAGCGACACTCGAACATCCGCGCCCCTACCTCTTTCGCATCGCCGCCAATTTGACGGTGGATTTGGCGCGCAAGACCAAGGTCCGTTTGCGTTACGCGGGCGAGGGCTTCGCGCTCGCCTGCAATGCGGAGGCTCCGGCCAGTCCCGAAGCTGCCGCCGGAGGCGCGATGGAGCTGCGGCGGCTGCAAGCCTCCCTCCGCGAACTGCCGCAGCTCTGCCGCGAAGCCTTTGTGCTCAATCGCATGGAGGAATTGAGCCATGCCGAGATCGCCGGAAGGCTCGGCGTGTCGGTGCGCACCATCGATCGCTGCATGGCGAGGGCATGGGCTCATCTGCACGGGCAATTTGGACGCGGATGCGCGGGTTGAGGCACTGGTACCGCTTGAAACAGTGACGAAAATTTTGGGGATGGCGCCGGACCGGTGCCTTCCCCTTCACGCCAACCCAAAGGATACAGGACTAGAATGTGTGTAGATTTTGCCGCCCACCTACCGGCTGAAGGATCAGGACAGGGACAAATATGCGGCGATTGGCGAGAGCGACCGCTTCGTCTTGAAATTCGAAAAGCTCGTCGACGCGAAATAGCGGCGCGATTGTTCCGGTTCGGTCTCGGGCAAGAACCAAAAATTCTTGCCCGAATTGGCATGCTGCTCCTTGCCTTTGGTGAGCAAGGCTAACTTTAGTAGCGGCTACTCAGTGGGTAGGTCCATATGGCAGACTCGGCTCGTATCCGTCTGCGGCGTCGCCAGGGAAGGGCTGGATTGCCGTGATGCAGCCGAAATTGTCCGGCGGAACGAGAGTGCCCGCGAGGCCGCAAACAAAGTAGGCATTAAACGTAGCGGTACGTGCAGCAAGTGGGTGTGGGGCCGCGCTGCCTGGGCAGGTGATACTATTTGGGCCTGCATGTACCATACCATAGACACGGTATGAATAGGCGCCATGGGTGGCGTTGCCGGGATTGGTCGGCCGGAACCAGCTATCGTAAAGTCCAGGCGTGCTAAATGCCTCCGCAAGCGGTGAGCGATCGGTTATCCGCAGCCTCTTCTCGATCCCCGCCGGAGGGATGTCGCCGATCGGGGGATCGCCCGGAGGCACGGATTTAAAAAGGTAAAGTGTCTCGACCTTGAGATTGATCTTGTCAGGATCCGGAGCACTCGCCGTCCCGTTGACGTCAATCGGCTGCCCCAAATTGGTGGTGTGGTCGGGGCAGGTTCCGTCGGTCGTGGCGAGAATGACATCAACCGCGTTGTAGCTATCCTCGAATGCCGGCTACACGTGAGAGCCAACAGTCAGCACAATGCTGCCGTGATTGGCTGGCAACACGCGCCGCTCATGGGCCGACGCGGCAACCGAAGCGAGAGCAAGAACCGAGGTTGCGGCAATGGCCGCGTAGTTTTCAAGTTTCATGAGATGTACTCCCTGGACGCTGCTAGTTTGCAGTTTTGAATGGAGGGCCGCCTTGGCCCTCCTGCGTCCTGTGACGGTCGACGATGGTCAAATCCGTCACCATTAGGGAAATAAATTGTGTGGAGGACGAGATGGATTGTTGTTTTCGCCGGAAGCCGGTTGAGCCGTCTCGCTCCATTCGGCACGGAACGAGAGCAGGTACCAGGGTGTCCTCCCGCTCTCTATGACGTTCGCGGCGGTTGAAAAGCGTCACCCGCGGCGTTGAAAAATTTACGGCATCTCGAGCATGGCCCAAAAAGTTGCGACATTTTGGGTAAGATCAAGTGCAAGCCACTAAACGCCCATGGCATAAGAGCAAGAGCGCATACGGGGGCGCGTTTGCAATCCGCCGCGGCTTCGTCCACACTTGCCGGATCGTAATTCAAAACCGTCGTGGCTGGCGCTCTTTCGCGCCCTCTTGCAAAGAATCGATCAGGTTTATGTTCTTTTCCCCTTCAAACTCTTAATACAAGCTTCCTTGGCGCCGCTCCGGCCGACGCGCTTATGCCGGTGACCTTTGTCTTGGGCAAAGGTCACCGACACCGGGACTTACCCGTGCCAGCGGCAAGGTCAAGACGCCGGCAGCCTGATAGCCGCAAATCCCAGGACCACTGCGATAGTCAGACACACAAGTCCTATGAGTACCTTAACTTCAGTCTTCATTTTCCAACTCCCTTGTTTAGCCGGCATCCACAAAATAACCGGTTTTGGCCTGGAGATTGCCACATTTGACGGATTTTGTCAAGATCGGACGGTCGCTGGGATGTTCACGACCAAGGGAGAAAGCCCAGCGTAATGAACTCGTTATCCAGCGGGAAAGGTTCCAGAAGAGCGATCGTTAGTGGAACTCCGGCCGCAGCCGCCACCAGCGCCGGCGCGCGACGTTCGATGGTTTCCAAGAACAACCAGATGGGATGAGTGGCGTCCAAATGCCGGGGAAAATACAGCCTGCCTGGTGTGTCGGCACGTCGCGTCGGCCTTCCAGTGAAGCCGGAAAACCGCTAATATTGAAGCCGATTCGGGAGTCATTTGGGGAATCTCAGCTTATCGCCGTCGCTCGTCCTGCTATTCGACAGGGACGAGGGAGGCGCTCTCCAGCTGGGCTAGCCGAAGGAAGCGCCCAATCAGGTTCAGCCGAGCGCCGATGGGGCGTCTCGCATCACAATTGGAGCAGAACGATGAAATTCAGCCGTATCGCCTTCATTTCCGCCGCAGCCGTTGCGATGGCGTCGGGAGTTGGGCCAGTTGCCAAGGCCGACGATGCCGCCAGGATCAAGCAATGCGTGGCCGACAACCAAGGCGAGGGCCAGACCGCGACCGTCGTCGCAGCCTATTGTTCCTGCATGAGCAAAAAGATGGGAGGCTCGGAGACGCAGTCGGTCACCACCTGGGAGAATTCGCATTCCAGCGAGCAAAAGGCCTGCTCCGAGGAAGCGGGCGCGAAGCATACTTAGACCGAGCCGGCTGCTGCGCCCCGGTAGGCTTGGCTGCTGCGCCGGTCGAAATTCATGAGGTTCACGTCAAGCGGCGGTGAACCTCCGCCGTGCACTCGGCCCCGGCGGAGGTTTGCTTGCGCGCGCGGCGGCCGGCGTCGGAACCAGCAAAAAATAATTCATGCCGCCGAGCGCGATTGACCGAATGGCGCGCTCGGCGGCATCGTTGCTCATTTTCAGGCAGCCATCGCCGGCAAAGCGCGTCAATAGGGGCGACAGCCGTTTTTTCAGAGCAGTTTTTTCGGCGCGGCTTTCTTCTCGGTCCACAGATCCGAACCAACCCCCCCATGCCCGCATGGGCGAGACGACGACGGCCACACCACTTCATCGCCGCGGACTCGTCCATGCTTGCCGGATGGTAATTCAGAACCGGCGCGAACGCGAGCCCGCGCTCGACCTCCGCGATGCTCGTGCCATTGCGGCGGGCCTAACGTCACTGCCCGTTTATGGTGGGTGGGAACGCCGATCCCGGCGTGCCGGGCTTCGTTGGTAGCCCGACAAGCGAGAATACCAGGAGCCCTACGATAGCCAGACCAATGATTCCCGCGAGTACCCAAACTTCAGTTTTCATTTTCCACCTCCCTTGTTAAACCGGCATCCAATCAAAGACCCGATTTCGCGGCTGAGATTGCCACTTTGGCCGAGCCTTGGCAAGACCGAATCATCGCCGGGGCAAGACGCCCGAGGGCAAGCCCGCCGACAGGCTCAGGAGAGTCGATCAGCTTCCGTGCGGGCATCCTGGAAAGCGCGCAGAACTGGAGGAATTGCGCGTCGAATTGAAGGCGCGCGGCTTGTCGATCGCGCCGGAAGCCGTCGCCGGCCCCTTCGGCACGCTCGGGAGGCGCGGAGCCCGCATACCACGGTCGGGAAGCTGCACCGCCCCGTGACCGGGAGCATCCATCGCCGCACGAGCCCTTGAAAGAAAATTGGCTGTCTCCATATCGGGATAATTGGCGAACAGCCGTGGGATGCCATCGAGGATTCCGTCGCGAAGGCAGCAAGGCTTCGTGAAATGTGGCATGATTGTACTTTATTGCCTGCCCCCAACTCGCTTTAAAAGGGCCAAAGGGCTGACGAAAGAGGGAGTGCGCGGCGCGGGGGATGGTTCGCTGTGCGGCGGGTCTCCGGGAGACCGCTTTGTGAGGAGGTTCATTGATGTTGAACTCGAACAATCCTGAGTTCCGGCCCTTGCTTACCAACGAACAGCTGGCCTGCCTCGGCGGTGGCCGTGTTGCCTATCTGAAACCTATCCGTTCGGAGGACGTGAGCCGGCTCTTCCCGGCGGCGCCCGCGATCCAGCCCGGCCTCCAGCTTTTTGCCCTGGTTGCCGCCGACGGCACGCCGATAATCGTCACCGATTCACGCGATGCCGCGCTGGCCAACGCGATGAGCCAAGAACTCGAAATGGTAAGCTTGCAGTAATCCGTGGCTGTGGAGACGTGGCCTTTGGGAGGCGCGTTCCCGCATGCGCTTGCCGGAGGGATCAGATCGTGAAGTCGGCGCCCAAGTTTTTTTCCTCGCCTAGCTGCAAATCTTCCGCGCGGCGGCAAAAATCGTCGATCGTGATGGTTTCAAGCTCATCTAAAAATGCCTTGCCCGCCGCTTCGACGATTGGCGCGACCAACTGCATGACAAGCCGGCAGTGCGGCGCCGCGTCGCCTCCGTTCTCGCTCGATACCGCGCGCAAAACCGAAGCCGCGGTGATCCGGCGGCGCTCCCGGGCCAATGCGTAGCCGCCGCGCGGACCGCGCACACCTTTCAAAATATTGGCGTGAACGAGGCATTGCAGCAAGCCCTCAAGGTGTCGCGGCGGCAGTTCGAGCTGTACCGCCAGAGCCTTTGCGGCGATCGGGAGCGGCCGCGCATGGATCGCTATATCGACGACCGCGGCGAGAGCGAGATGGCCGCGGCGGGAGAGGAGGATCACTGTGGATCCTCCCGGCCGGCCATTCGCCCGGTTGATCCAAACCCATCGCTTGCCCGCGCCGTCGCGGTCAATTCCCCGGTTTCCACGAGCATGGCTTTTGCCAGCGGCGCGACGACGAGCTGGGCGATCCGGGCGCCCCTGACGATCTCGAACGGTTCGTCGCCGAGATTAATCAACAGCACCCCGACCTCGCCTCGATAATCGGAATCGATCGTTCCCGGCGCGTTCAGAACGGTTACGCCGTGATCGCGCGCAAGCCCGGACCTGGGCCGCACTTGGGCCTCGTAATCGTGCGGAATATCGAGCGCCAAGCCGGTCTGAACCAGATACCTGCCACCCGGTTCGAGCACGAATTTCGTGTCGCGCGGTAGGGCGGCGAGAAGATCGATTCCCGCGGCTCCCGGGGTCTGATAGGCGGGCAAGGGCAAGCCTTCGCCATGCGGCAAGCGTTTCAGTCCGACCCTGACGGTTGCCGTGTTCATCGGCCGGTTTCCGCAAGCATCGCGGCCAGCCGGGCAACTAGGCGGCGCGCCACCTCCTGCTTGGTCAACCAGGGCCAGGACTCCTTGCCGTTTTTGGTCAAAATCAACACCTTATTGTTCTCGCCGCCGAACACGCCAGAAGCTCCGCCCACGTCATTGGCGACAATCATATCGCAGTTTTTGGCGGTGAGTTTGGCTTGCGCGTTTTCCACGAGCTTTTCACTTTCGGCCGCGAAGCCAACGACCATGGCCGGGCGGTCCTTGGAACGCCGCCCTATCGCCGCCAGAATATCCGGATTTTCGACCAGCGTCAGACAAGCGGTCTGTTTGGGGTCTTTCTTGATTTTCGTGGGGGCGGTCTCGGCCACCCGCCAATCGGCGACCGCCGCGACACCGATAAAAATGTCGGCGGGCAGCGCCGCCTTGACATGCCTCAACATGTCCCGCGAGGTTTCGACATGAATGGTCCTGACGCCCAACGGATCGGCCAGCGCGACGGGCCCCGATACAAGGACGACATCGGCGCCGGCGGCGGCGGCGGCGGCGGCGATCGCGTGGCCCTGCTTGCCCGACGAGCGATTGGCGATGTAGCGCACCGGGTCGATTGGCTCGTGCGTCGGCCCCGAGGTCACCAGCACGCGCGTCCCGGCGAGAACGCCCCTGGCCTCTTGATCGCCGGAAAAGTCCGCGGGCAATGCGATGCGCGTGCCGGTCGCCAAAACTTGCTCGATCGCGCCCAGAATCTTGAGCGGCTCGCTCATCCGGCCGGGACCATATTCGCCACATGCCATGCCGCCGTCCTCGGGACCAACAAAAACCACCCCATCGTTTTGCAAGACGGCGGCGTTGCGTTGGGTCGCCGGATGCAGCCACATGCGCAAATTCATCGCTGGCGCGACGAGGATCTTTTTGTCGGTCGCGAGAAGCAGGGTCGAGGCGAGATCGTTCGCTAAACCATGCGCTATCTTGGCGAGAATGTCCGCCGTCGCGGGCGCGACAACAAGGAGGTCGGCGTCGCGGGAAAGCTCGATATGGCCCATGCCTCCATCATCGGTCAGCGCGAAGAGTTCGGCGAACACCCTGTTTCCGGTCAGGCTTTCAACGGAGAGTTTTGTGACGAACTTTCTTGCCGCGCTGGTCATCACCGCGCGCACGAAAAACCCCCGCTCGCGCAGACGCCGGATAAGATCGAGCGCCTTATAAGCCGCGATGCCGCCGCCTATGATAAGGAGAACGCGCCGGTCCGGATCAGCCGTCATGACACTCGAACCTCGCGCATTTCGAAGTGGTGCCCCCGGCTTCCGTCCCTCGGAGGACCTCGCGCCCTTGGGCGTCAGCGAAGGCCCCCATTTCGGTTTGGTCGATCCTCACGATCCTTTGCCGCGCATCCGGTTAACATTTTCGAAGAACGCGCTCCAGCCCCTTTTCAAGCGCTGCGATGGTCGGCCTTGGGCATGCGATGGGTAGCCCACTCTTGCACGGCCAAACCTGCCGCGCTAGCTCCTCTCCACGCTTTTGGCGGCTTCGTCGAGGAGGTTCGCGATCCTTGCAACCTGCTCGACGCCGAGCGGGCCTTGCGAAAGCCGCAGCCGCAAGGCGAGTTTAAGATTCTCCATCGCGCGAATGATTTGCGGCGCGGGGCCGCCGCCGTGACGAGCATTGATCGCCGCGATGCGGGCAAAAATTTCCTCGGCCATCGCGCGGTTGCGTTCGAGTTCCGTCTCGCCGTCCGGCGTGATCGCATAGAGTTTGCGCGGCCCGTCGGTCGTCTCGACGCGGATTAGCCCTTGCTCCTCCAGCAGCGTCAAGGCCGGATAGACGATTCCGGGACTGGGCGAATAAGCGCCGCCGAGGCGATCCTCGATCGCCTTGATGATTTCATAGCCGTGCGATGGCTTTTCGCTGATCAGTTTCAGGATGATCAGGCGGACATCGCCCTGGCCGAAGAAACGGCGGCGAGCACCGAAGAGACCAAAATGGCGATGCAAGCGGCCGCCGCCCCCGGTTGCACCTTCGCCTTGCGCGCAACAATGTGAATAACGGTGGAAACGCATGGGAAACTCCTTCAGTGCTAGCTAAGATATATCTGTCTCAGATATATCTCGACATATCCACTGCAAGTACCGTCCCGCAAAAATTTTATTCGAAGGCGGCCTCCGAAGGGTTTCCGCGAGGCCAGGGAAACCTTTCGCCCAAATCCGGCCAAAGAAAACCACTGACCGTGACATATCCGCCATATCGCGGCGCTTGTTTCTCCTTTAACAAAGTAGAAATCCCGCTAACCCAGTTTCGATTCGGTCCTAAGATGTTTTTCCTCACCCGCCGCTCGGTCATCGCCGGAGCGTCCGCTTCCGCTGCAACCTGCCTTGCTGGATGCGCGAGCACGAATCCCAATCCCTCGCTAAATGCCGCCGCGATTCCGGCCTCGCCTGCGAACCCTGCCGTGGCGGACGCCGTTGAGCCGCAATACAGCTCGATCTATGCGGAGGCCAAAGACGGCGCTTTCACCGTCCCCGCCGTCGAATTCTCGCGGGTCGATCGGGCGTTTTTGCGCCAGAACGTCAGCTATGACACCACGGAAGCGCCGGGCACGATCGTGATCGATCCCGCCAATCACTTTCTCTACCGTGTGGAAGGCGGCGGACGGGCAACCCGCTATGGCGTCGGTGTCGGACGCGACGGATTCCGCTGGACGGGGGAGGCGAGGATCAAGAGCAAGCAGGAATGGCCCGACTGGTATCCGCCGAAGGAGATGCTTGATCGCAGGCCCGACCTCGACAAATCGATGGTCGCGCTGCAAAGCGGGGAGGGCATGCACGGCGGCCCCGCCAACCCGCTGGGCGCCCGCGCCATGTATCTTTGGCAAGGCAACAAGGATAC
>JBOHJT010000117.1:0-9932 GCA_050728715.1 Methylocella sp.
GCCAAGGATTGGGAAAACCGCAACCACAGCGCCTTCACATTCCTCCGCTTCGCCTCTATCCGGTTCATGCTCAGAAAACTCTGTAATCCTTCATAAACTTTCGAGACGGACTCTAAGTGATCCGGTTTAGCCGAAATTCCCCAGTTAGCCGCCAGGTCAACTCGCTATTTGCCTCATTCGCGCGTTTCAGGCAAGCTTCCGCCGTTGGCGCGGCCTGTCGATGGAAATCGGACGAGTCGGCTCAGGAAACGCGGCGGTATTGGCGCCAAGCGGCCGGAAAGACCGGGAATATGACAAAAGACTCAAATTTGGCGGACTTGTCGCGCTCGCGGATCCCTCTGTCCCTCAGATCCAATGTCGCGCCTTTCATGGCCTTGGATGTGCTTGCCGGCGCCACCCGCCGGCAGCGCGAAGGACAAGACATTGTTCACCTCGAAATAGGCGAGCCCGGCGCGCCGCCGCCGCGCGCCGTGCGGGAAGCCGCCATCGCCGCGCTCGACGGGCGCCGGGTCGGCTATACCGAGGCGCTCGGCCGCCCGAGCCTGCGCGCGCGGATCGCGCGGCATTACCGCGACACGCACGGCATCGAGGTGCCGCCGGAACAGATAGCCGTCACCACCGGTTCGTCGGGAGGCTTCGCTCTGGCGTTCCTTACGCTTTTCGATGCCGGCGCGCGCGTGGCGGTCGCGGCGCCTGGCTACCCTGCGTATCGCAACATCCTCGAGGCCTTCGGCATCGAAACCGTGACTATTGAGACCGCGCGGGCAAACCGCTTCACGGTGACCGCAGCCATGATCGAGGCCGAGCATTTACATAAGAGGCTCGACGGAATTTTGCTGATGAGTCCAGCCAATCCGACAGGGGCGATGATGAGCCGCGGTATCTTGCGAGGCGTTTGCGAGACCTGCGACCGGCTTGGCATCTCATTCATTTCCGACGAGGTTTATCATGGGCTGACTTATGGCGAGGCGGCGCAGTCGGCGCTCGAATTTTCGTCCCAAGCCGTCGTCGCAAATTCATTTTCCAAATATTTCTGCATGACCGGCTGGCGCATCGGCTGGCTGGTGCTGCCCGAGCATCTCATCCGCCCCATCGAACGCTTGCAGCAAAGCCTGTCCATTTCGGTGCCATTCCTCAGTCAAATTGGCGCGGAGGTTGTTTTCGATGCGCAAGAAGAGTTGCAGGTTGTGCTTGCGGGCTATGCCAGAAACCGCGCCATTCTGCTCAACGAATTGCCGGGCATGGGGTTTGATTTTTTGCCCGCCGATGGCGCGTTTTACCTCTATGCCGATATTTCGCGGTTCAGCGATGACTCAGCTGATTTTTGCGTCAAGCTGCTCGACGCGACCGGGGTCGGGACGACGCCGGGCCTTGATTTCGACCGCCGCCGCGGCAACTCGGCGATAAGGCTCTCTTTTGCCGGGCCCG
The DNA here is from genome assembly GCA_050728715.1 of Methylocella sp. Taxonomy (GTDB): domain Bacteria; phylum Pseudomonadota; class Alphaproteobacteria; order Rhizobiales; family Beijerinckiaceae; genus Methylocapsa. The sequence continues at coordinate 1,429 of JBOHJT010000117.1, forward strand.
AAAACGATATCGTCGAGGCGATGCGGCGCCTCAAAACCTGGCTGCGATGACGCCGAGCTGGATTGGACAAACCTGAAACGCGCCCCAGCTTGTGGGTTTGCACGGACAGGGCGGTGCATCGCACGCGCGCTTTTGCTAGTCTGTCGCCCATGCTTAAACGCGCTGCACCCACATCCGCGCCGCCCCCCGAGCAGCCTTTCCCGGCGGAAGGCGGCGATCATGTCCTCCCCGATACAACCGGCGAGTCTAAAATCTCGCCGGTGATGGCGCAATACAGCGCGATCAAGGTGCAAAATCCGGGTTGTCTCCTGTTCTACAGGATGGGCGATTTCTATGAATTATTTTTCGAGGATGCCGGAATTGCCGCCAAGGCGCTCGGCATTGTCTTAACGCGACGCGGTAAGCATGAGGGGCGCGATATCCCGATGTGCGGCGTGCCGGTCGAGCGCGCCGAGGATTATCTGAACCGGCTGGTCGGCCAGGGCCACCGCGTTGCCGTCTGCGAGCAGGTCGAGGACCCGGCCGAGGCAAGAAACCGCGGGGGCAAGTCCGTGGTCCGGCGCGAGGTAGTGCGGCTGGTGACACCTGGCACCATTACCGAGGAGCTCCTGCTCGATCCCGTCCGCGCCAACAGCTTGCTCGCCATCGCGGGAGGAGGACCGCCGGACTCGTCCTTTGGGCTCGCGAGCGTCGATATCTCGACGGGCGCCTTCATCGTCGCCGATGCCTCTGAGGCTTCCGTGGAGGCCGAGATTGCGCGCCTTGATCCAGCAGAAATCGTCGTCCCAGAGGCTTTGCTCACTGTTCCGTGGCTCGCCAAGCTAGCGCGAGAGACAAAACTTCCCGTGACCCCGCTTGGGAGCGAAGCGGGAGCTGGGTCAAGTGCCGAGCGTCGCATCAAGGACTACTTTGGGCTCGCGACGCTGGACGGATTGGGCGCTCTGTCCAGCGCCGAAATCGCCGCCGCCGCCGCCGCGATTTTCTACATCGAGCGCACCCAATTCTCGGCGCGCCCGGCGTTGAGCCTGCCAACCCGGCTCGCGCCCGGCACGCGGATGGAAATCGATGCCCCGACGCGAGCCAATCTCGAACTCACGCGCACCTTGGCCGGCACGCGAGACGGGTCCTTGCTGGCAACCATCGACAAGACCGTCACGGCGCCGGGCGGCCGCCTGCTCGCCGAGCGCCTGGCGGCGCCCTTGACCGCTCAGAAGGAAATCGAAGGCCGCCTCGATGCCGTCGCGTTTTTTGTCGATAAACCAGGCTTGCGCAAGGACATCCGCGTCTGCCTTAAAGCCGCGCCGGACATGACCCGCGCGTTATCGCGCCTGGCGCTTGAGCGCGGCGGTCCGCGCGACCTCGCGGCGCTGCGCGATGGAATTGCCGCCGCCAATGCCGTCGCGCGCTTGTTGGCCAAAGCTGGCCCTCTTCCGCAAGAGCTTGGCCAGGCGAATGAGGCCGCCGCCGAGTTGGATCCCTCTCTCGTCAGGCGCTTGCGCGATGCGCTTGCCGAAACTCTGCCGCAGAACCGGCGCGACGGGGGCTTCGTTCGCGCCGGCCATGACGCCATCATCGACGAGCGTCGCGCGCTACGCGACGAGAGCCGGAGCGTGATCGCCGCGCTCCAGGCGCGTTATGCCGATTTGGCGGGAACAAAGCAGCTAAAACTCAAGCACAATAATTTTCTCGGGCATTTCATCGAGGTCCCGCAAGCGCAAGGCGAAAAGCTGTTGAAGCCGCCGCACAACACGCTGTTCGTGCATCGCCAGACCATGGCGGACGCGATGCGCTTTTCGACCAAGGAGCTCGCCGAGCTCGAGGTCAAGATTGCCTCCGCCGCCGAAGATGCGCTCGCCCGCGAGCAGACGATCTTCGAGACCCTGGCCGCGCTTCTCCTTTGCAGCCAAACCGCCCTCAGACGGCTTGCTGGGGCGCTCGCAGCAATCGATGTCGCCGCGGCTCTCGCCGAATTGGCGGAAGCCTCGGATTGGACAAGGCCTGCAGTCGATGGCTCGCTTGCCTTCGAAATCGAAGGCGGGCGGCACCCCGTCGTCGAGGCGGCGCTGCGCTTGCAGGGCCAAGCCTTTGCCGGGAACGGCTGCGCGCTTTCGGGCTCCCCCGGCAAAGGCGGCCGGATCGCGATTGTGACCGGCCCGAACATGGCCGGTAAATCGACCTATTTGCGGCAGAATGCATTGATCGCCGTCCTGGCGCAGTTGGGGTCGTTCATCCCCGCGAAGCGCGCTCATATCGGCGTCATCGACAAGCTTTATTCGCGGGTCGGCGCGGCCGACGATCTCGCCCGCGGCCGTTCGACCTTCATGGTCGAAATGATCGAGACCGCCGCGATCCTCAACCAGGCCGGCGAACGCTCGCTCGTGATCCTCGACGAAATCGGCCGTGGCACCGCCACTTTCGACGGACTTTCGATCGCCTGGGCAGTGATCGAGCATTTGCACGAAAAAAATCGGGCGCGGGCGCTGTTCGCCACGCATTTTCATGAATTGACGCGGCTTGCGGAAAAACTCGACCGTCTCGTCAATTTGACCGTGCGAGTCACGGACTGGAACGGCGAGGTAGTTTTCCTGCATGAGATCGTCCCTGGCGCCGCCGACCGGTCTTACGGCATCCAGGTCGCGAAACTTGCCGGCCTCCCTGCCCCGGCCGTTGCGCGCGCGAAGGGACTGCTCGCCGAATTCGAGGCCGCCGAGCGGCTCGCAAATGCGGACCGGCAGGCAGCCGATCTGCCCTTGTTCACGGCGGCGAGCCCGCCCGCGCCGCAACGCGACGTTCTTGGAGAAGCCCTCGACGCCATCGACCCGGATGAACTGTCGCCCCGCGCCGCGCTCGAGGCGCTTTACCGGCTAAAAAAGCTCCACGCCGAGAAGCCGTAAGCTCGCCAGCTGGCAATGCAATTTTTGAACTGCCGCCAAGAGGTCCCGCTTGCACGCTATCCCGCCGCGGGCGGCGCCTTCTTTGTCTTGGCGTTAGTCTTGGTTGCTTTCTTGGCGGCCTCGCGCGCGGTCTTGGCGGCGGGCGTCTCCAGCTTCTCGGCAATACGCGCCGCCTTGCCGCGCCGGTCGCGCAGATAATAGAGCTTTGCCCGCCGGACCTTGCCGCGCCGCACCACCTTGATCGATTCGATGTTCGGCGAAAGCACCGGGAAAACGCGCTCAACACCCTCGCCATAGGAGATTTTGCGCACCGTGAAGCTCTCGTTGATCCCGCCGCCGTTGCGGGCGATGCAGACGCCTTCATAGGCCTGCACGCGGGTGCGCTCGCCTTCCGTCACCTTGACGTTCACGACGACCGTGTCGCCCGGTTGAAACGCCGGGATAGTTCTGCCTGCCGAGAGCTTGGCGGCCTGTCTGGCATCGAGTTCCGCGATAATATTCATTGAAATTAAAACCTCGCGATAAAATCCTCGCCGTTTCGCCTGATCGTCCGGCGAGCGTCCCGGCACATGTTTTGAATTGTGGAATGCAGCTCTCCGCGAGAGGCCTAGGCCTATCAATCATGGTGTCAAGAGTTCGCGGTAACGGACGGGATCATTGGGAAGGCTGAGGTGGCGTGGTCCCTGCGTTGGCTGGAGCTGCCGGCACCCGCTCGAACGTCGTCACTCCTTCGGTCGCCGAATCGATAAGATCCAAGCGGTTCGGGCTGCCTGGACTGATTGTCGTCGTGTATGTAGTCCCGTTCATCAATTGAATACCCACCTTGCCCCCCTGCACGACTTGGAACTTACCCGTTACCGGCGCCGGACCAGTTGTTTCCGGAGCAGCCGGCGCCGCGGCGTCTTGCGCCGGATTGGCAGGGACGATCATGCTGACCGTCTTGTCGGCGCGAAAAACAAGATGCTCCGGTCCGCGCGTGGACCGCCATTCCCCCACGATCTGGCTGTTCGCGTTGGGGAGCGAGCGCTTAAGTCTGGCGATGCTCATGCGGTTGAAGGCCATGATGCCAATAATGCCGCCAATCACGATCACCACATCAAGAACCGATATCTTCGTACGCTTTCCCGGCATGGTTGGCCGCGCCATGATTAATTCCTCCCGGTAACCTATCGTTTGTAAGGGCAGCGAAAGTCCCGATTGACCGCTTTCCTAGCTTCTTGAACAGCTCTCTATCACCATATCTTCCCGCCCTCAAGAAAGGCAAGGGTGGCGCGCGAAAGCGGCGGTTCAAACCAGGGAGCGGGCAAAACCGAAATGCGAAGGGTTAGCTTTGCCTGCACCGTTACCGGCGCGCCGGAGACCGTGCAACCGGCGAGAGCGTGCGACAGATTCTCCGGTTCGCGGACGCCTTTCCGGGAGGCGGGGTCGATCAGCGATGGCCGCGCGCGGGAGATCGCCAGCTTGCCTTTGTGGCAGACTGGCCTAAAGCACGGGCGATGTTTCATATGGCTTGGAAGCTATTCGGCAGCGTGCTAATTGATTAGCCGCCGATTCTGGCGGCGAGCGGCACGCTATTCTTTGCCGAGATCGCGGAGAGCGCCCTCCTGGCCGTTTGCGCCGGAAGCGCGGATCGAATCGAAGTATGCAGGGTATTGGAGCAGCTGGACCAGACCGGTCCCCCGGCCTTCGGCGCCGCGCTGAACTAATGCAATCCGAAGATCCATGCCCGGCCGAGCCAGCCCTGCCACGTCTATTGCGCGACGTCCGAAAATGAGCGCTGGAATGGAACAATTCACGACGCGAAAGCCCGGGGGCGAGAGCCAGGCAGAGGTCGCGATCGCACTGACCATCATTATTGCGTCCTACAACACGCGCGAGCTTCTCTCGGACTGCCTCTGGTCGATTTACCAGAATCCACCGAGCGAACCTTATGAGATCATTGTTGTCGATGACGCCTCCAAGGATGCAACGAGCGAGATGGTCGGCGCTTGTTTTCCCTTGGTCCGGCTCCTGCGGAACGAGACTAACCGTCACTATGCTTATTCGAACAATTGGGCCTTCTCCAAAGCTCAAGGGCAATATCTGCTATTGCTGAACAGCGACACGATCGTTCTTCCGGGGGCACTCGATGGCATGCTCGCATTTTTGAAAACACACCCTGAGGCCGGCGTCGTCGGCTGCAGACTCCTCAATGGGGACGGGACGATCCAGTGGTCGGTTAAGTCACTCCCCCACGCGGGCTCCGCGTTGTTCGGCGCTCGTTCGATCATTACCCGGATGTTTCCAAACAACCGCTATTCGCGGAAGCACTTGCTGCACCTTGGGCGCGACATGACTACACCGTTCCTTGTCGAGTTCGGTTACGTTTCCAGCGCGGCTTTTATGGTGCCCCGCGAGGTCGCTGGCGCGGTCGGAAACCTTGACCCGCGCCTAGCGTACCATGTCGATGCCGATTACTGTAAGAGAATTGCCGATGCCGGCTACAAAATCTATTATCTTCCGACAGCGACCATAACTCATCTGGACCACAAGGGCGGCACCATGTCCAACCTGCGAACGCGGTTTCGCTCGCTGCTGATGTTTGAAGTGCACAGCTATATCTATTATCGCAAGCATATACAGCGCTCGATGTGGAGCCCCATGCGGATCTTTGTTCCGCTCGGCCTATTCTGTCACTTTTTGATCTTGATCGCAGCCCAGGCTTGCCTGGAGTTCACCGCCAGTTCGCGATCCCTCTTACGGCCAAAGGCGCCGGGACGTTGAAACAAGGCTGGACGAAACCTGCGGCGCGCGGCGTCGATACCGCGAGATGCAGATCCTCGCGCGCTTTCGCTGGCATCCGCTACTTCCTTGCCAAGACAATCCAGGCAATTTCGCCTGCGGCAATGACCCTGAAGGATTTCGCTTCGTCGCTAGTCAGATCCGGTAATCGCCCACCCACCGGCAGGCGCGCGCGATCAAAAGCGCGAACAAGGGCAACGCACCAATCGCACACCGCATGGACGGCGAAGACCCGACGTCAAGGCAGCCCAAGCGTGCACTCAAACACTGTCCGCCATCTTTCGATCTGCTCCGGCCGGGTCAGAGGAATTTCGGTTTCGATCACACGCAGCCGGTCAAAGAAATAAATCCCTTTAGGCACATCTAGCGTCCGGCAGATTTCGGCCTGCTTGGCGGCAGGCATCGTCTTGTAAAGAAGGCTCAAATGCGGGTTCAAGACATAATTCACAGGCCGGGAACTGCGATCTTTTATAGCGCCGGACATGCGGCGCACGATATCGGAGTCCTCAAATTGGATGAAAAGAGTCTTTGTGTACTCGCTCGCGTAATCAAGCTTCACCGGTAGTAATTCTCCAAGCGAAAATTGGCTGGCGATCCCACGCGCTATGGTGCGGCTTTGATCGTCATCGGAAGGTCCTGAGGATATGGTGACGTGCGGTTCAAAATCGATTGCGTCATATTTCTTCACCAATCGTCGGACAATTGTGTGCAACTGCCTTTTGAGCGGTTCGGCCGGAAGAAGCCAAAAGCTGTGCTCCCTATAAAAGTCCGGGTGCGAATGCGGTCCAACTTGTATGGTCATCACGTTGTCTGCTCATTTTGCAGCTCACTGATGGAGGAATCTATCTTGTAGCGCGCGCTGTCAAATTCCGTCTTTGTTGTAAAAGTCTTGATTCGCAAATAGATGATAACGCAATGCACTCGCTCCGCTCAGGAGCGTGAGCTGGCCGATAATGATGCGAGCCTCGAATCGCTTGGAGCCTTGGACTACCGGTCAGGCCGGACGCATGAACCGCGCCATCAAGGACGCCAGTGTGAACAACGCCCGCGAGCGGCTCGCGACTTACCAATACATCTGCAAATATGGACACGGCAGCCTGATCGCTTCACCCCCAACCCTTCCCGCCACCATGCGGAACCACGCGCCGAACAGAACATTCCATTCCCGCGCCTAGTCCAAGGTGGTGGTAAGAGGCCAAGAAACACTGATGGATCAAAGACCCCAAAGGTGGTGGTGGGCGCGACAGGGATTGAACCTGTGACCCCTCCCGTGTGAAGGGAGTGCTCTCCCGCTGAGCTACGCGCCCCGCCCAGCGTGCCGGCGCACGCGGCTGCCCTTTATGAAAGCAAGCCGTTTCAAGTCAAGGCGGATTCGTCGCTTAAGCTTTTTCTAGCCGCATGATCTTGTCCGAAAAGTCTGCAAATTTTCGGGATCATGCTCTATGCCACGCCGAGCGCTGCGACCGCGCCCCATAATTCGTCATAGTGACTAATCACCCGGTCCGGCTTGAAATTGTCGGCCGGCTGCTGCGTATAGCCGAAATTGACCGCCACGACAGGGACGCCGGCGTTGCGCGCCGCATCGATATCGATTTTGGAATCGCCAACCATCACCGCCCGGTCTCGGTCGCCGCCCGCCCGGGCGATGGTCTGCAACAATGCGCCGCCATCGGGCTTGCAGACGGCAAACGTATCCTTGCCGCAGATCGCCCGGAAACGGCCGGCGACGCCGAGCGCCGTCAACAGCAGAATGGAGGGATATTCGACCTTGTTGGTGCAGACGGCAAAGGCAAATCCCGCCGCCTCGAAGCGGTCGAGCGCTCGGGCAACGCCCGGAAATAGCACCGTCTCGTCCGCGACATGGGCCTCGTAATAGGCCAGGAAATCGGCAAGCATTTCGTCGACCCGGAATTCGCTCACTTTTATGCCATGAACAGACAGTCCGCGTTGGATCAAGGCTCTGGCGCCGCCGCCGATCATCGCGCGGACATCCGGCGCCGCGATTCCAGCCAGGCCTTCGCGGGCAAGAACGACATTTAATGTCGCGATAAGGTCACCCGCTGTATCAGCGAGCGTGCCGTCGAGATCGAAGACGAGTAGAGGAGGGCGGGGGTTTTGCTGCATTGCACGGGGCTTAGAATGCAACCGCAGCATGGTCAAGATCGCGGGCCTGTTCCAGGTGCCGCCCAAACCGCCTTTTGCGCCCTTCTCGCTTAATCGCGCCTCTCGCGTATAAAGGGCGATCACGAACACGTCCCTGGGGGCTGGCATGATGTGGGTTTCGCGTGTATTCCCGCCGCGCAACGAGCTCTTGCTCGTTGCAGTAATGGCCGCCATTGCTGCTGCGCCGGTCGCCTTGGCGGCGAACTACGAATTTCTCGCCGCGCCGGAAACCGATCTCAACCGGGTCTATCGCCTCGACCGCGAGACCGGCGAAATCGGCGCCTGCCAATATGGCTTGAAGGATTCCTCGGTCGGCGTCACGCTCTGTTATCCGCCGGGGGAAGGGGCAGGTCCGCAGGCGCCGAGCGAATATTCCCTCGTCGCCTCCCGCCACGAGCGCGAGGGCGGCGTTTTCCGGGTCGATCTGCGCACCGGGAAGATGTCGATTTGCTATGTTTTGAACGATGCCGTCGTCTGCACGCCACCGGCGAGGTAGGCCGCGGGCGAAAGAAAAACGAGGACAATCCAGTCCAGATCGTGCTAGGGTTAAGACCTAATTAACCATGTTTTGATTCAAGGGCTTGGTCAACCGGTTTGGAGGCCAAGTCCATGGATGCGAATTTGTTTTGGTTCAACGACAGGCAATGGGCGAAAATTGTCCCGCAT
>JBOHJT010000118.1:0-9844 GCA_050728715.1 Methylocella sp.
CAGACGATCTTGCCGGCCTCGTCTACAACGCGCATCGCCGTCCGCTTGCCCAAAACGTCAACTCCTGCAAACACACTCATCGCCGCTCTCCATTCGTCATTCCCGAATCACCAGCGAACGCTTCACCGCTTCCGCCGGAAAGCGGCAACCTCATGCACGGGAGGTATAAAATGGTCACGTGACGCCCACTTGATGACGCTACTCGCGCCATGCCAAGCTCCTGGCGGTGTGTTTTTTCAACCACATGCGGGTTCGGGGGCTCGTATCACTGAATGGCAATGGCCGCAGCCGGTTCTCGTTTGGGGCAATCGAATTGCGGAGCTTGTGGCTCAAGTGCAACAGTAATTCTATTGACTTAGGTTAGTCTACCATATTAATAAATTTAAGAGGCGCCGCCAAAACGCGGGGTTCATCGCAGGTGTCGCGTGAGTAGGATGGGCCCCAAGGGTACTTGGGAGGGGGATCTGCAATGAACTTCATCAAGGTGCTTCTTCTGGTCTCTGCCGCGAGCTTGGCATCGGTAGCTGGTGCGCCAGGCATGCGCGCCGCCGACCTTCCGGCGCGCCAGGCGGCGCCGCTTGATTATGTCCGCATTTGCGACGCCTATGGCGCCGGCTTTTTCTTTATCCCGGGAACCGATAGCTGTCTGAAGGCCGGCGGGTTGGTGATGACCGAGCTGCGCGGTTTCGATCCTTCCTTCAGCATCTCGGGCACCAGCTTTTATGCCAATGGCACGCCGCATCCTGGTGCCGGTTTCGTACCCTCCGTAAGCCAGTATTCGAATGCCCGCTCGCGCGACGCCTTCAGTTTCGCCGCCTTGGGGCGTGTCGAATTCGATACCAGGACACAATCGCCTTGGGGCGCTTTGCGCTCGTTCTTGCGCGTGGACGCTTACTATGGATCGGGCCAGCAAGCCGCGACGGGCAGCCTCGGATCCCTCACCAATGCGTTCAATACGACGGCGGGAACGAGCGCGCCGCGCGAGACGACGATCCTCAACAAGGCGTTCATCCAATTCGCCGGATTGACCGCCGGCTTCGCGCAATCGATGTTTGACTTCTACTCCAATGCGTACAACTTCAGTAACTTGCGCGGGTCCACCGGAACTGTCGCCTTGCTTGCCTACACGGTGACATTCGGCGACGGCTTTTCGGCGACACTATCCACCGAGGATGAGGCGTCGCGACGGAGCGCGATCGGCAGCACAATCGCGAGCACGACGGCGGCGCCGATCACTATAGGTGGCGTTTCGTCGACCTCCTTCCAGGCCCAGCCGGCGGGGTCGCGGGTGCCAGAAATCGTCGGCAATCTCCGCCTCGACCGGCCCTGGGGGGCGGTGCAACTCACGGCCGCCGCCCATCAGGTGAGGGCCAGCCTTTTCGCGAGCACAGCGCTTGCCACGCCGCCGGCCACTTACGCCTTCCCGGCCTTGACCAGCAATTCCTACGGCTTCGCGGTTCAAGGCGGCCTGAAATTGAACACCGATTATATTTCGCCCGGCGACAAGTTTTGGTTGCAGGCCGCCTATGAAAAAGGCGCTTACAGCTATATCGCGGGCGATAATCTTGGATTCAATTATGGCGCGGTCAATCAAAATCGTTTTATGGGCGACGGGTTTACTTCAATTAGCTATTCCGGGAGCGGCTGGAACCCGCAGATCGATTCCGACTGTGTTTTCACCGGCAGTGGCGCCTGTGAACAGCAATGGGGCTTCGATATCACCGGCGCCTACAAGCATTATTGGCTCCCGATCTTGAGTTCGGCGGTTTATGGCTCCTATCTTGAATTGCACTATCCGGCCGGCGCGCTGGCCGGCTTCGGCGGCGCGGTGGGCGTCTCGAACCTCAAAGAAACGCGAGTCGGCACCAATCTCGTCTGGACCCCGCTCAAGGGCTTCGATATCGGCGCCGAGATCATGTATGCACATCTCAATCAAACGCGGCCGGTTGGTCTTGCCCCGGATGCGGTGCTTACCGCAACCGGCCTGCCGGCCTTCAAGCCAGACACCAGCCAATACTCAGGCCGCCTGCGCATTCAGCGCGCGTTCTGAACTGTGCGGAGCGTAAGGGCGGATACTCAGAGCCGCTTGGAAATGTCAGTTCTTTGAGCAAGACGCCTCCGTGCGCGTTTGGGTTTCCAGGATCAGCCCGCCGGTGCCGCGGGAACCGCCAGCTGGATGGAAACCGTCGGCGCGCGGCGGTGGTGGCTACCGTTGCACGAGGACGTCTCTCTCAAGAGCGAAGCCGATGGCCGTGCCGCACGAGACGGCATCTAGTTGGGGCTGGAATTCTCCCCCGGCCGACGATTTCATCAGGCGTTTGGCTATCGCGCCCAAATGCCAGTCTGGCTTGCCGGAACGGCGCCAGCGAAGGCGGTGGAGATGATGGCCAACGCTGCCGGGTTGACCCCATGCCCACCGCAACCGCGGAAGACAACCCCCTGGCGGCATGATCGGCGAAAACAGGAGCGGTCGGGCTTGTAACCGAGAAACCGGTTCAAGCGGTCCCGCCGCACGGGTCCACGTCACCTGACCGCAACTCCACCGTCGTTTTCCTCATTTGCACCAGAGCCCAAAATCTCGACCGGCATCGACCCAATGACCTGAAGCCAACTTTCAAGGTCACACGCTTCCCCGAACTCGCCGAACGAACAAGGCGGTCCTCGCCGGAGGCTTCCAATTATTCTTGCGCCGCGAGGCCTCGCGCGTCATTGCTGCCGCGCCGCGACCCTGGAGGCGTTGGGAGCTTTGAGCAGCAAACTGTCGATACGGTCGCGCTCACGCTTGAAATTGGCGAGCATGCGGCCGTCAAATTCCCGCGTGCGGGCGAGCTTGACTCGCATCGGATCGACGAAATGGCCGTTCACCATGATTTCGTAATGGAGATGCGGCCCGGTGGCGAGGCCGGTCTGACCGAGATAACCGATGACCTGGCCTTGCCGCACATGGGCGCCTTCGATTGCCCCGCGGGCAAACCCGGACATGTGATTATAGGTCGTGATGTAGCCGTTGGCATGCTGAATCTCGATGCGGCGGCCATAGCCCGCATCCCATCCCGCCTCGATGATCGTGCCATTGCCGGCGGCAAAAATGGGCGTGCCGATCGGCGCCGCCCAATCGACCCCCGTGTGCATGCGGGCATAGCCGAGGATCGGGTGAAGCCTCATCCCGAATCCTGAGGTCAACCGGCCCCCGACAATTGGCATGCGAACCAGGAATTTGCGCGTCGAGCGGCCGTCTTGATCGTAGTAATCGACAAGATTGTCATCCGGCGTCAGGAAACGGTAGTAGCGGAAAACCTCGTTGCGAGCGGTGATCGCCGCATAGAGAAGCTCGTGGTGTCCCTCGCCTTCCTCGCTCTCGTCGTAGAACGCCTCGAAGGAATCGCCAGCGGTCACTGCGCCTTGAAAATCGACGTCATTGGCGAAAATCCGGACGAGATCGTCGATGACCGGACGCGGAATTTCCTGTTTCAGCGCGGTTTCGTAAAACGAATCGTAAAGCCGCATGCCATCCGCGTCATCGGCATCGTCGCTATCGTCCCGGCTCGGCCGCTTGGCGTGACGCGGCGGGGTCACCCGGACATAGCCGCCGCGGTCATTGATCGCAATGGTCGTTTCCAAGGTTTCGCCGGAATAAACCGAAAGGCGCGCCAGGGTCATGTTGGTGCCGGAGCCGTCGAGATCGGCGAACAGGAGTTTGAGGCGCGCCCCATCTGCTACCGCGGCTTCGCCGTGCGGGACCGCGAAGGCGGCGACAATTTTGGTGACCTGGCCCTTCGTCAGCCCGGCGCCGCGCAGCACGCCTTCAATCGTCTCCCCGTGGCGGACCACGACGAGGCGCTCCTCCATTTGCGTCGGCTGCACTTGCGGCGAACGGCCGAAATTTGTCACGTTTTCAGGGACCATGCGCACTTCGATCGTGGAAAATGGGGCCGTCGTGATCGGCGAAGCGGGATTGGCATAGGCAAGAACGCCTGGAAGATTGGCGCGGGACGTCCGCATCAAAAGAAGTTGCGGTGGCAAGGGCGGCGGCTTGGCGCCCGCCGCGAGCGGGTTTTTTACCTGCTCGGCTACCTGGGCCTGGACCTCTTCCATCGATAGAGTGGCTGATTGCGAAAACGCCGCGTTGCCCAGATCGCGGGTGGACCACGAGATTTCTGCGTCGTCCTGAACCGGCTCCTGCGCGGCATCAATCGGATTGCGCGCGTCGGCAAGAACCTTCAACGGATTGAACGGAGGAACATCCTCGGAGAAGCCGATGCTCGTCAAAGTCAGTGTGGTCTGGACATGGGTGAACGTGTGGACCTTGACGACCTCCTTATCGCCGAGCCTGAGCGTCGTTGGCGCCTGGAAGCTCTGCTTTCCGGCGACGATATCGACCGCCTTGACGAGACGATCGCCCTTGCGCGGATTGACGCCGAAATCCAGGTTGATCTCCTTGCGCTGAGAGAGCGAGGGCGCCGGCGCCTCGGCGAAATATGCTTGATGCCCAAGCGCCGCGTAGATCGCCGATCCAATGAGCGCGGCGCCGGAAAGACCGGTTAGGAGAGTGCCGGATAACCAGCGCAGCGAGACTCGCCGTCTATCGAACGAAGCGTGGCGGGAGCCCGCGGCTTCTATGGCGGGATCGACTCCAAATTGGATATTGGCGCTCAACCGGGCCGGCTGAAAGTAAACGCCGGAACTCTGACTTTGCACCCGCGCATCCATCTTCATCGCGTCGCTTCGATCCTGGGAACGGCGGCACCAAATTTCATGTACGTGAACCCGCGCGGCAGGATCCAGGAATGAGCCCGCGCGCATAGGGCCATGGGAAGGATTCTCGAATTGCTCGGCCGGAAATTCACGTACCGGCGAATGGAGCCTGATGTTCGATAAAGGGGGCACGACGCCGGACGGATAACCGTAATCGCTTCGTTACGACGGCCCTCCAGCTAAACCTTTTGAAAATGGCTCAAATACGGCGTAGCTCACGGAGGTTGCGCCGGGCATGTGTTTGCGGCAACCTCCCGCCGAGGCGCTGCACAGGAATGACCATCCCTTTGAAACAAAGTGGAAATTCGAGAACGTGGCTAAGCCTCGAATCGGCGGCGGCGCGTCGCCAAGGGATGGTTGACAACCGGCGCCAAGCTTTGTAGAGGACCCCGGACGGAATTGTGCGCCTGCCGCTCGTCTTGGGCTGCGGTCCTTAATTTTGCAATGAACGCACCCTTGCCATGCAGGCGCGTTGTTGCGCAATGAAGGTGGGCGGACGATATTTTTGCTATTTTCGGCAATACTTCGCCACCGGATGCGCCGCCATTAAAGCCATTCCGATGTTCCCGCGCTTCTAATGCCGGATCTGGGCGAGGCTTCAATCCGCAGAGAAAATCCGTGGCGAGCGGCATCGGACCCTGTATTGCTGTATTGAAGACGCTCCTCCACGGCGGGGATGGATGGAACACGAGGCGCATGGAACACGAGGGAAGTAAGTTGTTCGCAGTCATCACAACCGGCGGCAAGCAATATTGCGTCGCCGCCGGCGATACGATCACCGTCATGACGCTCGCCGGCAATCCCGGCGATCGCGTGACGTTCGATCGGGTTCTCATGCTCTCTCAAGACGGCGAACCGGCGTTAGGAACCCCGTTCGTCGACGGCGCCAGCGTTGGCGGCCAGATTGTCGAGCATACGCGCGGACCTAAGGCAATTGCGTTCAAAAAGCGCCGGCGGAAGAACTCGAAGCGTAAGCACGGTCATCGGCAGGACTTGACGCGCGTGCAGATAACCGAGCTTCCAACGGGCGGCACCAAGCCGTCCAGGGAAGATAAGACCACTGGCGCCAATTGAGCGCGAGATGATGCTTTGCGTCTAAGAATAATTATCATGGAGCTAAGACACGGGTATTGTTCCGTGTCTTTTACTAAAGGACTTTGGAGCCAGATCGATGGCACATAAGAAAGCAGGCGGTTCATCCCGCAACGGCCGCGATTCCAAAGGCCGCCGCCTGGGTGTGAAGAAATTCGGCGGCGAGGCGGTCACCGGCGGCAACATCATTGCGCGCCAGCGCGGCACCACATGGCATCCAGGCGCAAATGTCGGAATCGGGACGGATCACACGTTATACGCCTTGGTCGAAGGAAAAGTCGCATTCCAGACCAAAGCCGATGGACGCTCGTACATTTCCGTCCAGCCGACGCCGCAAGCAAAGGCCGCGGAATAAGGGTGGAGGCCGGAAAACCTCCACCTGCTCTCATGGACCCGGTGGACTTGGTTTTTCCGAACGCGAGAACCGCTCCTGAAATTCAGGAGGAAAGTCCGGAAAACCCGAAAGGGTTGCGAACGGGAGGTGGGGACCACCGCTGTTTATTTTGGTTCGTGACCTCGTAAGAGGGCCGGAGCCCGCATGTTCCCGGATTTGACCGCCGACGACATCTTCCGCATCGAAACCAAGCGGCTTTGGCTGCGCTGGCCGCGCACCTCCGACGCGTCGGCGATCACGAGTTTCGTCAGCTTGGCGCAAGTCGCGCGGATGACCGCGTCGATTCCGCATCCCTATCCGCCAGGCGAAGCGGAGCGTTTCATTATGAAGGCGCGTACCGGCAACGCCAGCGGAACGGCACTCGTTCTGGCGATCACCCAAAAAGGCGGCGTGCGTCAAACAATAGGCCTGCTTAGCGCGACACTGGCCGCGGGAGGGGACCTCGAGTTCGGCTACGTTCTCGCGCCGCCCGTCTGGGGCAAGGGGTTCGCCAGCGAAGCCGTCAAGGCGCTCGCCGACACGGTCTTCAGCCTCACCCGGGCGAACCGGATTCTCGCGAATTCGCGCGGCAACAATATTGCCTCCCGGCGCGTCCTCGAAAAAACCGGCTTTACCTTCGTGGATTCCGGCCTCGACCTCTTGCCCGCGCGTGGCGGCCTGCATCCCTGCGACCGGTTTCAGCTTGACCGCAAGACGTGGGCGGCGAGCCGGAGAGCGGCGGGCGAAACCCGGCCTATGCCGCCAATGGCTCAGCAGGCTCATGATGCAAGCGAGGCCAGAGTGCTCGTCCCGGCAGCCACGCAAGTCGAAGATTGATGACAGGCGGCCCGGCTTTTCCCTTTTGGCCGAGACGTATCCGCTGTCCACTATCGCTGAACGTGCTCTATACCCAGGCAAGGAACACGGACGGCGGCCCATGATGCATTCCGGTGAATGTTCACGCCCGCCTGCCAGATGGGATTGGGGTGCGGTGAATTGACTTGGGGGCGGCAAGGCCACGTAAGCCATGCTCAGGGTTGACAGCCGATGATAAGCAGAACCGGGGCGAATCAGGGCGTGGCGCAAGAGCATGGCGGACCTCATAAAGTCGAATGGACGAAACATCGTGCTTCTCGCGCAAAACAGCCGGCGGCGGCACCGTGCGGCAGGCACCATGCGGGGAACGCTTTTGGCCGCCGCGCTTTGTCTCGGCGGCTGCCAGTCGAGCAATCTGCAAGACATCACCGGCTCGATTGGCGGCACATCCGAGCCGGATATCCGGCGGAGCGCGGCGCAATTAGGACGCCAATACGACCGCAACCCGGACGACAAGGCAACTGCGCTAAATTACGCGCGGGCCCTGCGCGGCATGACGGAAAATGCGCAGGCCGTTGCGGTATTGCAACGGCTGGCGATCAAATTTCCCCGTGACGTGGAGGTCCTAGCCGCCTATGGCAAGGCCCTGGCCGATGCCGGGCGGTCGCGCGAGGCGGCCGGGGTATTGGCTCATGCCCATACTCCCGAGCGGCCGGATTGGTCCGTCCTTTCCGCGCAAGGCTCGGTCGCCGATCAGCTCGGCGACCATGAGCAAGCGCAAGCCTACTATGCGGCGGCGCTCAAAATCGTGCCGGCTCAGCCGCATGTTTTGTCCAATCTCGGACTTTCCTACGCGCTTTCGAAAAAATTGCCTCAAGCCGAAAAGACGCTGCAAGAAGCGGCGGCGCAGCACGATGCCGACAAACCGGTGCGCCAGAATCTCGCTCTCGTCCTTGCCCTCGAAGGCAAATTCGCGAGCGCCGAGGAGGTGGCGCGGCGCGATCTCGACGCCAAGGACGCGGCGGGCAACGTCGCCGCGATCCGGCGAATGATCGCCCAGTCGAATACGTGGAAACTGATCCAAGAACTCGACACCAAGCCAAAGTCCGCCGCCAAGACGCAAGTGGGGAGCAATATCGAATAGAGCACGATCCACTAAGGGTAGACTCATCCGATCTCGATCGACAGCGGCGCCAATCCCGCGATCATTGCTTCGACCTTGTCGCCTTTGACGACCGGTCCGACGCCCGCAGGCGTGCCGGTGAAGATGAGATCGCCCGGGCAGACTTCGACAAGCCCCGACAGATAATGGACGATTTGGGGAATCCCCCAGATCATGCCTTCGAGATCGCCGCTTTGCCGCAATTGCCCGTTCACCCTGCACTCCATCTTGCCTTTGGTGATCGCGCCAGTGCGGGTCTTTAACGCAATGGCGGAACAGGGCGCGGAGAAGTCGAACGCTTTGGCCATTTCCCATGGCTGGCCCTTTTTCTTCAATTCGGTCTGGACATCGCGTTTTGTCATATCGAGACCCACGGCATAGCCGAAAACCATATCATTGGCCTTTTCGGGGGGAACGTTCCGCCCGCCCATGTTGATCGCCACGACAAGTTCGACCTCGTGCTGGAGATCGCCCGTGCCCGGCGGATAGGGCATTGTTCCGCCGTTTTGGAGGATGGCGCCGGCTGGCTTCATGAAGAAAAACGGCGGATCGGTCGCGGGATTTCCGCCGATCTCCTTGGTGTGGTCCTTATAATTCTGGCCGACGCAAAAAATGCGCCGGACCGGGAAGGACTTTCCCGGCGGCGCGGGAAGCGAGACGACCGGCAGCACGGCAATGGCATAATCTCCCATGGGATCACACCTCGGTTAGATTTCGTTTTCGGAAATGACAACGGCAACGGCGGCGACGCAATCCCCACACGGAGAGTGACGGGTCAGCCAAGAACAACCCCGGATTCATTCCACGTCGAGCGGTTCGGTTCCGCTCGGCCGGCCGTCGGCACCCAAACTAATCTTTTCGATTCTCTGCTCGGCATTCCTAAGCAAGTCATTGCAATGTGTCTTCAAAGCCTCGCCACGCGCGTAGATTGCAATCGACTCCTCAAGCCCGACAGTGCCTTTTTCGAGCTTGTCCACGATCCCTTCGAGCTCCTTGAGCGCATCCTCGAAAGACAGTTTGGCGATATCTGCGTCGGTGGCGGGCAAGGTCGCCTCTTTTTTCGGTTTCACGCTTTGTCCTGACGCGAACCGGCCTCGGCTTCGCTTTAAAACGGTCTAGACGCGGTTGAGATTCAACGCAACTCCAGAGCAAAAGGGGCGCCTTCGAAACAATTGCAACCGCGGCCGATTTTCTCGACGGCGGCAACCATCCGCCCGTTGCGGCCGAGCATCGCGTCGGCGATGGCAACGAGCCGTAGATTGGGTGTCGCGGTCGGCGAATTGGCACGAACCGCTCGCGCGATCTCGGCCTCATTGCGATGCGGGCGCAAGGCGCAGGCCGCTATAAACGCCGCCGCCGTCGAGCGGCTCACGCCCGCGAAGCAATGGATCAACAAAGGTGCCGTCTGGTCCCATTGCCGCACGAAGGCGAGAAACTTTTCGACATGGGATTCGTTCGGAAGCGTATGGCCCTCGAGTTCCGCGACAATGTCGGAAAGGACGACGACAAGATGTTTTTCTGCGGCAATCCCGGAAGGGCGGCTGACCGGCGTTCCTTCATCGATCAACGTGACAAGGCTTCGCGCGCCGGTCGCGCGGACCGTCTCGGGCAGTTTTGAAAGCGGGCAGACGTGGATGCGCGGGACA
>JBOHJT010000119.1:0-9803 GCA_050728715.1 Methylocella sp.
CGGTCGGCACCGTCACCGAGATTTACGATTACATGCGGCTGCTGTTCGCCCGCATCGGGATTGCCTATTCGCCGGCGACGGGGCTGCCAATCGAGAGCCAGACGGTGAGCCAGATGGTCGATCGCGCGCTGGCGCTGCCCCGCGCGCGGCTTTATCTGATCGCGCCGGTCATCCGCGGCCGCAAGGGCGAGTACCGCAAGGAAATCGCCGACTTCATGAAACGCGGCTTTCAGCGGCTGAAAATCGACGGCGAATTTTATGAAATCGCCGACGCGCCGCAGCTCGACAAGAAGCTCAAGCACGACATCGACGTGGTGGTTGACCGGATCGTGGTGCGCGAGGGAATCGAGGCGCGATTAGCGGAAAGCTTCGAGACAGCGCTCGAGCTCGCCGATGGCATAGCGATTGCCGAATACGCCGACGAGAGCGACGAAAACGGCGCGCCCAAGCGGATTGTCTTTTCGGCCAAATTCGCCTGCCCGGTGTCCGGCTTCACCATCCCCGAAATCGAGCCGCGCCTGTTCTCGTTCAACAATCCCTTCGGCGCCTGCCCGCATTGCGGCGGCCTCGGCGTCGAGCAGACCGTCGATCCCGCGCTGATCGTCCCCGATCCGAAGCTCACCCTGCGCCGAGGCGCCATCGCTCCTTGGGCCCGCTCCAGCTCGCCCTATTATCTGCAATCCCTCGAAGCGCTTGCCAAGCATTTCAAGTTCCGCCTCGACGCGCGTTTCGACAGTCTTCCGCAACACGCCCGCGATGTGATCCTTTATGGCTCGGGCGAGGACGCAGTGCGCTTTACCTATGACGACGGCTTGCGCTCCTACGATATTGTAAAGCCCTTTGAAGGCATTATCGGCAATCTCGAACGGCGGTACCGTGAGACAGAAAGCGAATGGGCGCGCGAGGACATTGCCCGCTTCATGACGGCTTCGCCTTGCGGCGTCTGCGCTGGCGCGCGGCTGCGTCCTGAGGCGCTCGCGGTCAAGATCGAGGGTTGCCACATCAGTCAGTTGACCGCGCTTTCCGTGCGTGGCGCGCGCGAGTGGTTTGCTGCATTGCCCGCAAAACTCGATCCAAAACGGCGCCAGATCGCCAAGCGCATCCTGAAAGAGATTTCCGACAGGCTGTCGTTTCTGGTCGATGTCGGCCTCGATTATCTCGCCCTTTCCCGCGCGTCTGGCACGCTGTCCGGCGGCGAGAGCCAGCGGATCAGGCTCGCCTCGCAGATCGGCTCGGGCCTGACCGGCGTGCTCTACGTGCTGGACGAGCCGTCCATTGGCCTGCATCAGCGCGACAATGCGAGGCTTCTCGACACCTTGCGGCGGTTGCGCGATCTCGGCAATACGCTGATTGTCGTCGAACATGACGAGGACGCCATTCTTGCCGCCGATCATGTGGTCGATTTCGGCCCGGGCGCCGGCATTCACGGCGGCGAGATCGTGGCGCAAGGCACGAGCGCCGAAATCATGGCGAACAAGAATTCGCTGACCGGCCAATATCTCACCGGCGCAATGCAAGTCGCGGCGCCGCGCCGCCGGCGCAGGCCCGAGCCCGGCCGCAAGCTCGCCATCGTCAACGCCCATGGCAACAATCTCAAAAATATCTCGGCCGCGATCCCGCTCGGGGTTTTCACCTGCATCACCGGCGTCTCCGGCGGCGGCAAATCGACCCTCATTATCGATACGCTCTACAAAGCCGCCGCGCGGCGACTCAACGGCGCCTTCGAACATCCGGCGCCGCATGAGCGCGTCGAGGGACTCGAACATCTCGACAAGGTCATCGATATCGACCAGGCGCCGATCGGGCGCACGCCGCGCTCGAATCCGGCAACGTATACCGGCGCCTTCACGCCAATCCGGGAATGGTTCGCGGCCCTCCCCGAAGCGAAGGCGCGCGGCTATCAGCCGGGGCGCTTCTCCTTCAATGTGAAAGGCGGGCGCTGCGAGGCCTGCCAGGGCGACGGCGTGATCAAGATCGAGATGCACTTTTTGCCCGACGTCTACGTCACTTGCGATGTCTGCAAGGGCAAGCGCTACGATCGCGAGACGCTCGAAGTGAAATATCGCGGCCAATCGATCGCCGGCGTGCTCGGCATGACGGTCGAGGAAGCCGCAAGCCTATTCAGGGCGGTGCCTTCGATCCGCGAGAAATTGGCGACGCTTGTCCGCGTAGGCCTCGGTTATGTCAAGGTCGGCCAGCAGGCCAATACCTTGTCCGGCGGCGAGGCGCAGCGGGTCAAACTCGCCAAGGAGCTTTCGAAGCGCGCGACGGGCCGCACCCTCTATATTCTCGACGAGCCAACCACCGGCCTGCATTTCCACGATGTCGCCAAACTCCTCGAAGTGCTGCAGGAGCTGGTCGATCAAGGCAATACGGTCATCGTGATCGAACACAATCTCGAGGTCGTGAAAACGGCCGATTGGATTATCGATCTTGGCCCCGAAGGCGGCGACGCCGGCGGCGAGATCGTCGCGGCCGGTCCGCCCGAGGACATCGTGCGGGCACGGAAAAGCTACACCGGGCGTTATTTGCACGCGTTTTTGGAACGGCGGCCCTATCCCCGCTTTCCCGGGGACCGGCGTGAATTTTTGCAATAGCAGCGGCGGCATCCCCCGAATGGGGGATGTAGCGAACCGCCGATAGCGCTATACCGGCTGAGGAAAACAAACGAGGTGCAAGATCGCGGCGGGCGTTCTTGGCGGAGAAGTAACGCCAGGGGACGAGCGGGGGCCGCGGCCGGGAACCGGCGCTGCTTTTTATTCGCGGTGCAAGCCCCGGACAAGCTTAGCGGGGCATCATTTCTTCCAGCGCGGCGGCCGCGGCTGGTTACCGTTCCGGCCGGGCGGAGACCGAAGGGCGGGCGAGAACACTAGAGGATTCAACTGGCATGAGGCTTGCTAGAAACGCATAGCTGTTGGCGAAATTCCAGAGGCGCGCAGAGGTAAATCAGTCGGATTCACTGGATGATATTGTTCACTGGATATTGAGCACTTTAACAAAAACCAGCCCGGAACGCACCGCCCCCGGGTCCGGCTCAACCCCCGGGCGGGCGGGACATGGGGTAAATCGTTTCCGCCCGGCTGGCGGATCAAGCGAGGACCACACGTTGTACGAGGACCACATGTTGTACGAGGACCACATGTTGTAGGAGGCGAATCTTGGTGACGGTCGAGGTTCGCTCAAAAAAAGCAATGAGGGTTGAGCTTGGTCATCGCTTGGTCGGGCAAGGTTCGGTCCAAGTTGTTCGAAAAGGTTTGGTCAAACGTAAGCCTAACTCTCGGTTCATAACTTCATCATGTCACAAATTGACGCTTGACCACAGTTAAACACTACGTAATCGCTACACCATGGTTGAGTCGGCGGGGCTCTGGCCGCTCTTAAGCCCCCTCGCTGGCCAGAAGCGCCCGCTGATCCTCCCCGGCGGGCGCTTTCTTTTGCACAAAAACACCTGCACTGGAACACCTGCACTGGAACACCTGCACTGGAACACCCGCACGAAAACACCGCGGCCCTCGTCCATCGGGCGCTCTTGGCGCGACTGCAAGTGACCTTTGGCGGTCTCCCCGGCGCGCTTGCGTTCGGCGAGTCTCTCCCGCATCCGTGTGGCGTGGGCCGATTGTTAAAAGTCCGCGCGAGCCGCAGGGGCCTCGGTTGGCGCCGGCCGTGACAGCGCCGCCAACGGACCGAGAGGTAGCGCTGTGCCACCCAAGTCTGATCACGCCGATTTGATCCATTGCCACGACGGTTCGCCTGGAACCACCTGCTAGGTGCGACAATTTAGCATGTTGAAAGGTCGCATTTAGGTTTGAGGGCAACGCCCCTATCACGTGGCCTTGCCAGCGGTTGCTGCAGCCGACCGCGGCGATGGCGCGCTCTCAAAGAACGTCCAACCCTAAATGGAGAAACCATGTCCACAACTTTCAGAAGCACGGTATCCGGCGAACGGTCCGCCTATGGCGGGTTCGTCGATGCACTCGGTGGCGTTGCCACCGTTGTGCTGTCCGTCTTCGGATTGGCGGGAACCCGTCCCGGAACGATGATTGCGGTTGCTATCATCGTTTTTGGCGTGTCCTTGCTGATTCAAGGCGGGACGATGGCGTCTGGATATGCCGGGATTAGATTTCCGGCGGCCACGCCAACCACTTCCGAGGGCAGCACCTTGTCGGCCGTTTTTATGGCTGGAGCGGCCGGCATTATCCTCGGCATCCTCGCCTTGCTGGGACTTGCGGCCGCGACGCTCGCGCCAGTTGCGATCATCGTGTTCGGCGCCGGCTTGGCGCTAAGCAGCACGGCGTTATCGCATCTGTATGCGGTCAGGCGTGCGGTCACGGCAAGCGAAGCCGAGCCCACCACGCTCGCCGGGAGTGAAATCCTGGCAAGCGAAATGGCTTACGGTTCCGGCGGCCTTCAGGTGCTCGCCGGGCTGGCCGCGATCGTGCTCGGCATTCTTGCAATCGCCGGGGCCGGGGCAGACGACAGGATCCTGATTCTGGTCGGTCTGCTCGTCCTTGGCGCCACGCTGGTCATAACCGGAGGCACGATAACCGGGATATTGGCGCGCTCGACGGCGCGGCCCCCTGCCACACGGACCTATTCCACCTAGGCCTGAAGTGGAGCAATGCAAAAGGACGGACGCTTAAGTGAAGTTGGACGCTTGACCGCTCCGCCCTGTTTAACCGAGGGCTGCGCCTGCGGCTGCCAATACGGGCATGTCAGTGGCTTCGATGCAAATCGCCGTGACGCCCCGCCACATGGCGTGGCCCTCTGTACCCCATTCGCGTAATCGATCTCTGCGATTGCGCGGCGGGAAGGGCGCCTAACGGACGCTTTTCCCTAATGCGAAAGTGCGCTAGGCTTCGGGTGCCATGTCCGAGCCCGGCCGGTTGGCTCCCATCCATGTGATCGGCGGCGGCCTTGCCGGAAGCGAGGCGGCGTGGCAAATCGCGCGGCAAAACGTCCCCGTCGTGCTGCACGAGATGCGGCCGTCGCGCCAGACGCCGGCTCATCGCACGGGTGGTCTTGCGGAACTCGTCTGTTCGAATTCGTTTCGCGCCGACGACCCGCAAACGAGCGCGATTGGCATTTTGCACCGCGAAATGCGGTGCCTCGATTCGCTCATCCTGGCTGCCGCCGATGCGCATAAGCTGCCTGCAGGCGGCGCGCTCGGGGTCGACCGCGGCCAATTTTCGGGATGCGTCACCGAGGCAGTTTGCGGTCACCCGCTCATTGAATTGATTCGCGAGGAAATCGACGGTCTGCCGCCAAGGGCCTGGGACAGCGTGATCGTCGCAACAGGGCCTTTGACCTCTCCCTCCCTTGCCGCGGCGATCGGCGCACTGACCGGCGAGCGCGATCTTGCCTTTTTCGATGCGATCGCCCCGGTCGTGCATAGGGAGTCGATCGACATGGAGAAGGCGTGGTTTCAGTCGCGCTACGACAAGCCGGGGCCGGCCGGAACCGGCGCCGATTACATCAATTGCCCGCTGACCCAAGACCAATATTACCGTTTCGTGGAAGCTCTCGTCGAGGCCGATCGATCCGAGCCCCACCCTCTCGGCGAAGAAGACACGCCCTATTTCGATGGCTGCCTGCCAATCGAAATCATGGCGGAGCGCGGTCGCGAGACCCTGCGGCACGGACCAATGAAGCCATTCGGCCTGACCAATCCGCATCCGGGCAGCGCAAAGCCCTATGCTGTCGTGCAACTGCGCCAAGACAATGCGCTTGGCACGCTCTACAATATGGTCGGCTTCCAGACAAAGCTGAAATATGGCGCGCAGGTTGAAATTTTCCGCACCATTCCGGGCCTGGAAAATGCCGCCTTTGCCCGCCTCGGCGGGATCCACCGCAACACTTTTTTAAACTCGCCCAAATTGCTCGACGGCGCCTTGCGGCTCAGGGCCGATCCGAGGCTGCGGTTCGCGGGCCAGATCACCGGCTGCGAAGGCTATGTCGAAAGCGCGGCGATCGGGCTTGCCGCGGGCCGCATGGCGGCGGCGGAGCGAAAGGGCAAGGCTTTTGTGCCGCTCCCAGCGACGACTGCGCTCGGCGCTCTCATCAACCATATCACCGGCGGTCACATCGAGACTCTCAACCCCGGGCCGCCTTCGTTTCAGCCGATGAATATTAATTTTGGACTTTTCCCGCCGATTGCCGGGGCGGCGCGTGGCCAGAATGTGCGCGGCGCCGAAAAGGGTCTGGCGCGCAAGGCCGCGATCAACCTGCGCGCCGCGCGCGACCTCGACGCCTGGCTCGGCGCGCATAAAATCCGCGCGGCCGAATGAGCGCGGAAAACCCTGCCGTCTTCTTGCAACGCCGCCCCGGCTCATGTTTCCGAGGCGCAAATTCGGCGTCCGCTAGAAAGCCGTTGCGCCGGCTGTCAGGCCAAGCACAAGGAAAATGATAAACACAATGACGAAAATCATGAACAGTAGACGCGCGACGCCGCCGGTCGCCGCCGATATGCCGGTGAACCCGAAGATACCCGTGATAATGGATATCACGAAAAACACGAGTGCCCATTTCAGCATGTGCGTTCTCCAGAAAACTGGGGCCCTTCCGAAGCGGCCCTGCGCCAAGATGAATTCAAAAGTCGCCAGAACGTTCCGCGTGGCGCCTTTTTTCGCCGGCGTCGCGCAATTGGGACGCTATTTCGTCGCGAGAAGAATTTCCGCCGCGAGTCCGGCAAAAAGCATAAGTCCCGCGTCGCGGTTCGAACGAAATAGGCGCAACGCAAGGGCGCCATTGCCGGAGTCGACCCGCGCCGCCTGAAACGCGAGATGCAACGCGAAGAGGACAAGGCCGCCTTGTGCCAATCGCCCTGCCCCAGCGGCAAGGAACGCTGCTGCAATGCACACGACCGCGAGCGCGTAGAAAAATCCCACCCCCGAACGGACGCGGCCACTGAGGGCGCGCGCGGTCGAGCCAATACCGGCAAGCATATCGTCCTCGATATCTTGGACCGCATAGATTGTGTCATAGCCGATGGTCCAGAAGACCGCGCCGAGATAGAGCAATAGCGGCGCCGGCGCGAGCGATCCCAAGGCTGCCGCCCAGCCCATCAAAGCACCCCATGCGAAGGCCGCGCCCAGAACCGCTTGCGGCCAGGAGCTGATTCGCTTCATGAAAGGATAGAGGCCAACGATGCCAAGCGAGGCAATTCCCAAAAGGATCGTGAATCCGTTGAAACTCAAAAGCACGGCAAGCCCGGCAAGACATTGCGCGGCAAGAAAGAAGGCCGCGGCCGTTGCGCCGATGCGCCTCGATGCAAGCGGACGCCATTTCGTGCGCGCGACCTTGGCATCGATGTCGCGATCGATAATGTCATTGTAGGTCGAGCCGGCGCCGCGCATGACGACGGCGCCGATGAAAAACAAGAGAAGGTCGCGGCCGTGCAACGGTCCGCCTTGATAAATGCTCGCAAGCGCGCTCGACCACCAGCAAGGCAACACCAGCAGCCACCAGCCGATCGGGCGATCAAGGCGCGCGAGCTGAAGCAAGGGCTGCCAGGATTTTGGCGCGAGCCGGATGACGAGCTGGCCGCTAACCGAATCGGGCTGAGCGTGGGGCCCGCGTGGGGCTTTTGCGGAAGACCCGGCAAGACCGGCCGGCGGAGATTGATCGCGCGCGGGAGCTTCTGGCCCGGTTGCGCGTCGCGTCACAGCGGCCCGGCGGGAAGCTTCTGCTGCGGCACGTTGAGCGCGCCGGAAGCCTGTTGTTCTTGTGCTTTCTTCATCTGCGCCGCGACCGTGCAGGCTTGATTGGCGACCTTGCGGGATTTGCCGGTGCTCGCCGAAATATTTTGGAAGGCTTCGTCGGGAACGCCGCACCAATCCTTGTTCTTTGTCAAATAAGCAAGGAGCTCGTGCTCGACAGCGACCAGCGCGCGCAGCTTCGGACATGAGGCGACCGGATCGAGTTGTTTCTTGCCGCCCTGGGCGAGTTTATTGAGCTGATCGATGATGCCTTGCCGCTTCTTGGTCAGCGCGCCGATATCCTGGTTGCAATCGGTGGCATAAGCCGCGCCGCAGCTCACCAATGGGATCAAGGCCGTGACGGCCAACGCGGCTTTACGCAGGAAGCCAATGCGCCTATGTGGCATCATGATGCGAGCCTTTCCGTGACGTTTCGATGTGTTGTCCCCATTTGTTGCCAAGGACACTTGGTTTCGTCGCCGCGCTCTGCGTCGCGACGACACCTGCCAAGTCGCGGCGAGCGAAATCACGTGCGTTCATAGCGAACGCCGCTGCGCGTGCAAGCGTAACCGGTTCTCGCGGGCCGCGGCGCGACTTCGACCTTTTCGAGCAGCCGCATGTCCCGCTATGATTTCGCCGCGCGGCGCCTCTATGTCAATTCCCCCTTGGCGCAAGCGGCGCAAATCGCTCTCGACCAGGCACAGGTAAATTATGTCCACAATGTGTTGCGCCTGACCGAAGGTGCGAGAATTCTTGCTTTCAATGGCCGCGATGGCGAATGGGAAACAAGGGTTGCCGCTTCCCATCGCAAATACGTCACCCTCGCTGTCGGCAAGTTAATGCGTCCGCAGGAGCCGCGCCCCGATCTGCATTATTTGTTCGCCCCGCTGAAACAGGCAAGACTGGATTACATGATTGAAAAGGCGGTGGAAATGGGCGCCGGACTGCTGCGGCCGGTGGTGACCAGCCGGACCCAGGCCAGGCGGCTCAATAGCGAGCGGATGCACGCTCATGCGATCGAAGCCGCCGAGCAATGCGGGATTTTGTCGATACCTATGATCGCTCCCGCGATAAAGCTCGCCGCGCTTGTTAGCGCCTGGGAAAAGGACCGCCTCCTCATTTTTTGCGACGAAGACGCCCCGGCTTGCGATCCCTTGGCGGCGCTGCGCCTGCGCGCCGATGCGAAAGAACCCCCCGCGCTTGCCATTTTAATCGGCCCGGAAGGCGGATTCGACGCCACGGAACGCGAGGCGCTGCTTGGCTTGCCTCGCGTCACACGCCTGCCGCTTGGCCCGCGCGTCTTGCGCGCCGACACCGCCGCCGTCGCGGCTCTCGCCTTGGTCCAGGCGACCCTGGGAGATTGGCAATGATAATTATTTACGTATCATTATATCGCCTCATTGTAGGGTCACGAAAACCGTTCACGATCCCCTGATGAATCGTTTAGGCTGCAAATGAATTTGCGTGAGATTTTTGTTTCAGCCGGGTGTTGCGCCGCCGCTGTTTGCCTTGGCTTTGGCAAACCCGCGCGGGCCTCCGAGCTTCAATCCGGCAACGAGACCGCTTCGCCCGCGACCGAGCGATGCGCCGCAAGCGGCGCGCCGGTCGAGCAACCCGCCGGTTGCGAGCGGATTGACGGTCATGTCCGCGTCGAATTCGGCCCTCGCATGCCGAACACGGCCGGCTACGGCCCGCCTGGTGCTTCGCCCATCGCTGTCCGCCTGGACGAGGGCGCGCCATCGCGCGGCCATCTTCGCTTGCCCGCCGGCGAATCCGGAACGGATCCTTTCCGCCGCTGAAATCAACCGGTGCTTCGCGCAATCGCACCGAAATGTTATGGGCCGCGTACACCACGTGGCCTTTGGTTAAGTAGGATCGCGAAAAATTGGCAATTTTCGCGGTTGGCGCGGCCATGCGCGGCGGCGCGGCGTTTGATCAAAAGCCGACGTTCAAGAGAGCGCCCACGCTGGTTCCGACACGCGTGCGTTCGATGCATGTAAGATTGCGCACCTCTAGACCGGGATGCATTTAGGTTGAAGCGTACCCGGCATGCGCGAGGTATCCCTGGCACTCGTCTGGTTTGAAGCAGTCGAGCAATTGGCCGAGGCG
>JBOHJT010000120.1:0-9794 GCA_050728715.1 Methylocella sp.
TGGCGCTGGTTGTCGTCGAGAATGCTTCGAGCGCCCGGCGCCTTGCCGTTTAAGAGACCATCTGGACCCTTGGCGTTGAAACGGACGACCCAGTCGCGCACGATCTGCAATCCCACGCCGCCGGTCCGCGCCGCGTCCGAGCGCGAGCTGCCATCGTAAATCTCAGCCGACGCCAAGCGACGCCGGGTCTGATGGGGATCACGCGATCCCCTCGCCAGTTTGCGCAGCAAAGCCGCATAAAAGTCAGAACGAAGCGGAACCGGAGCCGACATGCCAAACCTCCCTGTTGGCCATGTTGAATCAGACCAAGGCCGATTCGGGAATCCCCGCGTGAGTCAAACTCCCAAGGATTTGGTATAAGCTGAGCCGCAAGGATGACAAGGTCGAGGGGAGTGAGCCGCATGCGTGCCCACAGCCTCCATGGCGACGAGGCAAAGCGTATTTCCGAAAAGAACCTGCGTACGCCCGAGCGGCTCAGCTTGCGCGCCTTCGCCGGTCCAACAGTGCAGCGCTTTGTGGCGTTGATGATCGTGATGACGTTCGGACCATTGCGCCAGCCCGTCAGACGGCGAGTCCAGAAGCCGACGCACATCCTAAGGCAGATGGGCTAACGCCCTACGCCACCGCCATACTGCCCAAGCGAACGGTCCAATTGTACGCGTGGATCTATTTCATCTCTCAATTGAGCCCCGGGGTCTACACTATAACGGAGCTGATCGCTAGGATTGCTCAAATCATAATGATACAAAGCACCGGAGGAACCCCGATATACGGGGCCTGTCGATCCCATTCCAAGATCTTCTGCTCGTAGTTCTAGCCGTCTTCCGCCAAATGCTATGAGGAATGCAACGAACGCAAGCGCTCTTGGCAAGCCAAATACCTCCGCCATACGCACAACGCCAAGTATTGCGTGGGACTCTTTATGCTCAATCATCAGTTAGATACGCTTTTTTTGGAAGCCGCAAAATAAAGGATCGCAGCAACTAAACCGACCCCGAGCCACTGCAGAAGGAGAACTTGTATATTTACAAATGCTCCATTAGGTAGACTAAAAATATAATCATAGCTGGTTGTGAGTGTCGTACTGTACGGGTAAAACTCACTTATGTTGTATTTCTTAGTAGGGGGAAAAATGAGCATTAAAGCAATGATGCTCGCAGCACCATAAAGTACTTTCTCTTGGTAAGAAAGATTTTTGAATGATTCTAACAATGGCATTTGTGGCGTCCAGTTTTTTTGCAGATAACTACTGCCAACATGGACCGGAAAAGTTCACGCCCAGTTACTGTGATGCGTCAACCAATATCTTATAATGCGATCGTTTGTGCCTTGGTTTCGACTTTGCTATTGATAAAGCGCAGAAAGCATTGATCGGTTTATTGGGTTGGATACCAAAGAGCACGAAAGCCAGCGCCGTCATGCCAGCGGCGTTCTCTCTTAAAGCCAAGCTTGCGTAGCGCCGTACCTAATTCGCCGGGGTGACAGTTCCCGAAAAGCCGGGGCTGGCCGCCGGCCGGGGTCAGGGCTGGTAATTATCGCTTGCGGAATCGATAAGACCACGGCTCGTGATCACGATCCAGCCGCCGTCGCGCCTTTCGATCGATTTCACCATGCCCGCACCGGGAATGATCTCTCCCGGCGCGACCTCGATCGAGCCGCGCGGACTCTCGACGAGGGCAATTCCATCGTAAACATCACGTACCACCCAGTTCGTGATCAATTGCGGATGTCCCTTCGCGTTTTCAAGCGGCGGCTTTGCCGGCGCGACGGCAAGTTGCGCTTGTTTTCCCGCGGCCGCCTTTCCTTGTGCCGAGGCGGCGCCGATTGATGCGGTAGCGAGCGGCGGCGCGATCTGGCGTTCAATGCGATCGAGCCGCTCGATAACTTGGGAAAGTTTCGCCACGGGTTCGCGCTGCATCTGCTCGACCTTACCCGCAAGCTCGGCGATCGAGGCGCCGGTTTCGGTCTTCACCGCATCGAGATGCGTCTTCAGGCCTTCGAGCGCGGAGGTATCGTTCGCGGCCTGGCCCTGCGCGGCGCGCAAGGCCTCGACGTTGGCTTTGAGGGCCTGGATGTCCTCGGCCATTTTTTGCGCCGTGCGGAGCATCTCCCTCCGCTCCACGCTCTCTTGCGGCACGACAGTCGGGGCGGGCGGCGGCTTAATGGCGTAAAACGGCGACCGACCACCGGAGAAATACAACCCCGCCGCCCATGCGAAACCAAAAAGACAGGCTGCCAGGGCCGCGTACGAACCATAGCTGAAAAACCGTTCGAAACGCGGTGGCACCCTTCGCGCCGATGCTGCTTCGGCCCCCTTGAAAGGCACAAGGCCGGAGACAGCCCCGTGCTTCGAGTCCCTGCCCCGCGCTCCTGCCGTGGGAACGTTCGCGCCTCGCGGGCGGGCCGCGGCGGGTTTAGGAACGGCTTCGTCTGGAGAACCATCCATGCGCGCGCACCACAGGTTGGTTAAGGATTTGTAACGAGCCTTGCGCGTATTCCCTTAAAGTTGCGTTAACGGATTGCGAGACGGGAGCCCGCATTAAAAAGCCGGCGCGAAAGAACCTGCGCGGCCGTCAGAACGTCATGCCCCGCGATAAGGGAGGAAGCTATTAGGGAAGGACGTTTTGATGAAGCCGCTTATTGTTGCGCTCCCGTGCGCGACTGTCACCGGAATTGATCTTGGCCTGAACTGATTCGTACGGTAGTAATCTAAATTAGGTCGTCCACAGGGTTAACTTGACATTCAGTAAGCCCATGGCAAGTTGCTATAGTGGGGGTCCTGATAATTTCTGCGTCATCGACGCCAAGGATTTTTGGGCTTTGACGTAGTGGGCTATACATGACCGCGCTTGCCGCCGCCGAACCCCCCTCACGCGCATCGATTGTACAGAAGGTCGTCTCCAAAGGCGGCGTCGAGGCTTGGCTCGTCGAAGACTACACGATTCCCCTGATCGCCCTCGAATTCGCTTTCAAGGGCGGCGCCGCGCAGGATCCGATCGGCAAGCCCGGCGCCGCCACGCTTCTTGCGGGTCTCCTCGACGAAGGGGCTGGAACCTATGACTCAGAAGGCTTTCATCGCGCTCTCGACGAGGATGCGATCGAAATGTCCTTTTCCGCCGACCGCGACATTCTGACCGGACGCATGCGGAGCTTGTCGCGGAATTCGGCCCGCGCCTTCGCGCTCCTGCAACTCGCCGTGACCGAAGCGCGTCTCGACGCGGTATCCTTCGAGAGGGTGGTGAGCCAGATCGCCGCCGGTCTGAAACGCGAGGCGAACGATCCTGACTTCGTCGCTGGCCGAAGCCTCCGCGCATTGGCCTATCCAAACCACCCCTATGGCCAGCCTGTGCGCGGTGAACTTTCAACTCTGCCCACCCTGACGCGCGCCAACTTAATTGAAATGCGTGCCGCGACGTTTGCGCGAGAAAATTTGAAGATCGCCGCCGTCGGCGCGATCGACGCGGCAACGCTCGCGGGTCATCTCGATGATGTGTTTGGCGGGCTGCCGGAAAAGGCCTCTCTCAATTTAGTCGCGCCCGGCGCTTTTTCCGGCACGGGCACGCGTCACGTCGACCCGATCGACGTGCCGCAATCGACGATTCGCTTCGGCCGCGAGGGGCTCGGCCGCTGGGACCCGGATTTCATCCCCGCGATGGTCGTCAACCACATTTTGGGCGGCGGCATTTTTTCGGCGCGCCTGTTTCGCGAGGTGCGCGAGAAACGCGGGCTGGCCTATGCGGTTTATTCGCAGCTTGTGACTTACGATCATGCCGCCATGTTTTGCGGTGGCACGTCGACCAAGAACGAGCGCGCCGCCGAATCGATGGCTGTCATCGAGAAGGAGATCTCGAGCCTTTCGGATTTTGGGCCGACGGAGCAAGAGCTCGTCAAAGCAAGAAAATATCTGATCGGCTCCTATGCGCTGCGGTTCGACACCTCGACCAAGATCGCGGGCCAGCTCGCCAATTTGCAGATTGAAGGTTTTGGCGTCGACTATCTCGATGAGCGCAACAGGCTCATCGCCGCCGTGACAATGGAAGACGCCAAACGGGCGTCAAAACGCCTTTTCGGCGACGCCAAGCTCCTCGTCACCGTCGCTGGGAACCCGGAGCGGATATGAGGGGAAGCAGGCGCCCCGCAATCGTGTCCGAGGTTCGCTCATTAACCGAGGCTCGATGAGCCGCCCGCGATGTCCCGGTCATCGTTGAAATAGGAGGAGCGGCGGTGCTCGCCTCGGGTTTGTCGGCTCGAGGCGCTGATTTTACGCGAGGCAAGCAACGCCATGAACAGACTTATCCCATCCACCGCGGTTCCCGCGCGAGCGGTCAAGATCGAAGCGCTGGCGAATTGGACGGCGCGTTTCGATAAGTTTCCGCCTTGCTTCCCGGATCGAGGCCCTTGCCGGGATGCTGGAAAACGATGCGCAAGCGGCGTGCGGCCCGCGCCACGCGCGCGGGCAAAGAACTGAAACGCGTGTTACTGGAGTTTCGCGTCCAATTGCGACCCCCTTCCCCCCTTCTTACCCGCTATCGGTGTCTCTCTCTGTAAGCTTTGGAAGGAGTATCGCGGGATGCTTCGCGGGAACATGATCGCCCACATACGGCCGGCTTGTTTCGAACCGCGATGGCCGGTCAAGAAGATCGCGCGGACTCTTTTTGTATCGCGCGCCACGGCGCGCCAGGCGATCCGCGGTCATCACACCGGGTACACGCTCGCGCGTGGCGTACCGGTGTTTCGGCATCCGCCGGGACATCGCCGCTCGGCGACGGCGTGCCGGGGAGCTGGCGCGCATTGGGGTCGCCCCCAAGGCATGTTGGCGTAGATAATCAAAGCACTACCACCATGGCTGCGGCACCCGGTTTCTGATAATTCCAGGGGTCAACCTTACCTTCGCGGCCTTGGCGCAACCGGGTACGGTTTCCTCGGATTGCCACGCTCTAGTCTTCGAAGCGCCGTGAGGCCGGCCCATGCGATGCGATTGAGGCCCAAAATCACGGACACGTCATGCCGGACACCACCCTCTTCGCGCAAGTGCTCGACCGGGCCAGTCGCGCGGACCCCTATCCGCTCTATGCACGTTTGCGCGAAACTCCCGTCGTTCGCGCGGACGATGGGACCTATATCGTCAGCACTCACGCTGAAATCCGCGGCCTTCTTCACGACCCAAGGCTGAGTTCGGACGATCGTCCCAAGTCCAAGCACGCTAGGACCGGCAATCCGCTTGCGGACTTAATTGTCAATCCGGTCAAGGACTGGATCATTGACACGCATCGTTCCTTGATTTTTCGCGATCCTCCCGATCACGGCATTTTGCGCCAGCTCATCATGGTCCAGTTCACCCCGGAGCGGGTATCGGCGATCAACGGCCGCGTCGAGGCGATCGTCGAAGATCTCATCGGCAAAATGCGCGGCCGCGACGAAATCGATGTCGTCGGCGACTTTGCCTATCCCTTGCCTGTCACCGTGATTTGCGAGCTCTTGGGCATTCCGCCGGGCGACGAAGCGAAGTTTCAAAGCTGGTCAAGGACGCTCACCGGCGTGCTCGATCCCGATCAACGGGCCCGCGAGGAGGAACTTCTCAAAAGGACCGCGGATTGGGACGCGCTCACCAACTATTTGAGCGCTCTCATCAAGGCGAAGCGCAAGCGGCCAGAAGACGACATTTTGTCGGGCCTCGCGAATTACAAGGACAAGAAACTTGGGCGGATGGGCAAGTACGATCTCCTCGCCACCGCCGTCGTTCTACTGGTCGCCGGACATGAGACCATCGTCAATCTCATCGCCAACGGCATGCTTACGCTCTTGCGCTATCGCGAATGGCTGGAGAGGCTGCGCCTGGATCCCGCGCGTGCGCCGCGCGTCGTCGACGAACTGTTGCGTTTCGAGCCGCCGGTCCAATTCCGCACGCGCAAAACCTTGGCCGGAATCGACATCGCCGGAACGGCGATTCCAAAAGGCGCGCCGCTCGTCCTTTTGTTCGCTTCCGGCAACCGCGACCCGAAGCGCTTTCAAAATCCCGACCGGTTCGATCCGGATCGCGCCGATAATCCGCATTTCGGCTTCGGCGGAGGCCCGCATTATTGCCTTGGCGCGCCACTCGCCAGGCTCGAAGCCGAGGCTGCGCTCACCGCGCTTGCGAGGAGACTTGTCGATCCGCGCCTCGTGGAGGATCCGCCGCCCTATCGCCCCGGTGCGTCGTTGCGGGGGCCGGAGCATCTCATGCTTGGGATCGGCGGTATTGCCGCTTAGGTTCGCTTGACCGGCGCGGCAATCGCAGGCAAGGAGCAACTTGCGTGCCCGCCAATCGGGGAGAAGATAATGCGTCGTGTTGTTTTTACCTTGGCTAGTCTCGCCATTAGTTGTCTCTTTGTCGCGGGATGCGACAAATGCGGCGACCCGGTCAAATTCAACGTGCCGAGCCTGCCCAGCGCCTGCTACGACAGCCCGCGCCAGAATTGAAGGCCGCCGGCGGCAAACGGCCGAGACCGGCAGCTTGAAGCCGCCACAAGTATCCGCGTGAAAATGGGATGTCGAGTAGCGGATATTCCTCGCTCTTGCCATATTCGCGCTCAGTTTGCCGAACGCGAAGCCTGCTTTCCGCGACCTTCACGGTTTTAAATGTTCCGCGTCGCCCCTTATGAGGCGGCGGAATTGCTACCCCCGCCCTTCGCGCTTGGCCCACTGACGGCGTCAGCCGCTATCCCGGCGGTCGCCAAGTTCATGACTTTGCAAGGCCGCCGGTTCGCACGAGGACGCGCGGGCGCCTTGGCGGGCATCGAAGCGAACCTTTGCCCAGACGACATCATGAGTGGTGAAGGCGCGCAGCCACGCCATGAGCGCGAGAATTTCCCGCCCCAAAAAAGCAAGCGGCGACCACGCCGAAACCTCCCACCCCTTGCAAAGCGAAAAGCCCGTCTCGGCGCAGAACCACAAAAGCAAGGTCAAGGAAAATCCGAGCCAGGCGGGATAGGAAACAAGCGGCGCCGCGAGCGCGCCGGCGACCGCCGCCGGAAGCGGGCTAGCGAGCGGCTCCAGGGGAAAGGTGACGCGCTCGTTTTTTCGTCTGATCACGCTCCAGCGTAGCTGCCGCTCGTAGATTTCGGCGAAACTTCGCGCGCCGGTTTCCTGGGCGACGGTGCGATGCGAAAATACGGTTTTTAGGCCTTGCCGCGTGAGTTCCCTCGAAATCGCGGTATCCTCGGCAAGCGTATCGCTTATGGCGGCGATGCCGCCCGCCTTGGCGAGGTCGCTTCGCCGGAAAAGCATTGCCTTGCCGACGCCAAAGCCAAGGCCCAGCGCCGAGGCGCCCAGCAACAGCCGCGCATGGCCATTGATCGAAAACGCCTCGATCCGGCCGGCGAAATTTCTCGCCCGCACGGCGACCGGCACCCCGACAACAAGCCCGACGCCACGCGTAAAATTTTGCGCGAAAGCGGCCATCGTGCCGGGTTCGAGCGTGATATTCGAATCCTTGGTGAATACGAGATCATAGCTCGCCGCGGCAAGCGGCGGCGCGAGATTATTGAGTTTTGGGCTGACCGCCGCCGTGCCCGCCGAGCGCAGAAAACGGCACGACACCTCAGGATAACAAACCGCGATGCGGCGCGCCGCGTCGAGCGCGGGAGACTGGTTTTCGGCGGCGCCGATCAAGACCTCGTAGGCGGGATAGTCTTGCGCAAACATCGAGGCTTGCGCGGTCTCGAAACCGGGGTTGAGCAGTTTTACCGGAATAATCGCCGAGATCGGCGGCCGATCCTTGCGCGTCGCGCGCCGGCGCTGCACAAAAGGCTGCGCCAGGCCGGCGCCGAGGCTCGCGCAGAAGAAGGCGACGGCAACACTCCACCACATCGCGCCGGCATAGGAGAAAAGGGATGCCAAGATAATGGTCCGCCGAACGGTCAGGCGGGCGCCTTGGCGAAATTCGCCGCCGCCCTGTCCCAATTGACAGTGTTCCACCACGCCGCGAGATAATCGGCCCGCTTGTTTTGATATTTGAGATAATAGGCGTGCTCCCACACATCGACGCCGAGCACGACGCGCCGAACGCCTTTTTCGAGCGGCGTATTCTGATTGGGAGTCGAGATGACATCGACCTTGCCGGTCTTATCGACGATGAGCCACGCCCAGCCGGAGCCGAAACGCGACAGTCCGGCGGCGTTGACTTTTCCGATCAGTTTGGCGGTCGAGCCCAACGAAGAGTCGATCGCGGTTTTCAGCTCTCCGCTGGGCTCTTTGGCGCCGCCCGGCGTCATCAGCTCCCAGAAGAAGGAGTGGTTCCAATGGCCGCCGAGATTGTTGCGCACGGGCGCGCGGACCGTTTCCGGCACCATGGAAAGATCGGAGAGAAGTTCGACAGGCGTTTTGACGGCGAGATCGGGATATTTTTCGACGAGCCGGTTCAGGGCCACGACATAGGCCCCGTGGTGACCATCGTGGTGGACCATCATGGTTTTTGCGTCGATATAGGGATCGAGCGCGTCGAAACCATAGCCGAGCGGCGGCACTTTGAAGACGGGTTCGGCCGCCCGCGCGGGCGAGAGGAGGCCCGGCTTTGCGGAGGCTACGGCCGTGGCGGCGAGCGCCAATTTCAAACCATCGCGTCGTGTGAACATGGGGGTCTCCTTGGCAAAATCCGCGCGCCCGCCTAGATGGGAGCATCGCTCGCGCCCGCCTTAAGCGGATAACGCCGTCGTGACGAATTGCCGTCTATTTCGGTTGACCGGCAAGGCAATTGCGGCGCACCTGTCATGGCCCAAAACACGGATGCCTACAAGTGCCGGAACTGCCTGAAGTCGAAACCGTCCGCCGGGGATTAGAGCCCGCGATGGTCGGGGCGCGGCTCGCGGCGGTCGAGCAGCGCCGGCCGGATCTGCGGTTCCCGTTTCCGGAGCGTTTCGCCGAACGGCTCACTGGCCGGCGTGTCGAGGCTCTGCGTCGGCGGGCAAAATATCTCATCGCCGATCTCGACGGCGCGGAGGTCCTCGTCATGCACCTTGGCATGTCAGGGTCTTTCCGCATCGAACAAGCCCGCGGGGCAATCCCCGGCACGGGCGCGAAAAATTCCCTGCACGATCATGTCGCGTTCGATCTCTCGACCGGCGCGCGTATCGTTTACAACGATCCGCGCCGCTTCGGCTTCATGCAGTTGATCCCGCGTCTGGAATTCGCTGCGCATCCGCTTTTCAACAACATTGGAATAGAACCGCTCGGCGACGCGTTCGACGCCGCGGCGCTGGCCAGGATTTTTGCGAGGAAGACAAATTCGCTCAAAGCCGCGCTCCTCGATCAGACCTTGATTGCCGGTCTTGGCAATATTTATGTCTGCGAGGCTTTGCACCGGGCGGGACTGTCGCCCCGCCGTCCCGCCGCGAGCCTCGCGCGTAAGGATGGCTCGCCAAGCAGCCGGTCAACTCTCCTCGCGCGCGTTATTCGCGAGGTTCTCGAGGAGGCGGTGGCGGCGGGCGGGTCCTCGCTGCGCGATCATCGCAAGACCGATGGCGCGCTCGGCTATTTCCAGCATAGTTTTCGTGTCTATGGCCGGGACCATGAGCCCTGCGCCCGATGCGGCGGCCTAGTGCGGCGGATCACCCAAGCGGGCCGTGCCACGTTTTATTGCGGCGGTTGCCAACGGTAACGCCAAGCCTCAGACATGCGCCGCGGTGGCTGGGATGGCCCCCGGCGATGGGAGTACCACGACCCGCGCGCCAATCGGCGTTTTCTGATAGAGATCCATTGCGTCCTGGTTGAACATGCGAATGCAGCCGGAGGATCCGCTCGTCCCGATCGTAAAGGGC
>JBOHJT010000121.1:0-9719 GCA_050728715.1 Methylocella sp.
TCGACGTCCCGCGTGCGGTGCCGGGCCATAATCGGCCATTCGCGGTCGGCGACGGCTTCGAGATAGGCCCGCTCCGCCGCTAGGATGGTGTTGGCCTGCGCGGGCTCCAGCGTCGCCGCTATCATGGCCACACCGTGCATAGCGCTGACCTCCAGATCGATGGCCTGCGCCGCTTCGTTATACTCGCCCCACGCCTCGCTGAACACAAAGGCGAGGAGCACAGCGAACACGACACCGAGCTGCAGGAAGACAACCGAACCGACCTCGTGGTGATGACGGCGCAGGTCGATCTCAACACGGCGCTGGAGGAGGGCAGTTGCAATCGCCGCGAGGAGGCCGGCGATCAGTATGGTCGAGATGGCGGCGGCGTAGCTCATGGGCGATCACGGAGCCGGCGCCGGCGGAGCGCATCGGGGGAGAGATTCGCCGTCGGCCGGTCTGAATGCACCACTCCGGCATCCCGCCTCGCCGCAGGCGATCAGGCGGGTCTCCAAGGGGGCCAATATTTCTTCATCCAATTCCATCCGGTCAATTTGTCGTATCCGGCTCCAACTGTCCACCCCATCGCTTCGGCGGTAGCCATCGACGGTCCGATCAGGTCGCAGGAGGTGTTAGTGTCCTCATTCTCAATTGCCGTCATATAACCCATGCGGCCCCAGCTTTGTCGAGGGCGGCGCGGGCGCGTTTGAGCCAAAGGAGCGAACCGCCGAAGAGCTCCTCGGATAGATTTGTGAGAGAATTACCACCAATGCCAACACATCCGTAGAGGTTGGTATGTTCTCAATAAATATGTCTGCGAGCACGAAGACTTCCATAGGCGGCTCGGGAAAGACGGCGCGATCTATTTTAGATCAATTGATTCTGGACTTTGGCGCGCCGTTGTCATGGCGGCTATTATACGAACCAGAGTATAAAATGTATGCCCTAAATATTCATTGGGTAGACTCAGATAAAAAACAATAGCCCCGCGCGGCTCGATCGCTGCCCGGTCACGTGCGAGGGCGCGGGCCGAGGTGGCGCGCGCGGCGGCGATGGCGCGAACTCCGCCGCGGGCGGATCGGCGCCGTCGAACCGGCGGCCTCGCGCGCCGCTTGCTCGCAAATGATCCCACGGGTTAAGCCACGGGGCCCAAAATCCCATTGCAGCCCATGGTCAAGTCCGGATCAGGTTCAACAAATCGCGATGGATAGCCGCATTGCCGGCGCAAACCGACCCCTTGGCCAGCATCTCGGCGCCGCCGTCCGCGTCGGTCACGAAGCCTCCCGCCTCCTTCACGATGATCATTCCAGCCGCGATATCCCAGGCCTGTAAATTACGCTCCCAAAAGCCGTCGTAACATCCCGAAGCGACAAAGCAAAGATCGAGGGCGGCGGCGCCGAGGCGGCGAAGATTTCCGGCCTTCGCCATGACCGCGGCAAGATCGGCCGCGAAGCGCGGATGTTGCTTGGCCTTGCCGAGATGGGGAATGCCGCAGCCGATCAAAGAATCGGCCATGTCGCGCCGCGCCGCCACGCGCAGCCGCCGGTTGTTTTGGTAGGCGCCTTGCCCTTTCTGGGCGATAAACATGTCGCCGGTTGCCGGATTATGGACGAGCCCCGCGACGATCTGGCCATCGCGCGCGAGAGCGATCGAGATCGCGAACAAAGGCAACCCATGCAGGAAATTGGTCGTCCCGTCGAGCGGGTCGATGAACCAGGAATGGCTTTTGTCGGTGCCGTCGATCCGGCCGCTTTCCTCGAGGAGGAAGCCGTAACCCGGCCGTGCCTTTGCTAATTCCTCGTGGAGAATTTTTTCCGCCTTGCGATCCGCGGCGGACACGAAATCCCCCGGTCCCTTCACCGAGACTTGCAGGTTTTCCACCTCGCCAAAATCGCGCTTCAAGCCACGCCCCGCCTTGAGAGCGGCGGCGGTCATCACGTTCATCAGCGCGGATCTGATCATGGTATCGCCGTAACCTGCCCGTCTAATCCGCCCGCCGCATATAGCCGCATATAAGTGACTTCGCCCGTAGCGGCGACGATCCCTTCGCCGCCGCCGACAAACGGCGGCACGAGGACGCGCAGACCGTTTTCGCGCACCGCCGGCTTGCAGGAAGAGGCGGCCGCTTGGCCGCGCGCGGCGGAATCGGCTTCGACGATCTGCAAGGTAACATAGGGGGAAGCCCGATGCCGACCGGGCGGCTGCCGCGCATTTGCAAAGTGACCTTCATGCCGTCTTGAGGAAAAGCAGCCCGATCTCCAATCCGTGGTAAGCTCGACTTGGCCATAGGTTTCGAGATCCATGAAGATGAGCATGTCGCCCCGGCCATGAAGAAAACTGAAATCCTTGAGTTCGAGATCGATCGTCTCGACCGTCTCGCCTGCGTGGAAGCGTTCGTTGAGTTTGCGCGCGTCGATGAGATTTTTCGGTTCCACCTGGTTGAACGCCCCACCCTTGCCGGGTTTTACCGCATTGGTCCTCACGGCGACCCAGAGGCCGCCATCATGCTCGACGACGGTGCCCGGCGTGATCTGATTTCCATTGATCTTGGGCATTGTCTCGTTTTGCTCCGGGCGCTCCCGCCATGACGCGCAAGGCGAGCAGGCGGCTGCCATGTGCCCGTTTCGGCGCACGTCCGTCAACCCGCGCCAGGGACGCGGAGCCTAGAATTGGAGCATCACCGGGTGCGCGACCGGGGCGGGCGGGGCCGAGGAGCGTATCCGCTTCTCGCCATCGCCACGAGCCTGGCGAAGGGCCGCCATTCTATCCCCTTGTGAGGAGCCTCGCGGTGCCGATCCCAATCCCGCGCCTAAAAGGCGCTCGATAGGTGATTTCGCCGCGGCCCTCGCCGCGCTTGAAATGAACCGCGACGCACGGCTAACATTCTTGTTCGCCGCAACACAGGCAATACGTTTCGTAAACCTTACTAAAACTTTGCGATTTACATGAGACTTGCGAAATGAAAGTCCTTCCGGAGCTGGCCTCGCCAGCTTCCCAAAGGAGCCTGTCATGCGGGCCATCCTAGGTGCTTGCGTTTTGTGTTGCGGCATTTTCTCCCGGCCGGAAGCCAATGCATCCGTGCTGATCGATATCGATCTCAGCTCGCAGACCATGCATGTGCGCTCGGAGAGCGGCAGCTATGACTGGCGGGTTTCCACGGCACGTTCAGGCTACCGGACGCCGCGCGGGACTTACCGGCCCTATCAATTGCTGCGCATGCATTATTCGCACAAATATCACATGTCGCCGATGCCTTATTCCATCTTTTTCGCCGGGGGCTATGCGATCCATGGCACTTATGAGACGGCGTCGCTCGGCCGGCCCGTCTCACATGGCTGCATTCGTCTCGCGCCGGGCAATGCCGCGCGCCTTTTCCACATGGTGCAAACGGAGGGCGCCAAGATCACCATCTCGGGGGTGCCGCCACGCTCGATCTATTATGCCAGGCTCCATAGGCGGTGGCGTGGCACCGGCATGGCCTACGCGTTGTGGCGCCGGAAACCTCACAACGCCCTCGCCTACTCGCCCGCGAGGCGCGCGCCAGCCCCGGTCCGGACCTGGCAGGCCAATCCCATTGTCAGGTCGTTGCCGCAATGGCCAAGCTGGCCGTGAGCCTCCCGATCCAGCTCCGTAGCTAAGGCAAAAAGCTGGCCGCACCGGCGTTCGCGCCTTGCGCGAAATGCGCCGTGAAGTGGCGCAAAAACGGTGCCTGTTTTGTGATCCTGTAAGGAGCGATCGCGTCGCGCCGCCGCCAGACGAGATCCAGCACTTCGATGACGTAGTCGAAATGACTTTGGGTGTAGACGCGGCGCGGAAACGCGAGCCGGACTAATTCGCGCGAGGCCGGGATTTCGTCCTTCCCGCCAGGCAGTGGGCGGCCAAACATCACGCTGCCGAGTTCCACGGCGCGAATGCCGCCTTCGAGGTAAAGCGCGTTGACGAGCCCGATGCCGGGATAATCGCTTTGCTTCAAACGCGGGCAGAACGCCGCCGCGTCGACAAAAACGGCGTGGCCGCCAGCCGGACGCACGATCGGAATATCGCGCTTGATAAGGCGGCTCGCCATATATTCCACGGTCGCGTGGCGGTAGCGCTGATAGTCGTATTCCAATGCCTCCTTGAGCCCGACCGCAATGGCCTCCAGATCGCGTCCCGCAAGCCCGCCATAGGTCGGGAAGCCTTCCGTGAGGATAAGCATGTTGCAAAAATCCTCGGCCCACTCGTCATCGTTGCAGCCAAAAAAACCGCCGATATTCGCCAAACCGTCCTTCTTGGCGCTCATCGTGGCGGCGTCGGCGAGCGCGAACATTTCCTGTGCGATTTCCAGGAGGCTCCGGTCCGCGAAACCCGGCTCATATTCCTTGATAAAATAGGA
This sequence comes from Methylocella sp., assembly GCA_050728715.1. Taxonomy (GTDB): domain Bacteria; phylum Pseudomonadota; class Alphaproteobacteria; order Rhizobiales; family Beijerinckiaceae; genus Methylocapsa. Next base: position 4,355 of record JBOHJT010000121.1, read on the forward strand.
ATTTTCGGCAAAGCGGCAGGCGTCGATTACCAGAGGGATGTGATATTTATTCAGTATTTCCTTGACCGCTTTAATATTTTTCATTGACACGGGCTGGCCACCGCCCGCGTTGTCGGTCACTGTAATCATGCAGAAGGGAATATTTGCCGCGCCTTTGGTCTCGATGATATGCGCGAGTTTGCCGGTATCCATATTCCCCTTGAACCGCGTTTCGGAATAAATGTCCTGACCCTCCGGCGTCAGCAAATCCACGGCCCCCGCTCCTACAAATTCGATATTGGCGCGGGTGGTGTCGAAATGGCTATTGTTGGGGACGATCGCGCCGGGCTTCAGGCGCGTGACGGCAAGAATGCGCTCGGCCGCCCTGCCCTGATGGACCGGGAAAATGTGCTTGAAACCAGTGATGTCGCGCACCGTGTTTTCGAAGCGATGCCAGGATGTGCTTCCGGCATAGCTTTCATCTCCGAGCATCAGCGCGGCCCATTGCCGCGCCGACATCGCGCCCGTGCCGCTGTCGGTTAGAAGGTCGATTGTGATAGCTTCCGCATCGAGCAAAAAAACATTGTTGTGCGCGGATGCCAGCCAGGCATCGCGCTGGCCCCGCGTGGTGATCGGCAACGCTTCGGTCATCTTGATGCGGAATGGCTCGATGATCGTGTGCATGGGGCGGCTCTCTTCAAGCTTCGAAAAGTAGGGACGATGCGCTGGGCTCGAAATCTCAGATGGGAGGGAAGCGGACGATTGTCCACGATGTTCGAGACTACGCGGAAAAGGCAGCGCTGTTAACGAGGGCCGCTGGTTGTGACCTGATCCTATCGAAACAGGAGATGATCATGGAATGGATGATCTACGGCGCCAACGGCTACACGGGAGAATTGATCGCGCGCGAGGCGAAACGGCAGGGCGCGACCCCTGTTCTGGCTGGCAGAAGCGTGGCGAAGATCGTCGCGTTGGCCAGCAAACTAACCCTCCCATCGAAGGCTTTTCATCTCGAAGCGCCGACCACGATCGCGGAGGCGCTGCGTGGCGTCCGCCTCTTGTTGAATTGCGCGGGGCCTTTCTCGAAGACCGCCGATGCCTTGATGCGGGGGTGTATCGCCGCCAAGGCACATTATCTGGATATAACGGGTGAAATCGACGTGCTCGAAGGCGCGCATCGCTTCGACGCCGAGGCTAAAGCGGCCGGGGTGGTCCTATGCCCGGGCGCCGGCTTCGACGTGGTGCCGACTGACTGCATAGCCCTGATGCTCAAAAAAGCATTACCGGAAGCGACTGAACTCGCGCTCGGATTCGAGGTATCCGGCCGGCGGGTGTCGGCGGGCACCGCCAAGACACTCGTCGAAGGATTAGGCAAAAGCGGCAAAATTCGCCGCGCCGGCCGGATTGTCGATTGTCCGCTTGGCCGGGGATCGCGCCGCATCGATTTTGGCCGCGGCGCAAAGCTGGCGATGCCCATTCCATGGGGCGATGTCGCCTCGGCATTTTACACCACGGGTATTCCAGACATCACCGTCTTCACGCCAATTTCGCCGGTGTCGCTGGCGATCGCGCGATTGACCCTTGCTTTCGGACCCGTCCTTCAATCACCCCGTCTGCAAAGTTGGCTCATCAAGAAGATCGAGAAAGATGTAAGAGGGCCGGACGTTTCGACACGCGATGCGAGTCCAAGCTGGGTGTGGGGCGAAGCAAAGGATGCCCGCGGCCGGAGCCAGGCGATCCGCATCGTCACGTTGAACGGCTATTCCCTAACTGTTTTCAGCGCCTTGGCCCTCGCCCAACAGGTGATGTCCAACGGTTGTCCCCCCGGTTGCTGGACGCCGGCGGGACTCGCCGGAGAGAACTTCATTTTGAGTTTGCCCGGTACATCGAGGCTCGATTTGCCGCATTAAATTGCGTAATGGGAGAGGCCCAGCGGAGCTGGACCCTAATAGGGAAGCAGGATGGTGGCCTCGGGCAAGCGACGTTGGAAGACGCCGCGCGAAAGTGATCTCGGCCTCTGTCGGATCGAGAACCGCGCGGGCTTGTCGATTAGCGTTCTCCCAAACGGCTGCATCTTCGCGTTCGAACATCGGCGCGAAGACGCGACGACGATGATCAATCAATTGCTTGGATCGCCGGTCGATGGCGGCATCGACCGGCTGTATCTGCGCATTGGCGGGGCGGCGCCCATCTCAATCGCGGCCGCCGCCGGGCCTGGCGCCAAGGGCCGGTTCGGCGCCGCCGGCGACCGTTTTGTTTGGGAAGGCGAGACGAGCGGACTCCGCCACCGCGTGACCCTCTCGCTGCACCCGCTGGACGCCGCTTGGCTGTGGTGCCTGGAAGTGACGAATATTGGCGAAGCCGCCCGGACCATTGATGCGACTCTTATTCAGGACATTGGGCTCGGAGACCGTGGTTTCTTGATGAACAATGAGGCCTACGCCTCGCAATATATCGACCATCACATCGCCTGCCACCCGCGTTACGGGCCGGTCGTCATGAGCCGCCAGAACTTGCCACAGGGCGGGCGGAATCCGTGGGTTGTCCATGGATGCCTCGACGGCGCGAGCGGCTTTGCGACCGACGGGATGCAGCTGTTCGGCCCAACCTTTCGCGACCGCGATGCGTTCGGCTTCGCGTTCGGCACGAGCCTGCCAAGCAAGCGCCTCCAGCATGAGTTTGCGTGTGCCGCGATCCAGTCTTCTCCCGCCATTCTGCCGCCGGGCGCCCGCGCGGCATGGCAGTTCTTCGGCCTCTATGATCAAAACCACGCTGGGGCCTCGAACGATAGCGACCTCGCACAGATCGATGCGGTGGCGTGGCATGATCAAGACCGCGCGGACGTCGCTCTCGCCGCCCCGGTCCGAGGCCTGGTGCAGGATGCCCCTTCGGTGGCGGCCGAACCGATCGATGCAGAGGACCTCGCGCGACGCTACCCGGACCGGCTCCACGAGGAGCGATCGGAAAAAAACCTCCTCTCCTTCTTCACCCCTGATCCGCCGCACAACCGCCATGTCGTGCTCAGGGACAAGGAGCGGCTCGTGACCCGCCGCCACGGCACCCTGCTGCGGTCGGGCCAAATGATGCTGCCCGATGACGCAACTCTTTGCGCCACCTGCTGGATGCACGGCGTGTTCGCCGCCCAGCTGACGATCGGCAACACGTCGTTTCACAAACTTTTTTCCGTCTCGCGCGACCCTTACAACATTACGCGCGCCAGCGGGTTGCGGGTGCTAATCGACACCGGCGACGGCTGGCGGCTGCTTACGGTTCCGTCGGCGTTCGAGATCGGCCTCTCCGACTGCCGCTGGATCTATTGTTTCGGCGTGCGCACGATCACCGTCCGCGTCATCGCCTCGGGCGAGGACCCGGCGATGCAATGGCGCGTCACCGTCGACGGCGAGCCATGCAAGTTCCTCGTCTTCGGACACTTGGTGTTGGGCGAGCGCGAGCTCGATTGCGCCGGTCTTATCGAGGTTGAGCCCAACTCCAAACGCTTTTCATTCCGGCCCGACCCAAACTGGCTTTGGGGCCAGCACTACCCCCACGCGGTTTATCATCTTGTCACCAGCACACCCGGCGCGGTTGCAGCGATTGGCGGCGACGAGTTGCTCTACGACGATGGGCAGCCTCGCGGCGGAGCTTATTTCGCCCTCCGCACGCGGCCGGTGCGCGATTTCAGTTTCGCGGTCGTTGGTTCGATGACCGATGCCGAAGCGGCGGAACGGCTTGCCGCCAAATTTCAACATGGCGTCGAAGACGCGAGCTTGCTTCTGTCCGCGCGGCGCTTCTGGGGACGCGTCACACGCAACCTCCGAATCAAGGGGGGTGCCACGGAAGGCGCCGCTCTCGACACGCTGTTCCCGTGGCTCGCGCACAACGCGATGATCCATCTGACCGTGCCGCATGGGCTCGAACAATATACCGGCGCCGCCTGGGGCACGCGCGATGTCTGCCAGGGGCCGGTGGAGTTCTTGCTGGCGTTGGAACACGACGAACCGGTCAAGGAGATTTTGCGCATCGTCTTCGCCCAACAATACGAGGAGCAGGGTGACTGGCCGCAATGGTTCATGCTTGAGCCCTATTCGAGCATCCAGGATAAGGTCAGCCACGGGGACGTCATCGTCTGGCCGCTCAAGGCGCTCAACGACTATATCGAGGCGACGGGCGACCTAGGCTTCCTCGACGAGAAGGTCGCATGGCGGCGCCAGGACACTTTCGAACCGACGCCGCATAAGGATAGCGTCGCCGTCCATGTCGAGAAATTGCTTGCGACCGTGCGCGAGCGCTTCATCCCCGGCACCCATCTTATTCGCTATGGCCACGGCGACTGGAACGATTCGCTCCAGCCCGTCGATCCCAAGATGCATGACTGGATGGTCAGCAGCTGGACGGTTGCATTGCTTTTTCAACAGCTCAACCGCTACGCAGAAGTGCTGCGCCGGGCCGGTCGAGCCGCCGAGGCTGACGCGCCAAGCCAATTTGCAAGCGGGATGCGCCTCGACTTCAACCGCTGTCTCCTGCGCGACGGCACGGTCGCCGGCTATGGACTGTTCGAGCCGAATGGCGGACCGCCGGAGTTGCTGCTTCACCCGAGCGACACGCGCACTGGCCTGAAATATTCGCTGCTGCCGATGACCCAGAGCATCATTGGCGGACTGTTCACACAGCAACAGACGGCGCACCATCTGCGGCTCATCCGCGAGCATCTGCTCTTCCCCGACGGCGCCCGGCTGATCGACCGGCCGGTCGGCTATCGCGGTGGCCCGCAAATCATGTTCCAGCGGGCGGAATCGTCTTCTTTCTTCGGACGCGAAATCGGCCTCATGTATGTTCATGCGCATCTTCGCTACGCCGAGGCAATGGCGGTCCTTGGCGAAGCCGAAGCGCTCTGGGAAGCGCTCGAGCTTGCAAATTCGATCGCCGTGACGGACCGCCTCGCGCAGGCTCTGCCCCGGCAGCGTAACGCCTATTTCAGCAGCAGCGACGCGGCGTTTCCCGACCGTTATGCCGCGGCCGCCGAATATTGGCAGGTCAAAGCAGGCACGGCCGGCGTCGAAGGCGGCTGGCGGATCTATTCCAGCGGCCCAGGCATCTACGCAAAGCTCATAATCGGCCATTTGCTTGGACAGCACAGGCAGTGGGGCAGGCGGACCGCGCGGCCCTTACTACCGCAGGCTCTGCAAGGCGTGATGGTGGAATAGGACGGAGGCGGCTGAGGCGCCGGTTTGCCACCCATTCCCTTATGATCGTCGAATTCGCCGCCGCGAGGCAAATTACGGAGTTGGCATTGGCTTTGATCACGCGACCCGCGCTCGACGAAGCGCTCACTTTTGACGATGTGCTGCTTCTGCCGGGTCATTCGGCGGTCCTGCCGGGCGCGGCC
>JBOHJT010000122.1:0-9712 GCA_050728715.1 Methylocella sp.
GGGAGCGGTCACCCCACCGTGGCGCAGCGCGGCCAGAAAAGTCGTCGTCTTCCAGTGGCCGAAAGGCACGTGTGCGACGAGTCTCTTGCCTCTTTCACAGCGCCCGTAACGGGGCGCCATGCTGGTCTTTCGTCATCGTCGGCGTCCTCGTAAAACGCCGAGGCAGGGCTCTCCGCAATCCCGACCAGCTCAGCGCCCGGCCTCGGCTCTCGCTTCGGCCTTATGCCACCAAATGTCCGATCAAATATCAACTAATACAAAGTTGGGCAATCGATTTTTGCGGGAATTGCTCTTCGTGGGCGCGCATGCGGTCCCCTATTATCGCAAGCCGCACGAAGTGCTCGCCAATAAAATGACGCGCATCGCCTTCGCGACCATGCGCGGCAAGACAACCTAAAGCGCAGCCCCGGCGTAACGACCGCCGACATCGTCAGCGGCCAAGGGCTGCAAAACAATCGAGGATGACCAAGAGGTGATGCGAATAGCGCGGATTGATCCCAAAGCCCATGACATTATCTACATAGTCAAGTGCGAAAACGTGATTAGGGCAAGGGATCAGCGGACAACATCAAGGCCAACGGGCGTCATGACCCGCATCAACACGCCGAAGACATGACCGCACCCACGATCAAACAACGCAACGCCGCAAAATAACCCTTGATCAGCGGGCGCCGTCCAGGCATGACAGTGCTGTAATCGCAGCCATCCACCTCCGTTGGAAAAGGGTCGAAGGTGCGCCAGTTGCCTCAGGCTCTTGGGTTCGCCGCCGTGCTTGTGCTCACTTCAATGCACGAAGCGCCGGCTTTCAGCGCACGCTTCTTATGGTTGGGGATCAGAGCCTGTGGCAGAACTTCGCCTGCCTTCACAATCCACGATGCACCAAAGGGAACGGAAAGCCTGCGCTTCATGATGAACGATAAGGACGCGCCAAACTTTCAGCACGGCGGCAGCACCGTTCCTTACGACGGCAGCGGACGCGTTCCGGAGGGCGCTATTGATTACATAGGGCCTTGCCCGCCGGCCGGCACGATTCATCGCTACGTCTGGACAATCGAGGCTTTAGACAGGAGCGGCAAGGTAGTCGCGCGCGCTACCGCCGAAGGCCGCTTCCCGGCGCGTTGAGTGTGAGCCGAGTGAAGATTCCGTGCCCGATGGTCGATGGGCCAATAGCGCTCAGTTCGCGCGCCCAATAATGCGATGTCGCGCTGGCTTCCATCCGGGACGTTGTCACCTCGTAGATCACAACCCACTTTTCTCGCCAAAGCTGCCGTTCATCATACCGGCTTATCGAACACCATCACCTTCGAAACGAAGGCGTTAATGTCGCGGGTGTGCGTCAGACCGAAAGTTCTACCGATCGCACCGAAGTCCTCCTCAATATAACTCGTATAGTACGGCTCGTGAAAGCTCTGGGGGAAGAGCTCGAGGAGGCCATCATAATCTGGCTTATCGCCCTTCTGGAGCGAATCGACGAGGACGAGGCGCCCCTTGGGCTTCAACACGCGCGCGAATTCACTGAGGACGATGCGGCGCACTTTGGGCGGCAGTTCATGGAACATGAAGATGCTCGTTACCGCGTCCTGGCTCTCGTCCGGCAGCGGAATCGATTCCGCGTTGCCCACCATCAGGCCGGTTCGCGACCAACGCTGTAAATGACGCTTGGCCTCCTTCGCATAGGCCTCGGAAAGATCGAGGCCGAGGGCTGGCAACCGGGGCCAGGTCTGTTTGACGAAATCGAGAAAGCGGCCGGTCCCGCAGCCAACGTCGAGAAGACTCAACCGGCGTTGGTCGCGCCCGGCGAAGACCTCATGGAGCGGCGGCAGCGCCTGACGCCGCGTGGCGTTCGCGGCGCCGCTGAAGAGCACTTCGACCTGCGTATCGTACCGCTGGGCTGACTCGTCCGTCATCCATCCGCCCGACTGGAAATGGAAATTCTGGAGATAGTAGCGGGGACGCTTCCCGCGCGTCTCGTCGGACAGTACTTCACTGTGGTCGCCCCTTTCCCGGCGGCGGTGGATGGCGGGAAGATCCTCGAAGAAGAGCCGCGATCGGTGGAGAAGCATTTTCAATGAGCCGTCATGATCCGCGGGCAGGGGATAGACGCCCGCTTCGACATTTGCGAGGTCTTGCTGCCAAAGAGCACCCATGTCCGCGAAGAATCGTTTGCGGTCCGGAATTGGCGCGTCGGTATGGGGGCGAGGCCGCGCGCTCCCGCTCTCGCGCGCCCGCCGAGCGATCCGGGTCATGGCGAGGCCGTGACCCAGATACCAGGCGATGCGCGGCAGCTGGCGCGCGCCATAGGCGGCGCGCGTGGCGAGGCGGGAGAGGGGACGGTTCATGTTGATCCTCGCTTAGGACGATGGGCGCGCCGGTGCGGGCCCTGCACCACGCATCGCGCATTTCGCCAAGCATCGACGGTCGATCTCAGCGTCGAGATAGGCGCAGGACAAGGCGGCGTCCAGGGCAATGATCGGATTTTGGGAGCCGCACTTTTTCATGTCCTCGACCCTGAGGGAGACGACATCGCAGCCGCACAGCTTGCTATCGATGGCCAAGTTGAACATCGTCAAATCGCGAGTTCGCACCTCGATCTTCAGCTTGGTCCGGATTGACCAGACGGGCTTTGGGCGAAGCAGCGGCTTTGCCCAAATGAGTTTGCCTTTGTTCCAAAGCGCGCGCTGGGGCACGGTTGGGATTGCGTTTTCGTGATCTTGCATGGCCAACCTCCTGAGTTCACTGAGGATCAGCAGCATGCACTGCGCACCCGAAAGCTTTAAACTCACGTCAGCTTTTAAGCAACTTGCGACGTGAGATGCCTGCCGACACCGGCCGCGTCGGTAGCGATTGACCCTTAAGAGACATCACGGGCGAGAAAGACAATTGAACCCTGCCCCGCCGGGCGTGCTCCATTTCGTACACAACCGAGCGACATTCTGGTACTTTTGCAGGCGCAAAACCTGGTCCGCCAAGGTTGGGCGGTCAGAGCGAGCGGGTTAGGCCGACCGCGGCGCCGAGAAGCGAGACGTTTTCCCCGAGCGCGAGCGGCGAGCGCCAACGGCTGAGCCGCATCCAGCGAATAGAGGCGGGATCGTTCGCGGCAATGCCGTTTGTCTCGACTCGTAATACGGCCGGGCCGAAGAAGGTGATGGTTACGTGTGCTAGTTGTAATTTGGTCGGACATTTGGTGTCATCGAGCCGAAGCGCGAGCCGGGGCCGGGCGCGGAGCGGTCAGGGTCACGAGCGCCCGGCCCCGGCGGTTTAAGGAGGACGCCGAAGATGACCAAGGACCAAAAGATTATTCGGGCCAAGGTTGGTTTGGCTTCAGTTGGCCAAGCAGCTCGGCAACGTGAGCCAGGCCTGCAAAATGCTTGGGTATTTTCGTGACAGCTTCTACCGGTTCAAGGAGCTTTATGACCCCTTCGACAACTCTCCGCGCATCAAGGGCATTTGATGCGCTTCGCTCAAGAGGAGCGGCGCTTTTGCTCGACAAAGTCCGCAACAGCTTTCCCCGGCTCGAACTCGTGTGGGCGGACAGCGGATACAACGCCCATCAAGTCAACGCGGCGGTCGCCAAGGTTCCATCGCTGCGCATCGAGATCGTCAAGCGCAGCGACGACAGGAAGGGTTTCGTCTTGCTGCCGCGCCGCTGGGTTGTCGAGAGAACCTTCGCATGGTTCGGGCGCAATCGCCGCCTCGCCAAGGATTGGGAAAATCTCGCCGCCACGCTTCACGCCTTCGACTCTCTCGCCTCAATCCAGATCGCAATCAGACGACTCGCGCGTTAGTTGTCTTTTGAGTCAGGCTCTTAAGCAGAGGGTGCGTAAAATGCTGTGCTAGCATTTGGGATAGGAATAATACAACAAATGGCGAACGCGACAGCTACGCCGTCACCGCCGCCGCACAACGTCGGCTACCGCCTAGGTCCGCGATTTCCCCTTGCGCACGCGGCCCTTCGAAGCTGGCCGCTCTTTCGCCGGCCGATGTATCGGCCTGCTCTTGATCACCGTATCGACGGCGCGCTCGAATCGCTCCCAAGCATTGGGAACAAGATCAATTTCGGAATCCTCTGCTTTCTTCGGAGATCGCGCCATGCTTGGACCACGCCCGGCAGGATACATTACTCATCCAGTATCAGATGAGCATTATTACGCCATTGGTCATGTTGCCGCAATGTGGTCAGTTGTAGAGGCATATCTCCAATGGATCGCGTGGCGCCTGATGAGAGTCGATTCCATCATTGGCGCTACAATGACTGCCGCGCATAGGCTTGAAACACTATTGGCCGCGTTTCCTCTTCCAGCAGAAGCAAACGAGCTACCACACAATCCGCGAACCGAATTAGATTCGGTATCATCCGAGGTTTAGCGACTTCTAGAACGTCGCAACAAGGTGATCCATACTCAATGGAATTTTGCAACTCGCCACGGTCGGCTCAAACTTATAGCTTCAAGCTCAAAGCAAAACCGGAAGAGTTCACACCAGAACAGATCAACGCTATTGGCGACGAGCGCATAGAGCGCGGCACCAGCCAGCATCACCCACTTACCGTTTTTCCGCGCCACCTCGACATAGGCGGTGCGAAATCGCCGCAGACCGTCCGCGCGCTTCCAGCCGAAGAGCGCGCCGATGACGAAGCCCTGCCAGGGTTGGAGGTCGAACGGTTCGTGCGCCCATTCGCCCGTCGAATGACGCAGATGCCCGAAGAAGTCGATGGCGTGGCGAGCGGCAGCTACATCCCAGACGAGCCCACGGCGCTTGGCCGAAACCAAATTGGCGAGATGCCGCCGGGCAGCCGAGATTCACCAGCCGGCCGTCGGCGACCCTCGGCCACGGCACGCGCGTAAACCTCGACCGGACAGGCCGGGGTCGTGGCTTTATGCGTCCTTGCCACGGCTTAGAATTCCTCGAAGGGATCGACGGTTTAGGCGGGTTCGGCCATGCGGATGCGCGAGCGGCTCGACGGCGCCGGCCGGAATTCGCCTTCGATCCGCGCCATCTGTGCGAGGCACATGTTGACGACGGCCAGAAACGGATCTGGATGATGTTGCCGCCCCCGGTCTTGACCACACGGCCGCGACGCTTGACCTCAGCCTCGGCCCCTCGATCCAGCGGCACCACACCACCGCGTAGGGGGCGAGCGCCCCGGCATCGAGCTCGGTCATCACCTCGTGCCGGGCCAGCATCTCAGCCATGGCGGCGAACTTGGCCGTTGCCCGCTCGTCGAGATGTGCCGGAGGTTGGGGCACCGCGACGGCGGGTTTCGGCTCGCCCTTGTTCAGGCGATGCGGCCGGGCGGTCCCCTTGACCAGCTTGAGGTGAGCGGGCAACGGCTTGCGCCCCGCCATGACAGACCTCCAAGTCCGCTCGCACGGGAATAAAATACAGTAAAATCATCTATTTAATCGCTTGACTACGGCGAGGAGCGGCGCCCGTATGGACGCATCGGCTTTCGGTGCGCGACATTCTGGCCGCCGCCGGCATTGAGGCTGTGACGCCCGGCGCCGCCGCCCTTTCCGGCGTCGGCCTCAAGCCCGACGCGGCGTCGACGGGAAACGGGAAGACGGAACACCCAGCGCGCGAGACCCGCGTCGACAGCAAGCGGGCGGCCGGGCTTGCAGCATCGAGGAGATCGCCGAAAAATTCGGCCGGCAGGCGCACACCGTCCGCGCCGCCATCGCCGGGGCGCTCAAGTAGAAACTAAACCTGCACGTGATCTCCGAGAAAATCGAGGGACGCGGCCGGGTCTATCGGATCGCCGGGTGACAGAAGCCTCCTGCGGTGTTTCCGCGATACCGGCAGGGTAGTTCGCAATTAGGCCAGACCGGCCGGCCGATTGCCCGAAAATTGGCAAGCGCAAGAGCACCACGCTCGTTCCGCGCCTAACTGCCCGGCCGCGGCAGCTCCGCCGCGATCGCCGCCGCCTCGTAGGCCGGCATAAACTCCTCATCCGTCAGAAGAAGACCGCGTCACAAGACCGCGTCACAAAACTTGTCCAAATCGATAGCCCCGAGACGCTGTCCCACCAGCCTCTTCGCGCGGGGGATGGAACGAGATTTGATCCGGAGGCGCCGCCCGTTAGGGCCGACGGCGCCGTAGCCGGCCTCGTGCTCCCCGGCCTCCCCGGTGATGCCCGGCGGCTTTCCTGTCAGGCAGTGATATTCGATCGCGATACCGCGAGCCTGCTCGAGCAAGCTGGCGATCCGATCCATATCGAGGCGGGTAGTCATTGGAAGGGTTCCGGCGGTCAAATCCCTCGCCATGATAGCCGTTCGAATAGCCGGCGCATCAGATATGACCGCAGAACCGGGATTACAGTGAAGATGCCACCGATATATCGCCAGATCGTCCGATATGCCGATGTGCGGGCCGCGGCACCGCCCCGACGCCGCCATAACCAGCCGCCTTGGCGTCCGCCGCCGCCGTTCATCGAGAGGCGGCGACATCGCCGCGCCGCGCGTTTGCCAAGACACTTCATCGATCATCTCGGCACTTTACGCCGCTTTATAGCGGTCGAAAATCCTCCCCTGGCAACCCGATTCAACTATCCCCCAACGCGCCCTTAGAATTGCCGGGGGTGGCCCGCGGAACCCGCGCGAGCGCCCCGGCGCGCCGGTCGATGGTGCGGCCAAACCTTTCGCGGCACTAATCGGGCTTGCGGAATAAGGCCCTGCCAACGATACCGGCCACCACGGCGCCGGCGATCGGCGCGGCCCAAAAGAGCCAAAGCTGATCGACATAGGCTTTGCCCGCGAAGATCGCCGGGCCGGTGCTGCGGGCGGGATTGACCGAGGCGTTGGTGACCGGAAGGGCTATGAGGAGAATGAGGGTCAAGGTCAGGCCGATCGCGAGCGGCGCGAAGCCCGCCGGCGCCCCCGCCGATGTTGCCCCCAGAACGACCAGCATAAAAAAGAAGGTCAGAACGATCTCCGCGATGGCGCAGGAAAGAAGATTGTAATGGCCGGGACTCAAATCGCCGAAGCCGTTCGAGGCGAAACCTCCGAGCACAAAACCCGGTTGGCCTTCCGCCACGATTTTGAGCACCGCCGCGGCGGCGATCGCCCCGGCAACCTGGAAGATGATGTAAGGAATGACATCGCTAAGTGGAATCCGCCCTCCGGTCCATGCGCCGATCGTGAGCGCCGGGTTGAAATAAGCGCCGGAAATATGTCCGACCGCATAGGCCATGGTCAGCACGGTGAGGCCGAAGGCCAGCGCGACGCCGAGAAAGCCTATTCCCAGTTGAGGATAGGCGGCGGCAATGACCGCGCTGCCGCACCCCCCGAACACGAGCCAAAAAGTACCGAGAAATTCCGCGATTGAACGCTTGCCAAGATGCATGGGTAAAACCTCCCTTTAAAATGCAATGCGGCTTGCGCGGCCGCGGGCATTGTCTTAGGCGGCCCCCGCAGCCGAAGATCTTATTTTCTCCTACGCGACGGGGATGCCGTCAAGTGTTGCTTGCGAGTGTTTCACCCCCGCCAGCGGCTTGACATGACGCCGCTTCATAGCCGTTTGCAATTCTCTCGTCGAGCCTGTCTCGCGTGTGGCGAGAAAAAAAAGCGGATGTATGGCGCCTTTCGATCGCATTCGCGGGGTTCTTCGTCTACTCGCCGCCGGCGAGCCGCGTCGCGAAATAGGCGATCGTCCGCGCATAGACGTCGGCCTTGTTCCATTCCTTGATGACGGCGAAATTGGCCGAGCCTGGGGTCCAGGCGCCGCCCCGCTGCCAGCCATAACTGCGAAGGAAATTAGCGGTCGAGGCCAAAACGTCCGGCACGCTGTGGATGAGGTCGCGGCGGCCGTTGCCCTCGAAATCGACCGCGAATTTAAGATAGGACGAAGGCATGAATTGGGTCTGGCCGACTTCGCCCGCCCACGCGCCGCGCGCGCTTTGCGACAGGTCGCCGCGCTGAATGAGCCGCAAGGCGTCCATGAGTTCCGTCTGGAACATGTCGGAGCGGCGGCAATCGTAGGCAAGCGTCGCCAGCGCGCGTAATGTCGGCGTGTTGCCGGAAACCGCGCCGAAATCGGTCTCGAGCCCCCAGATCGCGACGATTACCGGGGCGGGTACACCATAGGTCTGCTCGATCCGGGCAAAGGTCGCGGCGTATTGCTTCATCAAGCTCGCGCCCCGGCGAAGACGGTAGGAATTTACCATGCGGCCCGAGAATTGCTCGAAACTCTGCCGGAAAACATGCTGGCCGTGATCCTTCGCGACGATACCCGGATCGTAGGCGACGCCATCGAGCGCGCCGATCGCCGATGGAGAAATGCCACTGGCCGCGGCCTCCCTCTTGAAGCCCGCGAGCCAAGCGTCGAACCCCGCCGGATCGCGGCAGGTCGCGGCTTCAACGCGAGAAAGCCACAGGAAGCAAACAATCAGACCCAAAAAGCGTATCGTAGATCGCATGAAAACGACTCCAGCTGAGCAGCAAGAAGGCCTATTCCTCGGGACGGCGCTTGCGCGAAATTGCGGGCAGCGCTCGCGAGAGGAACCGGCGCCCGATTTCGTTCAAGGTGGGCACGGTCCCATCGTTAGCATGGGTGATTTTGTATTTGAACAGGACACTTGTGGGTTGCCAATGAGTGCGCCGCGGGTTCCCGCAAAGGACGGATTATTAAACAGTTTATAAGTATGAGAACATTCAGGCGGCGTAAAAGAGCGAGGGTTTCTGGTTAAAGTGAGATAATTCCCCCTGGGTCGTTTTGCAGCTGAGGCAAGGACGATCGAACCGTCCGCTGGAAGCCGGCCCTGCTGGTGCGGGTCATGCGGTCCGCGGTGCCGGCCTTCGGATGCTTCCCCATCAGCTCATCGGGGTTGCGATGCGGCGCATAGGGAGGCAAATAAAAGAGCCGCGGATTTCCCTTTTTTGGTTACGACAGCGGTGGTAGTCATTGCCTGTAATCGGTATACTCCCTCGACGTCGCGCGCTCCAATTCGACAGGAACCGGCTCGCAATCTCGGCTGACTCGATGAAGGTCACGTTTTCCACGTTCCGACGTTCCGCCGAGAACGTGAAATTATACGGACCACTAATCTGTCGATGGCGGTCGATAATGATGATCCTGTCCGGGGCGATGGCAGGCCGATAATCAATAGACACCGGAATACCCGCGCGCGCTACGAATGTTGCACCCGAATAGCGGCTCTCATTTCCGGAGCGATTATTGGACTTGTCGGGAATCACAACTACGCGAGACAACGTCCCTTCGCGGCTTCCGGAGCAGAAAGTATGGGCGGGGAGGTGAAGCCAAAGGCTTCCAACTGAATTTCCGACCTTGCTTTGTTGATCCCTGTGACTTTGGACGCTGCGGACCTTTGTGCCGATGTGAAGCAGGTGCTCGTGCAAAAGCCGAGGGGGAAGCCAGCCCCGCCGCCTGCATCATTGACAGCCATCCTTCGCCAACTCTCCGCGCATCAAGGGCATTTGATGCGCTTCGCTCGGGAGGCAAACGGGAAACCACGCCGCCGAGCCACGGGCGTTTCTGCCCCAGGATGAGCCGGTCTCCCGTCCGCCACCGCTGGCCAGCTACTATCGCCAACCGCACCAACCAAGTTACAAGGATGAGGGTGTGAAGAGCGCTGAACCCTTCGGCGGCTCTTCGCGCATCAAGGGCATTTGATGCGCTTCGCTCAGGAGATCAAGGGCAAGAAGCGGCATATTCTCGCCGGTATGCAAGGGCTGTTGCTGCGCGCCATCATTCATTCCGC
>JBOHJT010000123.1:0-9709 GCA_050728715.1 Methylocella sp.
CTTTTGCGCGATCGCGGCCCGCGCCGCGCTATCGTCCTTGGCCGTGCCTTTGGCGCACACCGCGATCATTTCAAGTCCCTCGCTTGAGCGTTGCGGCTCCGTGAGATGCCCAGCCGGCGTCTTATCGAGCAATTGGCGGAGGCTCTCGCTGATTTCGACCGCGGTCCTGGTCAGGGGATCGCGAACCGTCACGTCGTTCATGGCACGGGCAAGCGGAAGGCCGCTCTCGCAATCGGTGAACCGCGCGCGCAATTGCTCGGCGTCGCGGGCGCGCTCCGTCACGGCCGCGACCGTCGCGGAGCGGGGGATCGCGAAAATAATTTGACGCACCGTATATGCGGTTCCGGAGGCCGCCTTGCCACCCTCCTTGGCGAGTTCGGCGCGAACCTGTTCCTCGCTCGCCTCGACGCCCTTATTCAAGGCTTGCACCAGGACATTAAAAGCAAGATCGGCGCGGAAATGAGTTTTGAAGTGGTCGGGCGTCACCCCGGCGTGCTGAAGTGCCTCGACCAAGGCATCCGGGGCGAGTTTCATGGCCTGCGCGACCGTGACGATTTGTTGCGAAATGTCGCTGTCTTTGGGGTCGACGCCAAATTTGCCAGCCTCATGGATTTCAAGGCGATCCGTAAAGAGGCTTTCGATCGCGGCGTCGCGCGTCGCCGGTTTGCGCAAGACGCGAAGCATCTTCATCCGCTCGTCGATATCGATGTTCGTGATCGGATCGCCGTTGATGCTGGCGACGATTTCCTGGGCGAAGCCGGGGCCGCCGGCGAGCGCCATGAAAGCGGCGATCGCGGCAACGGCCACGCAAAGACTTAAGCGGACATAAGCAACGCGCGCGCGACGGAGCCACCGCGCATCGTTTTTTGTTTCCATGATCCAGTTCTCTCCTTTTTCGGGCTAATGCAACCGCTCTCCCGCCAGACCTGAGGCCGCGCGGTGGCAAACAAGCAAGGCATGAAAAATCAATATTTCACACCGTCGAGCGCCGAGGTGTTGAGAAAGGTCTGGCTAAACTTCGCTTCCCCTAAGGTGCGCAATTGCAGTTGTAGCAGCACGGTTTGGTTGCGGGTCAAGGAGCCGCTCCCGTAGTCTTGATAAATCGAGCTGTAATTGACCGAGAAAGTCGTGCACTCGTCCTGATAGCCCGCGCCCAGCCCAAAGGCCGCGATCGCGAACGGGCCAGGATTTGTGAAGCCAATCAAGCTGGCGGGATAAAATTGGCGGCTCATGTCGAAAGTAATATTGCCCTGCGCGAAATAATTATCGCTGATCTTATAGCGGGAGGAAAGCCCGAGCCCTTCGCGGCGCACGTCGTAGCCGATGACAGGTTGCGCCTCATAATCGGCGAATTGAATGGAGCCGGTCAGCGCGCCAAAATTATAGTTTGCGATGAGATCGACGCGCCTTGCCGCCAACGAACTGACATCGAACCGCGCCTTGGCGATAAAGGAAAAAATCGAATTGGGCGCGATCGTAAATGCGCCGACATAGTCTGAGAGCCTCGTGTCCAGCCCCGAACTTAATCCAACATTGGCGGCATCCGGTGTCGCGTAGGAGTTGGTGCCCGCCAGCTGATAGGACTGTCCGCCGATGAGGTTGGCATAGCCGCCGTTGTTAAAATTCATGGTGAACTGGGCGCCGTAGTTCGCCCTCGTTCCGGTCTCGAACCGGTCGTAGCCCGAATATTTGCTCCAGTCGAACAAGGTGGAATCGTCGAAAACGAGGCTTTGCGCATCGAGGTTGACGAGCGAATTCGACCCGATTTCCTGATTTGGACGCGCGACGATCTGTATGATCGGTTCGAAGACCATCGAGGCGAAACTGGTTTTGGCAAGGAAGGGATAACGATATTCAATCCCCATTCCCGGAATGAACTCGCCGAAAAAGTTCGGGTTATTGTTGCCGAGAAAACTCGACTGCGAAGCGTTGAAGTAAGTCGAGCTGCCAAAGGCCGACGCGAACGTATACGAATTCGTGGTGTTGATATCGAGCCATTCGCCGTTAAGCCGCGCGAAAGCGAAAGGCGTGAAGACCTCGCCGATCGGATCGATGTATTTGCGCTGCCAGGACGCCTCGGCCGTGACGCGCGTGTAATCCCCGCCGAGGCCGCGCAGAAGGCAATCGCCGGTGGCCCGGCCCGGGACATAGTTGGTGCAGATGTCATAAAGACCAAAGGCATTGTCCAACACCCGCGGCCCGACCGCCTGGAAGCTCGCCGAACGCGCCGAAAGACTGGTCAGATTGAAATCGAGTTCGGCCTGCCCGCCAATGCCATAAGACTTGGCGGGGTCGATGTCGAAGGTCTTGTTGTAGTCCCACACCGGATGCACGAGCGGCTGCTGCGGCTGAAAGTCGTGGCTCGACAGGCCCTCGAAAGCATAGCCGCGCAGATCGAAATAGCCGCGATCGCCCTGGCCGGTGAGATACACGGTCGACGTCGTTTCGCTAAAATAGTTGGATGATAGGGTCTGGCTCGGCACGTGATAGTCGTTGAGGTACCATTTGTCCGAGAGAAGCGTGAATTCCCAGCCAAACTTCCATTGATCGGCGATATTGAACTCGCCCTTGCTTTCAAACGAACCGCGCAAGCTCTGGTTGCCGGAGCCGTAGGGTGCCAAGGGGAAGTCGGCTGGGTTTTGCTCGGAGATCCCCGTCGCCCGGACGTAATATTCGCCACTATCCAGCCGCTGCCGCCATTCCGTCTTGGCGAAAAATCCTTGTTGGGAATAATAGATCGGCGTGAACGTCAAGTCGTAATCCGGCGCGAGCGCCCAGAAGATTGGAATGCCGACGCCGACGCCAAGCTGAGAGTTATCGACAAGATAGGGCGAAAGAATCCCCGATTTGCGGGTGACGCTTGGATCCGGCGCAGAAAAGAACGGCACATAGGCGATCGGTATGCCGATGAATTCGAGCGAAGCATCTTCATAATAGATCATTTTTTCGTCGTTCTTGTGGATGATGCGCTTGGCGCGAACCCGCCACAATGGCGGCTTGTCCGGATTGCCTTTGCAGGCCTCGCAGGTCGTGTATGTGCCCTTATTGAAAACTGTAGTCTCGCCTTCGACGCGTTCGGCGCGCGGCGCGCTGAAATAAGTTTTGTAGGTGCCAGTGACGGTCCCTGTCGTATCCGTACCGGCTGGCGCGCCTGGGAGTTGGGCGCCGAGCACGTTTTTGTACGGCTTGGCGGGCGTATCGGCGCGCAAGCTCTCGATGAAACCGTCGCGGAAATCGTCGGTCAGGTCGAACCGGTCGCCATGCAGCACCGTCCCATCGCGTTCGGTCAATTTGGCATGGCCTTCGGCATACACCCGGCCGGTGTTGCGATCGTAAGCGACGCGGTCGGCCTCGAGCGTCTGGTCTTTGTAATAGATCCTCGCGTTGCCCTCGGCCGAAACAATGTTCTTTTCCGTATCGTAGCGAAGTTCGTCCGCCTCGACGAACATTTTTGCGGTTTCGCCTCGAGCATTTTTCGTCTCGCGGCCTGACGGTATCTCCGCCGCCGCCGGCAAGGCTCCGGCCAACAGCGCGGCGCCGGACAAAGCAAATGCCGGCGCGAGCGAAAGCCGGATAAAACGCCGCGCCCGAAGGATGGGGGCGATCGCTTTGACAGGGCAAAAACGCCGCCCCATCAACCGTCCTCCTGATTCAGCAAGGCGAACGCGCCGAGCAGGCTCGCGACGACGGCCGGGGACCATGCGGCGGCGAACGGGCTAAGCCAACCGGCCCCGCCCAAATCGCCGACGAATTTTACCGCCACAGAAAGCACGAACCCTGCGCCCACGCCACCGGAAACCATCTTCCCTATGCCACCAAAACGAAAAAACCTTAAGGAAAATGCCGCCGCGATTAAAACCATGGCGACAAAGAGGAGCGGCCTCGCCAGAAGCATGTGAAACTGGAGCCGGTACCGGGTTCCGTCGAGGCCCGCCGTCTCGGCTGCGGCACGCAAGGACGGCAAGTCCCAAAACGGCACGGAATCTGGCGCGATCAGGCCTCGGACGGCCTCCTCTGGCGAAAGGCTGGTGGCGAGAAGATAAGTTCCGGCGGCAAAGCTCTCTTCCCCAGGCGCCGTGACCCGCGCATGGTCGAATTGCCAGACACCGGGCAGGAATTTACCGGTTTGCGCCTCGATTCTTTGTTCGAATGTCCCGGCGCGATCGTAGACATAAGCGGCGGCGGAAGTCAGGTTTGTGCCGTCCGCCGACACTTGGCCGGCCCTTATGAACGCCTCTCCATCGACGCTTTTTTGCCTGATCCATAGGCTTGTGTCATAATTCTGCTTGCCGTCGCGGCCAAAGAGCCGCGTCTCGATCGCGTCCGCGCGATGCTTCATAGCTGCGGAGACCGGATTGAACAGCACCACCGAGGCAATTCCGGTCACCGCGGCGATGGCGAGCGGAGGAACCAAAAATCCCCAGGCCGAGACGCCCACGGCTCTGGCCACCAGCAGTTCCAATTTGCGGGTGAGGTTAACAAACGTCGCCATCGTGCCGAACAACACGCAAAACGGCAGGATCTTCTCGGATGCCGAAGGGACCCGCAGAAAGGAGAGGTAGGCAATATCTCCTGCCGAGACGCCCTGAATGTTTCCGGCGCGCCGCAAAAGCTCGACAAAATCGACGACATAGATCATGCCGGATAGCATCAGAAATACCGCCGCGATGGTCTGCAGGAATCGCGCGCACAGGTAACGGCCTAGCGTCCAACCGATCATCGCGTGAATCCAGCGCTGGGTTCGGCGCGGCGAGAGCCGGGAAAGGCAACCAAATCCAAGCCGGCGTCCGTCAACGCCGCGCGGACGGGTACCGACGTTTCCAACGCCTGTCCCTCCGGAAGGCACGCGCGGTGTTTGGCGGACGCGCGACTACTTCCATCGCAATTGTTTTCATGAAAAGTCATGTCCGCCATCTTGCTGGAAACCGGCTTCGAAACTGTACTTCTCCATGCATGCCGTTATGCCGCGTGGCGGCAATTCCTCCCATGCGCTTGCCGTTGTCGTTGGGCGCCCGCGCGCTTCTCCTTTGTACTTCTTGGCTCCGCCCTTGCACGGATTTGCGTATTTGGGAAGCAATTCAAACAATAAGGAGTGGCGGTTTTTTGGCGGACAAAAGGGCCTTTCGAACATGATTCCGATTTAGGGTTAAAGTGGATCGGGCACCAAACTTGTGGTGTGCTCATGAGTTTGTGGCGCCAACCTGGGGCGGGTTTCCCGGACCGCACGCCAAGGCGGGTTCTGGATCACCTTTGGACACGCACGCCGCCCCCCGGCCGCCGCAAAACATTCGAAAGTCAGCGCTGGGGCAAGCACTCGCGCTTGCTTGTCCAGGCGGAGGTTCGTCATGCTAGGATCGAACCGATGGTCCCAACGGCCAGGTGCAGGAACGGCTTTGCGACGCCACGAGGGTCCGCTGGAACAAACCACTGGTTTTGAAGTGCTCTAACAGAGTAACGCGCCGGCGCAAACGCGCGCCCGGCCCTGGCCGAGGAACAAATGCCCGAAACAACGAAAATTGAATTTGCCGCGCTCGCGGCGTTGCCGGTTCAATTGGCGCCCTCGCGCGAACACGCCGGCGGCGAAGCCGGACACGCGCGGACTCTGGTCATTTTCATGGGCAAGGATTTCGCTTTCGGCGCGGCGACTCGGCGCCTCATTGGCGATCGAGGAGAGGCACTGATCGAGAAGGCGGCCGCCGCCGTCAAGTTCAAGGGGAAGGCTTTGACCGCGCTCGATCTCGTCGCGCCCGCCGGGCTTGCCGTCGAACGGCTGGTCGTGGTTGGCACCGGTGGCGATGGCGACGGCGAGGAAGGGGAGGGCCAAATCAAAAAGAACGTGCCGCCGCCCTTCGACCACGCCGGCCTCGGCGGCTTTGTCGTGGGCAAGCTTGGTCATGCCGCAAGCGCGACCGTCGCCTTCGATCCGCCCCGCCCCCCCAAGGATCCGGCCCGCGCGGCCGCCGAATTCATGCTTGGGATGCGGCTCCGCGATTACCGGTTCGACGACTACAAGACCAAGAAGAACGAAGATGGGGAGACCGAAGGCCGCGCCGATATTGTTCTTGCCGTCGACGAGCCGGCCGCGGTCCGCCGCGAAGCCAAAGGCAGGGAAGCCGTGGCGGCCGGTGTGCTGACCGCCCGCTCGCTTGTCAACGAACCCGCGAACATCCTCCACCCGCAAGAGTTCGCCAATCGCGCCGCGGTGCTTAAGAAGCTTGGAGTCGAGGTAACGGTCCTCGACGAATCCGCCATGCGCGAACTCGGAATGGGTGCTCTACTCGGGGTCGGGCAGGGATCGGTCCGCGGCAGCCGCGCCGTCATCATGCGCTGGCGCGGCGCGAAAAGCGCGAAGGACGGCGCCAAGACCAAGACCAAGACCAAGGCGAAGCCGATTGCTTTCGTCGGCAAGGGCGTATGCTTCGACACCGGCGGCATATCGATCAAACCCGCCGCCGGGATGGAGGACATGAAGGGCGATATGGCCGGAGCCGCCTGCGTCGTGGGCCTCATGCTGGCTCTCGCTGAACGCAAGGCCAATGTGGACGTCCTCGGTGCCATCGGTCTTGTCGAAAACATGCCGGGTCCGCAAGCGCAGCGTCCGGGCGACATCGTGAAATCCATGTCCGGCCAGACGATCGAAGTCATCAACACCGACGCCGAAGGCCGTCTCGTCCTCGCCGATCTGCTTTGGTATGTCCAGGACAAATTCAAACCAAAATTCATGGTCGATCTCGCGACCCTGACCGGCGCGATCCTTGTCGCGCTCGGCCAGGAGCACGCCGGTCTGTTCACCAATGACGATGAGCTGGGCGACCGGCTCATCGCGGCGGGCAAGGCCACTGGCGAAAAACTATGGCGACTGCCGCTCGGGGCGGCCTATGACAAAATGCTCGACTCGAAAATCGCCGACATGAAAAACACCGGCGGCCGGCATGCGGGGTCGATTACCGCCGCGCAATTCCTCCAGCGCTTCGTCAACGGCACGCCATGGGCACATCTCGATATCGCGGGAACCGGGATGGGTTCCCCGGCAAGCGAGATCAATCAAAGCTGGGGCTCGGGGTTCGGCGTCCGGTTGCTCGACCGGCTAATTGCCGATCATTACGAGGGGTGACGGCGCGCGGAGGTTTCAGGCAAGCATCTGGACTCGTGATTCCGGCGAAGTGAATCGACCCGGGCGGGCGGCTCCAACCGCCATGGTCGTGCTTGTGCGGCCCGGCGTGCTGGGTCACACTGGCTCATGGAGGAGAGTCGCATGCAAGGGATCGTCACCGGGCTGATTTGGATTGCTCTTCTGGTCCTGCCGGATCTGACATCGGCAAAGCCGAATGGGGTGCCGCGTTTCGACGTTGCCCGTTCATGCCAGGATGCGCGCGCCTATGCGGGCGACGACAAGAATCTCGCTTATCGCGGCTGTATGAAAGACGAGAACGACGCGCGCGCGGAACTCGCGCGAGAGTGGGCGCATTTTAAGCCAGGCGACCGCAAGGACTGCGTCGCGCAAGGCGCCGTGCCTGTGCCAAGCTATGTGGAAATCTTGACGTGCCTCGAAATGAGCGACGAGGCCGAGGCTCTTTATAAGCCGGATGGCACCCTTCGCGATAAGCCGCAAGGCGGCGCCGTTCAGGGGAAATCCGGCCAGGGCCAAGCCCCGCCATCCAGCGCCGCGCCAGCGCCGCCTCCTGAATCCGGCGGCGTCAAGAAGCCGGACTGAAGCGCTCTCGCGCCAGCGCGCGGCCTTTTTCCGTGAAAGCGGCGTTTGGGCAAAAAAGAGGCGAAGATACTTTGCGTATCTCCGCCCCTATGAGTCCTGTCCATAACCTGTTCTTTGCCATTAGCCTTCCTTATGAAGACTACACCACATTGTGGCGTTGGGGCGATAGAACAGGCGTCCTCCCAAGACTTGGACTACTGTGCCGAACTTATATCGGCTTAGGCCTTGAACGGCTCAGACCAAAATCGTAGCTCACGCCAAAGGCAATGTCACGCAAAATTAGGCGAAATGTCTCCAAAGAGGCAAAAATGTGAAAGGAGTTTCGGCTAAGCCGGAATTTCGAGGCGCCGCGAATTTTATCGCCGCGACGTAGCGGGACCTGATAAACGGGTCTTTTGCTGCGGGGCAAACAATGACGAAGATGCCGCCAGATCAACTCGCTCCTGCGCAAAGCGATGGTCCAGCCGTCGGCCTCAAAGGCCCTGGCCTAGGCGGGCGCATTCGCAATTGGTTCCTGACCGGTGTCATTGTCGCCGGTCCGCTCGCGACGACCGCCTACATCGTCTGGTGGTTCGTCGATACCATCGACAGTTCGGTCAAGCGCCTCGTCCCGGAGAGGTTTTGGCCGGATAATTTTTTACCGTTCCAATTGCCGGGATTCGGCGTGGTTTTCGCACTTCTTGGGCTCACGCTGCTGGGCTTTCTTGCCGCCAACCTCGTCGGCCGGAGTTTGATCAGGCTCGGGGAGGCGATGCTCGCCCGGATGCCGATCGTCCGTTCGATCTATAAAGGCGCAAAACAGATCTTCGAAACCGTGTTTTCGCAATCCGGCGCGACGTTCCGCAAGGTGGGGATGATCGAGTACCCGGGCGAAGGCCAATGGTCCCTTGTGTTCATTTGTGCGCCGCCTGGCGCGGTCATCGCCGGGCATCTTTCAGACGAGGAACATATTTCGGTTTTTCTGCCCTGCACTCCCAACCCGACAACAGGATTTTACTTTTTTCTGCCTTCGCGCGATGTAATTGAAGTCCCAATCACTCCGGACGATGCGGTGAAGCTGATCGTGTCTTGCGGCGTCATCCAGCCCGACACCCACGCGGTTGTTGCCGAGACCGGCAGGCAGCGCGAGCGTGCGTCCGCGTGAGGCCGCGCGGGTTTTGCAAACCGATAGGGCCGATGACCAGCCAAACCCGAAACGATCGCGTCTGTCTTATGACTTTTCGTGCCGATGCGGCCAAGAGGAACCGCTGGGAGAGGGTTGTAGCCCTCTCGTCAGCGGCGAGGGACGGATCGAGATACCGCTGGCCGCCATCTGTTGGAGATGCCGGGCCGAGCGAGAGTTTGATCGCCGTCGTCTTTTCCTTGCGGCCTGAACGGATACAAGGGGGAGAGCCCCGAACGACAAGCAGAGGCGCGGAAAAGATGAGCTCTTCCACCATCGGCATCGACATTTCGAAAGACGCTCTCGACGCTTATCGCATGTCCGGCGGCGCAAGCCGCCGGTTCGCCAATGACCGGACCGGCCACGGGGCCTTGATCGCCTGGATCGGCGGCGAGGCGGAGCGCGTGGTCTTCGAGCCAACCGGCCCCGATCATCGCGCCTTCGAGCGCGCGCTGGCCAAGGCCGGCCGGCAAGCTCGTCAAGGTCAACCCCCGTCGGGCGCGCCGCTTCGCGGAGGCGACCGGCAAGCTCGGCCCAAGACCGATCGCCTCGCCGCCGCGCCGCTCGCCCGCATGGGCGCTCTCCTCGAGCGCGAGGCGCGGCCGGTCCGCGGCCCCGTGCCGGCCGCGCTCAAGGAGCCGCATGTCGCCCGCGAGGCGCTGGTCAGGGACCGCGCGGCCGCGAGGAACCGCGCCAAGGCTCCGGCGCCGCCGCTCTTGCGGCGGCGGAACGCGGCGCGGCGGAAGCATATCGAGCGCCGGACCGGCGCCATCGAGGCGCGGATGATGCGCCGCATCAAAGCCGGCCCCGCTCTCGGCAAGCGCTTCGGGATC
>JBOHJT010000124.1:0-9673 GCA_050728715.1 Methylocella sp.
ACATGAAACTTTCCTATGCGGAAAGCGCCTCGGCACGCCGCTTCGCCGCCTTCGCCGCGCGCTCGATGAGGGGCATAAGGCCGTCTTGCGCCATCAAGACTTCAAGGGCGGCGGCGGTCGTTCCGCCGCGCGACGTCACGTTTTCGCGCAGTTCCGCCACGCTGCTTTCTGGGCATTGGAACAATAATTCGCCGGCGCCTTCGACCGTGGCGCGAGCCAGCCGCGCGGCGATGCCGGCGGGCAGACCCAGGGCGGCCCCCGCGCTTGCCAAGGCCTCTGCGAGATAAAAGACGTAAGCCGGGCCGGAACCCGATATGGCGGTCGCCGCGTCGATCAAATTCTCGCCGGCAAGCCATTCGACCCCGCCCGCCGCGGCGAGCAGGGCCTCGGCCGCAGCGCGTTGGCAAGGCGTTGCCGCCGCGCTCGCGGCAAGCACGGCCATGCCGCGTCCGACAGAGGCCGGAAGATTTGGCATCGCCCGGACAATTGCCGCCGCGCGCGGAAACCTCGCCGCTATATTGGCGATGGTCTTTCCCGCCAGGATCGAGACGATCAGTATCTCGGGGCCGGCGAACGGCGCGAGCGCGGCGGCAGCCTCATCGAGACTCTGCGGCTTCATCGCGAGCACGAGAATTTCGGACGGCCGCGAAGGGGCCGCCAGCGCAAAGCCCGTGGCCCGCGCGAGCGCAATGATTTCTGGCGACGGGCGCGGCTCGATGACGCTGATATTTCGCGGATCGTACCCCCGGCCGAGCCAGGCCCGCAGCATCGCGCCGCCCATCTTGCCCGCTCCAGCAAGCACGATGGACGCGTTGAAGCGATTCGCCCCCGGCACTTCCATTTCAGGCCCGGCCTTGGGTTTCAAGCATGACCGTGCCGATCGCCTCGGGACCGGTTTGGCCGGCAAAGACGACAAATTGAAAAGCCTGGTAGTAGCGTTCGCATGCGCGCACCGCGCTGGCGAGAACGGTTTGACATTGATGGCCATTCAGCTCGGCCCCGCCGGCGAGCAAAATGGCATGCCGGAACATGATCACTCCGTCATTCGGCCAAATGTCGAAATGCCCGATCCAAAGTTGTTCATTGATGAGCGAGACGAGAGAGGAAAGCTCCATGAGACGCGCGGCCGGCATTTTGAGGTCGAAGGTGCAAGCAACATGCAAGGCCTCCACCTCGGCGAGCCAGGTGAAAGCGATATTGTACTCGGACCAGCCACCGGCGATCGAGATCGTAATTTCGTCCTCTTCGTCCCGGTCGAACGACCAGTGATTGTGCGCGGCGATTCTCTCGATGATGTCCAGCGGATTTTCGGGGCGGTCGAGGTCCAGTTGCAAAGGCGGCATTCCATGGTCTCGGACGGATTTTGGGGGGAATCGGGAAATGCGTCCGCATTTCCGGCGGCTGGCCTAACCTGCTGACGCGCGACTCAAAAATCGTTTTCGGCCGGCGGGGGTAGGGAATCACAAGGAGGCGGCCTTTTGCAACTGGCTTCGGCCGGGTTGTCCCCAGCCGAGCGGGTCTGGCCGCGAGGAAAATCGGCCCGCGCCTCCACCCGGCCATTGCCATTGCATCCGGGGACGGCTGCATTCCTCCAAAGAGATCCTAGCGATTCGCCAGGGTAGCGCGAAATCCGCGCAAAACGGAAGAACCGTGCATAACCCAAGGGCGAGTTTTTTCCCGGCCAAGCATTTTTTCGCGGGATCGAATTCGAGGTTGACATCTAAGCTCGATGGGTAAACCTCGCGTCACACCAATGACCGGTAAGCACGGCAAGCCAACATGCAACGTTGCTGCTGTCAGAATGCTATTTCATGAACGCGGCGCGGCCCTCCGCGGTCTGGATCGCGGCGCTGGCGGCCGGTGCCGCGATGGTCGTGCTGTTGCACGAAATCCTGCTGCCGTTCGTGGCCGGGATCGCTCTCGCCTATCTGCTCAACCCAGTTGTCAACCGGATCGAGCGGTTGGGAGTAAACCGGGCCGTTGCCGCGCTTGGGATTGTCGGTCTGTTCATCGTCGGTGTCGGAGTTCTGATGATGCTGGCCACTCCGATCATTGGCACGGAGGTTGCGGCCTTCATCGAAAGGTTTCCCGGGTACATTGGACAATTGCAAGCGCTCGCCAATGATCCGGGCCGCCCGTGGTTGCGCAATATCATCGGCGAGGGACTGAGAGAAGCCGAGCAATCGGCGGGCCAGCTCACGTCGATGGCCGCGGGCTGGATCACCAGCTTTCTGCGCTCGTTGTGGTCGGATAGCCGGGAATTGATATCGATTTTCTCCCTCCTGGCGGTGACCCCAATCGTCACTGTCTATTTGCTTATTGATTGGAAACAGCTGATCGCGGCGATCGACCGTTCGATTCCCGCGACGCAGCGTGAGACCGTGTTGGCGCTCGCTGGCGAGATCGACGACACGATCGCCGGGTTCGTGCACGGACAGGGGACTATCTGCCTCATCCTCGCCCTTTATTACGCGTTGGCGCTGAGTCTGATTGGTCTTAACTACGGAATTCTGATCGGCCTTGCCGCTGGTCTCATCAGTTTCATTCCCTATCTCGGGACATTCACTGGGCTCGTGCTCTCGCTATGCGTGGCGGTGCTCCAGTTCTGGCCGGGGTGGACGTTAATTCCGGTCGTGCTGGGAATTTTCGTTGCCGGCGAGGCGATCGCGGATTATGCGCTGGCTCCCTATCTCATTGCGTCGCGCATCCACCTCAATCCTGTCTGGGTGATGTTCGCAATTGCGGCATTCGGCTATTTGTTCGGCTTCGTCGGCCTCCTCATCGCGGTGCCGCTCGCCGCCGCGATTGGCGTGGTCGTTCGGTTTTCAACGCGGCAATATCTGGAAAGCCAGCTCGATGCGACGAACCCGCCCGCCCCGGCTCCCGCTCTCAAAGAGCCATCTCCCCCGCGGAAGGATTGGCTGAGGGCAATACTGAGGAAAAAACCAGAGTTTTAGGCCGAAGCCCGCTTAAGAAGTTTATTTCTTAACTGGCGGACACATGAGATCACTCCGTGTTATCTGGGTACCTGAATCAAAAAACTTCACGATGTCCTGAATTACGGGAGTATCATTTGAATTAAACGAGGATAGCGCCCCGAGAAAACCGGTGTGATCGACATCATGGTAGATTTTTGATTGTACGCAGCCGCCTTTTTTCTTGATGCGTTGCTCAAGCTTTTCAAGATTTGCGTATTTAACCGTCGTGTCTGCGTCGCCG
Organism: Methylocella sp.; assembly: GCA_050728715.1. Taxonomy (GTDB): domain Bacteria; phylum Pseudomonadota; class Alphaproteobacteria; order Rhizobiales; family Beijerinckiaceae; genus Methylocapsa. The sequence continues at coordinate 3,220 of JBOHJT010000124.1, forward strand.
TACAAAAGTAGCATCGGCGGTTGTTTACCGTCAATGAAAGTGGTGACTTGCATATTCGGATAATTCTTCGGAGGGACGAATATATCTTCCAGATCGGGCTGGTCCGGGATAAACGCATAGGGACCGGCGAGACCGGCAAAATCATGAATAACGAGCGGTCTATTTTTCCTTCGTCTGCAAGATTCCGTGCATCGGCAGCGAGTAATGCACCTATATGAGCCCCGGCTGAATGTCCCGCAACATGGATCCGTTCTGGATTTCCATGATATGCGGTGATGTTATCATAGATCCAGGCAAGCGCTTTCGCCCCATCTTTGACAAAAACTGGAAAGCGAACTTGAGGATACTTCTTGTAATCAGGGATGACCACAATAAAGTTCTTGCCCGCGAAAGCCGCAGCTGCAAACCGGTAATCCTCCTTTGCCCCATAGGTCCAGCGCCCGCCATAGAAAAATGCGATCACATCTAATTTTTTACCCCTAGAACCCGCAGGAATATAGATATCAAGTTTCTGCTAAGGGTCAGCTCCATAGGCTATGTCATGCACAACATTCATATCTTCAAAATGCGTAGGAAGATTTGCCGCGGTGAATGCCGCTTGCGTGCAAGCCGACGTGATCAATAAGAAACTTAGAAAAATTATCCGCCTAAGGAAGTATTTCAAGACATTCTAGTTGCAAGCCGGTATTGCCAAAATGCAAGCAAGGGGGTGACGGCAAGTTCCATGATTAGGCCAAACAACATTGGGCGATCAGGCATGCCACCAATAAGCAAGGAGTAGAGTCTGCCAATCCCGCCCAGTACAACAATCGCCGCCAGCAGCCGGAAACGGCGGCCTTCGCGTTCGATGTTCGGAATCGTTGTCCAGAACCCAAGCCCGACGCCCAATAATAAACCGGAAAGATAACGGTAATGGCTGTCCATAGGCATGGAAGCACCACCGATGGGGTCAACCATGCCAGGACCGATGAGCATGCCGGCGAGACCCGCCCCTACAGGGACAAACCCGCCGGCCGCCACCGCAAGTTGTAAGGCGCGTTTCGAATACGACAAGACTAAAGCTGTCTCGTTCAGTATCCGCGCTCCTGCCGATTATGCATAAAGAACAGCACCACTATCGCAAGTAATACAACGGCCACCAATAGGAGCAGCAGGGTCGCTTGTTCGAGCCAAGCGACGGCGGGAACGGCAAGGGCCAGCACGGCGCCGACAAGGCAGATGCGCCAGGCGGCAACGTGGACGCCGGCCGTAAACGTCCCCAGCGCCAACAACGTCAGCACCATAAGCGCGCTGGCGTCCGCGTTCATCATTCGCTTTACGTCCGCCACCAATACGAGAGACATCCCAAGCATAACCGCAATCCAGTGGAGGGCCTCGGTTTGGATAAGCTGCCAATGCGGCGCCGTGCCCTCGACGTCGCGCCAGCGGGTGATCACACAGATAACGGCGAAGAAGGGCGCTAGGGCAATCCAATAGGTCGTCATTGCCTGTTGAGCAATGCTCGTGTAAGCAACTCCGAAAATGGCAAGAGCCAGCATGGCGAAGTAGGGCCAGTCCCTGATAAAAAAGGCGCGCAGGCTGTAACGTGACGCCTTGGGGCGGTTATCGTGTGATTCATAGTCGACCATGGTGCAGGCTCCGGGATGAGAACGGCGCTGTTCGTTTGGCTAGGCCGCTCGATCGATGAAGTCATTCTAGCGCCGAAAGAGTGTGGCGGATAGCTCCCTCGATTTTGCCAAAATTTCCGGCACCTTGGCTTATACCAGCTCTCGCCGGTAAGAACCCGTGCAAGGTGGGGCGGCTGCCCTTCGCGGTCGCGCCCATTGGCAATGGAACAAGGGCGGGCTTTTCGTCGCGTTCACTGGCGTAAGCCGGAGTTGTCCGGCCGACACTGGGGACAAGGTGACGCGTGGGTTATCGCTCGGAGCGGCGATGGTTTCCAGGGTCATATAGCGAGAACGTTGGAACGCCCGTTCGCCGGTTTGTTCGAGCACGATGGCACCGGAGAGACAAGCGGCTCCCCCCCGCCGCCCGCGTGTTCCCCTATCAAAGGGAAACCAGCGGCCGGTTTACGCGCGATGCCGCGCCGCCCTATCCACCGGAGTCCTTGCTTGCGGTAGCGATCACGGCCTCGAGCTGGGTCACCTTTTGGCTCAGCTTTTTGTTGTCGTCGCGGGCCTTCGCGGCCATCTGTTTCACCGCCTCGAATTCCTCGCGGGTGACGACATCCATCGCCGCCAGAAGACGCTCGAGCTGACTTTTCATCGCCGTTTCGGCCTCGCGGCGGACGCCTTGCGCCATCTCGGAGGCATCGGTCACAAGCCGCGCGAAATCGTCGAACACCCGATTTTGTGACATGACCCACTCCAGCCCCTGCGCGCTTATATAGCACGGAGCATTCCCGCGGCCAATAATTTACGCGACCATGCGGCTCGGCTCGACTTTGGCCAATATCGATCGTGTTCCTCGGCTGCGCTGGATGCGGGACACTGGACCATTCTCAATGCAACCAGAGCGAACCGGGCGGCATTTAGAGCGTATGAGCGCTCCATCAAATTGGCCCCGCAATCGGCTTTTACTCGCCCTGCCATCCTCCGATCTCAAGCGGCTTATGCCGGAGCTTGAACTCATTCGCTGCCACCGCGAGCAGGTCCTAATGCACGCGGATAGTTCGCTCGACCATGTATTTTTCCCCGACAGCGGTGTCGTCTCGGTGGCGGCGGTTTACGCGGACGGCAGTATCATTGAGATGGCTACGATCGGCAGGGAGGGTTGCGCGGGTGTGCAAGCCGTCTTGGGTGCCAAGATGTCCTCCGGCCGGTTTTTCGTCCAGATCCCGGGGAGCGCGGCAAAGATGTCGCGCGCGGTGTTAACACGGGCCATGGGGTCGATGCCGTCCTTCCGAAACCTCATGTATGCTTACGTCCAAGCCTTTCTCGAGCAGATCATGGTGTCGGTGGCGTGCAACGGTGCGCACAGCCTCAAGGCGCGGCTAGCGCGCTGGCTGCTCATGATGCGTGACCGCGGTGACGATGACGTACTGCAGATCACTCAGGACCTGCTCGCCGAAATGCTGGGTGTCCAGAGGCCAACCATCACCAATGCTGCCTTGCAGTTGGAAAGTGCCGGTTTGATTGCGCGCGGCCGACGGCAAGTCACGATACTTGACCGGCAGGGCCTCGTGAAGGCATCTTGTGAATGTTATCAGTTGGTACGGGGACGCGTCGCTTTTCACCTTCCCAAAACATACGAGTAAAAAAATGCGAGCCCCGCCGAATCGGTAATGTACATTACCGACGACCGCCCCTCAATGAGCTAGCTATTCTTGCTGTCGAGGATGAGTCTTCCGTGATCAGAAAGGTGTGCAGGAGCCGCTGGCATGCGCGACATCGAACCGCTGTATCTCGTGGAGACGATTCGCGAAGGCGCCCTCGTGCTCGAGCCAGATCTTACCATCCGCTTTGCGAACCGCTCCTTCTGCCACATGTTCGCAGTCGCGCCAGAGGAACCAGTCGGGCGGAAGCTCTATGAGATCGGCAACGGACAGTGGGACATTCCCAAGCTCCGCACCTTGCTCGAGACCATCATTTCTGACCGAAAAACCATGGAGGCCTTTGAGGTCGAGCATGACTTCCCGTCAATCGGCCGGCGCATAATGCTGCTCAACGCGCGCCAGGTTTACCAGCCTGGCAACGGGATACGACAGATCCTCCTGGCGATAGAAGACATCACCGAGCGCGTGAGGCTTGAGCGCGAGCACGCGGCCGCGCATGAGCGTATCGGCATGCTGCTGCAAGAAATGACGCACCGGGTCAAGAACAGCCTGCAGCTCGTCGCTTCAATGGTCATGACTGAAGCGCGGAGCCTCGAGAGGTCCGAGGGCAAAGCGGCGCTTGAGAGGGTCTCGCGTCGCATCACAGCCCTCGGGCACCTCTATTCAAAGCTCGGCGAAGCCACCTTTGAGGCTGTCGATTCGGCGACCTTTCTGAATGAGCTATGCCGCGACCTGATCGCATCAGTATATAAGGACGGCGATGCGTTCATCATGCTCAAGACCGACATCGAGAGCGAGCTTCTGCCGACCGATCGGGCAATTCCGATCGGGCTCATTGTGAACGAGCTCGTCACGAATGCCGTCAAGTATGCTTTTCCGGAGGAGGTAACGGGCACCGTCATGGTGACGCTAAGGCGGCTGCCCGGGGAGCTTCGCCTGACAGTCGCCGACGACGGCCAAGGGCTCGATCCTCGACGGGCCGATTCCGGGCTCGGCGGCCGGCTGGTCGACGGCTTCGCCCAACAGCTCGGCGGCCAGGTCGAGCGGGAGAGCGACAGCCAGGGCACTACCGTGCGCCTAATCTTGCCGTCGCGTATAGCCTCGTAGGAACCTGAGCGGACGAAGGAATATGAGCGGAAGAGCGACAATGGCCGTGAATAGTGCTCGAAATCGACGGTTTTGTGCTTCTTGAAGGCAAAATTTACGGTTAGATTACTTTCCGCGAGGCGATTATGACGCTTACCGCGACAGCATCAGAGTTTTTCCATGGTATAGGCGCGAGTCGGACACAAGCATCTGTTGCGCCGACATTACGCCATTTCCGCGCGGGAGACACGCGAAGAAAGCGCGCTCTGGCGAGTTTGAGCGCAATACGGGTTCGCCCCAAGTTGCGTCCTCACCCCGCCTGGTCTTGCAGGCGGGCGAGGCTTTCCTCCCGGCCGAGCACCTCCAGAACATCGAAAATTCCCGGCGACGCCGCCCGCCCGGTGAGCGCGGCGCGCAGCGGTTGCGCGGCGTCTCCGAGCTTGATTGCGGCTTCAGAGCTATATCCGCGCACCGCCGCTTCGAGGCTGGCGGCGTTCCAATCCGCGAGCGCCGCCAACCGCGGGATCATTCGCGCGATATGCGCCCGTCCGCCCGCGGCAAGGATACTCGCGGCCTTGGCATCGAGGACAAGCGGCCGCTCCGCGAACAGAAAATTCGCGCCATCTAAAAGTTCGATCAAGGTTTTCGCGCGCTCCTTCAACCCCGGCATGGCCGCGCGCAATTTCGCCCGCATCGCATCATCGAGCTTTTGCCTAACACCCGCGCTTCCAGGCAGATAGGGTAGAGCCTTTTCGAGCGCAACAACAAGAGCCTCGTCCCGGCTTTCGCGGAAATAATGCCCGTTCATGTTTTCGAGCTTCGCAAGGTCGAAGCGGGCGGGCGAGCGTCCAACATGCGCGAGATCGAAGGCTTCGATCATCTCCCGCGCCGAAAAGAGTTCCTTGTCCCCCTGGCTCCAGCCGAGCCGCACCAGATAATTGCGCAGCGCCTCGGGCAGATAGCCCATGGCGCGATAGGCATCGACACCGAGCGCGCCATGGCGCTTCGACAATTTGGCCCCGTCCGCGCCATGGATAAGCGGAATATGCGCCATGGCCGGGGCGCTCCAGCCGAGCGCCTGATAGATCTGCATCTGCCGCGCCGCGTTGGTAAGATGGTCGTCGCCGCGAATGATATGGGTGACACCCATGTCGTGGTCGTCCACCACCACGGCGAGCATATAGGTCGGCGTGCCGTCGGAGCGCAGAAGAACGAGGTCGTCGAGATCCTTGTTGGCCCAGGCGATCCGGCCCTGGACTTTGTCGTCGAGAACCGTTTCGCCCTCGCGGGCAGCCTTGATCCGGACGACAGGTTTTACGCCTGACGGTGCTTCGGAGGCGGGGCGGTCGCGCCAGCGCCCGTCATAGCGCGGCGGCTGTCCCGCCGCGCGGGCCATCTCTCGCATGGCGTCGAGCTCTTGCGGGGTGGCGTAACAATAATAGGCATGGCCTGACGCGAGCAGGCTCAAGGCCGCCTCGCGGTGGCGCGCCGCGCGCTGGAACTGATAAATGACATCGCCGTCCCAATCGAGGCCGAGCCAGGATAGCCCGTCGAGAATGGCGGCAATCGCCGCGCCGGTCGAGCGCTCGCGGTCGGTGTCCTCGATCCGCAGCAGCATCTTGCCCCCCGCGTGGCGGGCATAAAGCCAGTTGAACAGCGCCGTCCTGGCGCCGCCAATATGCAGAAAACCCGTCGGCGACGGCGCGAAGCGGGTGATCACCGGATCTGGCATTGGGGGAAGTCCTGCGGCGCGAATCCGCCGTAAATCGAGTGCAAGCGGCCATTAGCCAGCTCGGGGCCGCCCGTTTAGCACGAAAACGCCGACACAAAAGTGGCGGGGTTCGCGAAAAACCTATGCTCGAAACCAGCCCGCTTTGGCGCAATCGCACCAAAATGTTTCACGTGAAACATTTTGGTGCGATTGACAAGGAAGAGAAACCTACGCCCCCACAGCAGTGCCCTTAAGGCTCTATGCCCTGGCCGTAATCTCTGGCTGCCAAGGCGCCGGCGGCAGCTGCGCGACTCTTGTCCTCCGCGCGGCGGCGTCCACACCAAGGGATTGTTACTTCGTAAAAAACGCGGACAAGCTCCGCC
>JBOHJT010000125.1:0-9644 GCA_050728715.1 Methylocella sp.
GTCCGAAGCCGGCAAGAATGGATCCCGCAATTTCTTCTGTCTATGTGACCACTGGACGTTCATTGGCTGTCCTCAAGGCGGATCCATTCATATGAATTATGGCTACTCGAACCAATAGGTACGAGGTAATTTCATTTATCATCATTCTAGCTTAACAATAAGTCCGCAACGCGCAAGCCGCCAGCTAAAAATGCGCCGGTAGATTTTCCTCCCGCGCGAGATTGGAAAACCTTGTCATCTCGGCCTCGAAAGCGAGCTCGATGGTTCCCGTCGGGCCGTGCCGTTGCTTGCCGATAATGATTTCGGCCTTGCCATGCATTTTTTCCATTTCGGCCTGCCAGGCAATGAATTCCTCGCTTCCCTCGCGCGGCTGTCGGCTTTTCAAATAATATTCCTCGCGAAAGACGAAGAGGACAACATCGGCATCCTGTTCGATCGAGCCGGATTCCCGCAAATCGGACAGTTGCGGGCGCTTGTCGTCGCGGCTTTCCACCTGCCGCGAGAGTTGTGAAAGCGCGATCACTGGAACATTCAAGTCCTTGGCCAGCGCCTTGAGCCCGGTGGTGATCTCGGTCACTTCCTGCACCCGGCCGTCGTTCCGCGTTTTCGAGGCGCCGAGCAATTGCAGATAATCGATCACGAGGACATCGAGGCCGCGCTGACGTTTGAGCCGCCGCGCGCGCGCCGCCAATTGCGCGATCGAGAGGCCGCCGCTTTGGTCGATGTAAAAGGGGATCGTTTGCATGTCCCGCGCGGCCTCCACGATGCGGAGATACTCCGGCTCGCCGATGTCGCCCCTGCGGATCTTGTAGGAAGGGACGGCGGCCTGTTCGGCGATGATGCGGGTCGCCAATTGCTCGGCCGACATTTCGAGCGAGAAAAATCCGACTATGCCGCCGTTGACGGTTTCCGGTGTGCCATCGGGCTTGAGCTTGAACTCATAGGACCTCGCAATATTGAACGCGACGTTGGTCGCCAGCGCGGTCTTGCCCATGCCGGGGCGCCCCGCGACGATCACGAGATCGGACGCTTGCAGGCCGCCCATCAAGCGGTCGAGATCGGCGAGGCCGGTCGCGATGCCCGATAACCGCCCATCGCGTTCGTAGGCCTTCGCCGCCATATCGACGGCGGTGGTCAAGGCATCGGAAAAACGCTGAAAGCCGCCCTCGTAGCGGCCGGTCTCGGCGATCGAATAGAGTTTTCGTTCGGCGTCCTCGATTTGCTCGCGCGGGCTCGCGTTGACGGGCGCGTCATAGGCCGCGTTGACGATTTCCTCGCCGATGAGGATCAAATCGCGGCGCACGGCGAGAGCGTGAATGGTGCGGCCATAATCCTCGGCGTTGATGATGGTGGTTGCTTCCGCCGCGAGGCGGGCGAGATATTGCGGCACGGTGACGCCGCCGAGATCGTGCTCGCCGAGAAAAGTTTTCAAGGTGATCGGCGAGGCAAGTTTTCCCGCGCGGATCAGCTGCGACGCGACATCGAAAATCCGCCGGTGAACTTCCTCGGAGAAATGGTCCGCTCTAAGGAAATCCGAGACCCGGTCGAAGGCGTCGTTATTGACGAGGATCGCGCCGAGCAGCGCCTGTTCCGCCTCGATATTATGCGGCGCCAGCCGGAACGCGGGATCGGGGCCGTTCGCGAGGCGGGCTCTTTCGGCGAGATTTTCGATTGCTGGCATGGGCTTCTCGACCGGCTCGGGGTTGCACGGAGGGTGCCGAATCAGTTCAAGACGCGCTCTTTGTGGCATGCGCGTGCAGCGAAAAGGAGGGAATTCTTGGTCCGGCGGGAGCGGCTCCCGCTATCCACATGGGCAAAAAATACGCAAGAAAGGGCTGGACAGGCCGCGCTATTTTTGCGCGGCTACCATTGAAATGGACGCAAATTTGTTCCCGGTCACGTGGAAGCGGAACAAACGTCAGGGCCGGGAATTCAGTTAAATTTCTTGGTCAAGAATTGGAGAGACACATGGCGGACCGGGATCTCGGCGACAGGTGGTCAACCGCCATCGCAGCGCTCGTCATGCGCGCAATTGCACGGTTCTCCCGAGCTCACCAACGAATCGATCAGCCGGACTACGGCCTTAATCGTTCCTCGGCACGGAGAGATAATTCCCGCGACAAACGTGTTCGAACCGCGGAAGGCGGAAGCATCGACGGTCCCGCGCGACGCCGCAATATCATCTTGGTCATCATCGAACGCGTCTCGCGCGATAACTTGACATTAGTTGCCGCCGGGGTTGCTTTCTACGCCCTGCTTGCCTTGTTCCCGGCGCTCGGGGTGATGGTATCGCTATACGGCCTGATTGCCGATCCGGGCCAAATAGCGCATCAGATAGAGGGTTTCGGCAACCTCTTGCCTCCGGAGGCGCTAAAACTTTTAACCGGTGCGTTGCGATCAATCGTGCAAACGGGATCCAGTAAACATGACATCGCACTGATTACGAGCCTGCTGGTCTCGCTGTGGAGCGCCAAAGCGGCGCTTTCTTCCATTATGACAGGGCTGACGATTGCGTATCGAGAAACGGAGGAGCGATCCTTTGTCATGCAATACGTGATTGCCCTCGGCCTGACGTTAGGGGGAATTGTGTTCGCCATCGCGGCGCTGCTCGCATTGGCGGGCATACCGGCATTGCTGTCACTGATGCCAATGGATGATCGCTTGCGGACTTTGCTCGCGCTGGGCCGGTGGCCGGTGTTGGCAATCCTTGTGCTGTTTTCGTCGGCGGTGCTCTATCGTTTCGCTCCGTACCGGACCGAGCCTAAATGGCGGTGGATAACTTGGGGCTCCGCTTTCGCCGCATTGGCATGGCTCGCCGCATCGGCCTTGTTCTCGTTTTATGTAACGAATTTTAGCTCATATGACACCACCTACGGCTCGCTCGGCGCGGTCGTCATCCTGCTGCTCTGGTTCTGGGTGGGGACGCTCGTGCTGCTTGCGGGCGCTGAAATAGATGCCGAACTCGAGGTTAGGGACAAAGCCAGCCTGGCGCCTGCAATGTCGCTCCGGTGACGACGCGCGCGGCCGTGCCGCCGCTAAAGCCTTGGCCGAACATAGGCGCCCCCGGCTACGGCCCCCGTTATCCACACAGCCGAAAACATTTGCAAAAAAATGCCTGGCAGGACGCGTTTTTGGGCCGGTAATACTCCCCTGCCCGAGCCTGTTTCAAAAGTCTCGCCCGCATGGTTCTGCCGCCGTGCCGGCGGCTCGACTTCTTTGGGCGCGAGTTGCTGGCCGTGGATGGGACGCGGATCAAGGCGGTCAACAACAAGGAGCGCAACTTTACTCGGGCCTTGCTGCAGCAGTTCATCCGCGCGGCCGGCGCGCGGCTGGACGACTATTCGCGGCGGCTGGACGAGGGCGATATCGAGGAAGGCGGAACAGGCGGCGCGCGCGAAAGACCTGGCCGGGAAGATCGCGGCGATCCGAGACATGACGCTTGAAAAAATTTCCAGCACGCGAAACTAACTGGAGCTCCCCGATGTACCTGTGATCGTGCAAACATACTCACCACGTGGGAGTCGTACCATGCCATTTGGAGAACAAACCATAACACTCGCAGAACAAACCATGACACCTGTGGAACGAACCGTATCTAGCCTCAGCGATTCAGTGAAAGGCCGACGGGAGTTTCTGCGCGGGACCGCGGCTGCCGCGGCCGGGATCGGCGCCCTGATGGCGCTGACGCGCAACGAAGCGCAAGCCGCCCTCGGAGAACCACCTGGCCCGCCGCCACCTGGCCCGCCGCCGAATGCCGATCTCCCGATACTAATTGCCGCTCAGATAGCCGAGGCATTAGCGGTCACGACCTACACGAACATTATCCATACAGCGCCATTCTTCACCCGCATCCCGCAAGACGACAAAGGCTATTTGAAGGCCGCACGTCAGGAGGAGATGTCGCATTACCTGCTCGAAAAATCGGTCACCAATCAGGACAGCCCGTTCACAAAATTTTTCTATCCGCAAAACATGTTCGCGAGCGCGCAGGTTACGTTGAACACGCTTGTGACGCTTGAAGAAGCCTTCATTGCGGCTTACCTGGTCGGCGTGCGGAACTTCAGCACCAACGACCTGAAGGTAACGGCGGCGCGCATCATGGGCATTGAGAGCGATCACCGGACGCTGGCACGGGTCATTGCCAATGACGTTTCGGTGCAGGATGGCGGTCCGATCGAGAACGTCACCGGTATCCAGGGCGTTTCCGAGAGTATCGCTCCGCCGAATAACAATGGCTATGAGCGCACGCTTTTGCTGACCAACATTCAGCAGGCCGTGAACGCATTGCTGCCGTTCGTGGACATAAACGCAGCGGCAAAGGCCGGGTTTGACACGACGAAGAGCTTTCCGTTCGTGCCATTTGTGCCAGTGTTGCCGACGCCCCTCGGGGACTTCCATTCGTTTGCGGGCTGAGCAGAAGCGTGCCTGATTCTGGACTCTGATGGCGAAATAGGCACCCTACGTGCGGCCTAGCGCCGACAAGAGGGGCCAAAGCGTGAATTCAACCGGCCCTCAGGCGGTTATCAAGCGGCCGAGTGGCCGGCATGCGGCTCAGGCCGACGCCGGCCTCCGAGATCATTACTCGACCGTGATCTTCCCTACTCCTCGTAGGTGATCCGGTACAAGGCGCCGGCGTAATCGTCGGAGACGATGAGCGAGCCGTCGGGGAACTCTGCCACGTCCACCGGACGCCCGTCGTAGGAGCCTTTTTCGTTGAGCCAGCCTTCGGCGAAAACCTCCACCTTGCCGCCCGTGCCGCCGGGTTTCAGCGAGGCGAAACTGACCCGCGCGCCGATAGGCACGGTCCGATTCCAGGACCCGTGCTGGGCGAAAAAAATCCCGCCCCTGTATTTTGGGGGAAATTGGGTTCCGGTATAGAAGATCATGCCGAGATCGGCGGCATGGGCGGGGGTTTCGATCTCCGGAAACACGAGGCCTTCCGGCGGCGTCTCGTTCTTATATTCCCCTGTGCGGGTGTGGCCGCCGCCATACCAGGGAAAGCCGAAATCAAGGCCGGCCTTGGGCGCGCGGTTCAATTCCTCCGGCGGAATGTCGTCGCCCATCCCATCGACCTGATTGTCGGTAAACCACAAGATCCCGTCTTCCGGGTTGAAATCCATGCCCACCGAATTGCGAATTCCGCGGGCGAAAACTTCGCGGCCCGTGCCGTCCAGGTTCATTCTGACGATGCCGCCAAGTCCCCATTTGTTGAACTCGTCCATTTTTGTCTTCGGCGGCACGTTGTAAGGTTGCCCCAAGGCTATGTAGAGCTTGTTGTCAGGACCGACGCGGCAAACCCGCGCGCTATGGACCATGCTTTCGTCTTTTGGCGGAATGAGCTTGCCTTGAGCCACGATGGTTGTCGCCGCGATCGAAGGGTCTTCGTAATTTGCTTCCGCCGCCGGAAAGGACAAAACACGGTTTTGTTCGACAACGAAAAGAACGCCCGCGCTGGAAAAGCAAACACCATTCGGTAGCTTCATGCCGATGGAAGGGGCAAATTCCGTGATCTCGGGAGAGCTTGCCGGCTCCGGCGCGGCGGCTACCGCGTAGACCGTCGCGCCCATGGTTCCGACGAAAATCACCTTGCCTTCCGGGCGAACCGCCATGTGACGCGCGCCGGGCACCAGCGCATAAAGACTGATCTTGAACCCCGGCGGGAGCTTGATCGTTTCGAGAGTCTTTTTGATCGCCTCGACTTGCGGGCCAGTTTGGGTTACGTGAACGAGCGCGCCTTGGCGGGCCTCCTGACCCCGGGCGGGGGCGGACAACGCCAACAAACAAAACGCGATTCCGGCCAATCTCATGTTCATGTTACACGGAGCATCTCGAAATCTAGGAATGAACGGATGGTTGCCCGCGCGGCGGCGCGAGCGCGGCAAACAGCGCATCGTCCTCGGTCTCGCCAACATTGGGCGTCGTCAGCAAGGCTTCGCCATAAAAGATCGAATTGGCCCCCGCGACCATGCAGAGAACTTGCGCCTCGCGGTTCAAAACGGAGCGGCCGGCGGAAAGGCGGACTCTCGCGGCTGGGAGAACGATCCGCGCGGCGGCGATCATCCGCACGAAATCGATGGCGCCGATTGTTTCCCTTTGCCCGAGCGGAGTGCCCGCGACCGGAACCAGCGCATTGATGGGCACGCTTTCGGGATGCGGATCGAAGGCAGCCAATATTTGCAGCATGGATGCCCGGTCCCTGACGGTTTCGCCCATTCCTATGATGCCGCCGCAGCACATTTGCAGCCCGGCCGCCCGCACCGCCCGCAAGGTTGCGAGCCTGTCCTCATAGGTTCGCGTCGTCACGATGTTTTCGTAGAATTCTGGGCTCGTGTCGAGATTGTGGTTATAGGCCGTCAGCCCCGCCCCTTTCAGCCGCTCTGCCTGGTGCGCGGTCAACATGCCGAGCGTCACGCAAGCCTCCATCCCGAGCGCGCGAACGCCGCGCACCATATCGAGCACCGCGTCGAAACCCGCCCCGTCGCGCACGTTCCGCCAGGCCGCGCCCATGCAAAACCGATCGGCTCCGGCGGCTTTCGCGCGCGCCGCGGCGGCAAGCACGGCCCCCGTTTCCATCATACCGGCCTTGTCGAGGCGAACCTCGCGGTGATGCGCGGATTGCGGGCAATAAGCGCAATCCTCCGGGCAGCCGCCGGTTTTGATGCTGAGGAGGCTCGCCCTTTGCACGTCGCTGACGTCGTGAAAATGCCGGTGAACGCGGTTCGCCTTTGCGATCAGGTCGAGCAGCGGCAAATCGTGAATTGCGACGATCTCATTCGTGGTCCAATCGTGCCGGAGGACCTGGCCTTGTTCTTGACGGGTCATGCGGTGCGCTTTCGTGGCTTCCGGCGGCCGCGGGCAATCTTGTGATTTGCCGCCGGCAGGCGGGGCGTTCAGTTCATGACGCAATATTATAGTTGACGCGATCGAAGGTGTCTCGGGCAAAGTCGCGGAGGCGGTAATAAGGGCGTGGCAACGGCTTGACGTCGTGCAGTGCGGCTACCGCCAACCGGACAAATCATGCCGGCGATCACACTGCTCTCTGGAAACAAGACACCGGCAGACGCAGACATCGACCTCGGTATGGAAGGCAATATCCGTCGTTGCGGTACCTATGTCCGCATTCGCGAAGCCGTCCATGAAACGTCGAAGGCCCGCACATAGGAGGCGAGGATCATGGAGCTCAGCGTCGCCAACAATGGCGCGATCGCCCCTTCGCGCCGTGCGTTTGTTGAGGGTGCAAGTGCCGCCGCGGGTGCATTCATCCTCGGCAGCTATATTCCATTTCCAAAGCGGACGTTTGCCGAAGGCGGCCCCACGCAAGGTCCATTCGATCCTCTTTGTCGAGCCGAATCCAGGACCCGGCTTGCCCAATGTCAGTGAGTCGAAACCTAGCTACAACGACCGCGTCCTGCTCCCGGTCACAAGGACAATCCACAACCCTTCGAGCTACGCTGCCGGCGCGTTCGAGTCTGCCACGGACACTGATAGGCGCGATTTCTGTTTATAGCTCGAATACCTGCTTCCGTGACGCCGGAGCCGTTGGTCTCTGAACGCCAAGTGCAAAGACCGCGTGCGCTATCGCGGTAAAATCCTTGGTTTGGGACACGCGCGGCGAACGTAGAAATGCGCAACCCAAAATTTGGCCGCAACGCAACGCGGAAACGGTGGCGAAGTGCTTGCGCGCGGGCAGCTTTGACTCGACACTTTCGGAAGAGTATGGCTACGAAGAGCCGTTCAAAAGCGAAAGAGCCATTCGATGCGGCCAATCGTCGTGTCGCATGTCCAAGATTGATGGCTAGCCATGCCACGGATCGATGTCGCGGCGCTCGCCGACCCGCTATCCGAAAATGATCCTTGCGGCCCCGACCTCGATGGTCTCGGCGATGAGGATTTCCTAAATTTCGTGACGATCGCCGAAGGCCTGCTCCCGTCCGAGTTCTTCAGGGACGGCGCGCCGTTCGACGTATCGGCGATCGATGTCGATGGTCAAATCTCTCGCATGGCACCCTTACTGGGGCGCACGCGCGACATCAGACTGCTGAGCCTGTTGGCGCGGTTTCTTGTTCTTGATCGCGACCTTGCGCGGTTCGTTGGCGTGATCGAAGCGATAAGCCGGGTTCTTGAAGCCCATTGGGACCAGGTTCATCCTAGTCCGGAAAGCGACTCATTTTCATTGCGCGCCGCGGCGATCGCGACGCTCGACGAGCCAACCGTCTGCATCCCCCTCCAGTACATGCCGCTTTGCGAGGACCGGCGATTGGGAATCATTACCCTCCGCACGCGCATGTATGCCATTGGCGAGGCGAAACCGCGAGAGGGAGAAACCGCGCCGTCCTTGCCCGCGATCTTACAGGCTCTGCGGGAATGCACGGCCGATCATTTTAATTCAACGCGGGATTTGATCGCGACATTGGCGGCATCGCTCAAGCGGATACATTCATTATTTGCCGAACATTGCGGATTCGATAAGGCGCCGCGTCTGGATAAAATCTCAGCGACCGTTGCGGGCATGACGGCGCTCTTGGATGAAGCCGTTCCAAGCGAGGACCAAAAAAAAATAGCGGCATCTGGCGGCGCTGAGCAAACCCGTGTCTCGGGCTCGATCCGGAATGCTTTTGGCGCGCGACTGGCATTGGAAGCCGTGATCGAATACTTTAGACGCCGCGAACCGTCGAGCCCCGTTTTGCCGCTCGTCGCGCAGGCCCGGGAGCTGCAAGGCAAGACTTTTGTCGAAATCATGCAAACACTCCTGCCCAACCAAGCCGACAACGCGGCCTATTCGATCGGCGACCAGCAGGTTTTTGCGCTGCCGCTCCAACGACTCGCGGCAATAATGCCTGCAATTGATAACTATGCGGTCGAGGAGCGCACCGCGGACACTTGCTCCGAGGGAGTAGCGCCTGCGAATGGCGCCGCGCCACCTTCTAGCCAAGATGCTTCGGCAACTCCTGTTCTCGCTGAGAGCGCCGGCGAGGCGCATTCATCTGACGACGGCGCGGAGTTTGCACCGGCGCGTGCTGCTGGCGAGAGCGTGCCTGCGGACGAAAACGCTTCTGCCGCGCCGATGGCAGCTGGCGCGGCGATGCCGGCGATCGAGAGCGTGCAATTCTCGGTTGCGACGCGAAGAGAAGCAATTTTTCTCCTCGACGAAGCCGTTCGATATTTGCGAGTTGCGGAACCTTCCAGCCCCATTCCGTGGCTGATCGATCGCGCTAAGGGATTGGCCGACAGGGATTTTATTAGCGTCTTGGCGTCCGTATTGCCCGACGACGCGCTGCGCTCGCCCGGTTCAAAGCGATGAAGCCGTTCTCCGCTTTACGTTGACTGTCGCGACGTTTGCCTCACGATGAGGCGAGCCGTCCGGCGCGCATTGCGGCACTGTGCCAATCGTACCAAAATGTTTCACGTGAAACATTTTGGTACGATTGAGGGCCGGAAACCTTACAAGGCCGCATACATCGAGCGGCCTTGAGAGGAGTGCGATCGGGCGGAAAAGTTGTCGTTTTGGCCGTTGGTGAAATGCGCCTCGCAAATCATTGCCATAGTTTCGGCCTATTTCTCCGCGCCGGGGCGACCGCACTGCAGTACCGCGCGGGCGGCTAAGGCGACGGCAATATCGGTTTAGCTGCCGCTCGCATATACAC
>JBOHJT010000126.1:0-9581 GCA_050728715.1 Methylocella sp.
TCCCAAGAGACATTCACCGGGATTTTGCAAGTTTGAGTTTGGCAAGCGCGAAGAGAGGTGATGAACGACAATGGTTGCTACCGGAGGCCAGGAAAGCCCGGCAATCGTACCGGGCGCAAAGCTCGCTTTTTTGCTTGGGAATCCCGGCCGTCGGACTTCATCAGGGCCAGCAAACATAGGCTCCGCGCCAAAAGGCCGGACATATGACCGCAGCCAACCGACTCGTTCGAAGCAAAAAAGTGCCTGCCATCCGAGGCCGTCCACATAGGTGCGACTGGGGCCTCCGGCGGCGAGTCCCGGCTTGCGGGTTTGCGCGGATTTGGCCCTATGGCGGGCATGAAGTCGCCATGCCCCCCAAATGATCCGCGACGGTGAAAATATCCTTGTCGCCGCGCCCCGAAATATTCACCACCAGCAGATGATCCTCCGGCTTTTGAGGAGCGACGTCCAAGACCTTGGCGAGCGCATGCGCGGGCTCCAACGCCGGGATGATCCCCTCCAGCTTCGCGCACAGCTGAAACGCCGCAAGCGCCTCCGCGTCTGTCGCGGACAGATAGGTCACGCGCCCGGCTTCCTTCAGCCAGGCGTGCTCGGGGCCGATGCCCGGATAGTCGAGCCCGGCCGAGATCGAGTGCCCCTCCTCGATCTGCCCGTCGGCGTTCATCAATAAATAGGTACGGTTGCCATGCAACACGCCGGGCCTGCCGCCGGCAAGTGATGCCGCATGTTTTTTGTCGAGGCCAAAACCCGCCGCCTCGACGCCATAAATTTCGACGGAAGGATCGTCGAGAAAAGGATGAAACAGGCCGATGGCGTTGGAGCCGCCGCCGATACAGGCAAAGAGCGAATCCGGGAGCCTGCCCTCGGCAAGCTGCATCTGCGCCCTTGTTTCCTCGCCGATCACGCATTGGAAATCGCGGACCATGGCGGGATAGGGATGCGGGCCGGCGACCGTGCCGATGCAATAAAACGTGTTTTCGACATTGGTGACCCAGTCGCGCAAGGCCTCGTTCATCGCGTCCTTCAAGGTCTTGGCTCCAGACTCGACCGGCACGACCTTGGCGCCGAGCAAATTCATCCGGAAGACATTGGGCTTTTGCCGCTCAACATCGACGGACCCCATGTAGACGACACAGTCTAGCCCGAAGCGCGCGCAAGCGGTCGCCGTCGCGACGCCATGCTGGCCCGCTCCCGTCTCGGCGATGATCCGTGTTTTGCCCATCCGGCGGGCGAGAAGAATTTGGCCGAGCACATTGTTGATCTTGTGCGCGCCGGTGTGGTTCAGCTCCTCGCGCTTGAAGTAGATTTTTGCCCCGCATGGCCTACCGGAAGCGGCGGCCTTTTGGCGGACGTGGGAGGTCATGCGCTCGGCGTAATAAAGAGGGCTCGGCCGCCCGGCATAATGGGCAAGCAGATTGTCAAGTCCGGCCTTGAAGGCCGGATCCGTCTTGGCGGCGTTGTAATGTTTCTCTAGGTCGAGGATCAGCGGCATCAATGTTTCGGCCACGAACCTGCCGCCGAAGATTCCGAAATGCCCGGTTTCGTCGGGGCCGGTGCGAAACGAATTGAGAGCTGGTGGCACCGCATCCGCCTTTACTTGCTTAACGTTCGATCAGGATCTTTCGGGGCAAAATTGACCTGGGCCGCTTCCGCGCGCCGCAGCATTAGCCGGCCCGCGCGGACCGACCAAGCATTTCGGCGGCCCGCCGGACTTCCGCGATGAAAGCCGCGATCTTGTTCCCATCCTTCACGCCCGGAGCATTTTCGACTCCGGAGGAAACATCGACGCCCGGCGCGCCGGTTTGGGCCAGCGCGTCTGCCACGTTACCGGCGTCGAGGCCGCCCGCGAGGAGCCATGGTTTTTGGGTTTTGACCTTGTTAAGCAAGCTCCAGTCGAACGTCGCCCCGTTGCCTCCGGGGCGTCCGGAAGGGCGGGGCGGCTTGGCGTCGAACAGCAGGAAATCGGCCACTCCATCGAAAACCGGCACAAGCGTGAGGTCAGCGGCTTCGCCGATCCCAATCGCCTTCATCACGGGAAGGCCGAAACGGGCACGAATGGCGGCGACCCGTTCCGGGGATTCGTGTCCATGCAGTTGAAGGAGCCCGGGATCGAGCGCCTTGATCGCTGCCGCGAGCAAGGCATCGCCGGCATCGACCGTCAACAAGACCTTGCACGTACGGCGCGCGGCCCGCCGGCCGAGATTTGTGGCCAGCTCCAAGGAGACATGCCGCGGACTCTTATCAAAAACGACAAAGCCGGCCATGTCGGCGCCGCACGCTAGCGCCGCGTCGAGCCCGGCTTGCGTCGCGAGGCCGCAAATTTTGACGATGACGTTCATCGGCCTGCATTACCGGCATCGATCGAGGAGGATGATTCGTTTATACCATGGCCGCGAGGTTTTTGCTGGCGTCGCGGGCCAGCCCCGGCGTTTTACGGAATCTTCCGTTTATCGTCCGGCCGGGGAACGGATAGCCGCGCAACTTGCGCCCGCAAGGACTCGGCTTCGGCTCGCGCCTGCCGCGCGGCGCGGCGGTGCCTGCCCAGTTCGAGATAGGTCGCGACGCCGCCGCAAATAACCCCAACCATGATCGCGAGGAATATGACAACGAAAAGCGGCGCCGTGAATTGCGTGCCCTCGGGTGCGGGGCCAGCGAGCGGATCGAGGTTGATTATCACCGGATGGCGGTTGGCCTCCGCCAGGACCACCGCAACAAGCACGAGCGGCACCAGAAAAAGGAGTTTTAAAAATCGCTTCATTTGCGTCCGCCGATGAATTCGCGCTCGTTCGCAGCGTGCTTCTAGTTGATTTTTCGCAAGTTGGTAAGACCCCGCGGGGATCCCCGAAGCCAAGGAAAAGGCCGGCCCGAATGGGAGGGGGCCGCGCTCCTATCGCGGCCTGGCCAAAGCTTTATACGCAATCAAACATTCGGCGTGCCATTGCGAGCGGCAAGCTTCAGTCGGCATGGACCTGGTTCAGGCGTTCGCGCATTTCCTTGCCGGTTTTGAAAAAAGGAACCGTCTTTTCGTTTACCGGAACATGCGCCCCGGTGCGCGGATTGCGGCCAACCCTTGCGTCCCGGCGTTTCACCGAGAAGGCGCCGAACCCACGCAGCTCGACCCGGTCGCCGCGCGACAAGGCGCCCGTGATTTCATCGAGAATTGCATTGACGATTTTTTCCACATCGCGGAGGTAGAGATGCGGATTACGGTTGGCAATCCGCTGTACGAGCTCGGATTTGATCATCGGCCCCCTCCCCCAATTTTTTGTAAAAACCAACCTTTGGCCCGCCATGCTTCAGTTGGCGCCTCCAACTTGCCAAATCGAAACAAGGCCGTCAAGCATACGCTCTTGCGCGGCACTCGCGGCACGATTGAGCGCACCGCTCAGCCCGCCAAGTCCTAGGAATTCCGCGGCCCGCGCGGACAAGCTCAAGATACCCAACCGTTCCAGCGTTCGTTCCTGTTTCCAGTCCCGCACCGGCAGCCCCTTGGGAATATTCTTTTCCTGCTCCAGCCATTCGATGGCTTCGCGCTCGCCGCCGAGGTGATCGACAAGATGCAGCTCCATCCCTTGGCGGCCGGTAAAGACTCGTCCGTCCGCGACAGCCTCCAGCTCATCGCTGGTCATGTTCCGGCGCTCCTTCACGAGCGCTTTGAACCAGGTGAAACTGTCGCCGACAAGCGCGGCGAGCGCGGCACGCGCTTCCGGACTCGTCGGCTCGAACCCGTTCGGCGAAGCCTTCAGCGGGGAGGACTTCACGTCCTCCACTTTCACCCCAACGGTGTCGAGCAATTTGGCGAAGTTCGGATATTGAACGAGGACGCCGATCGAACCAACCAGCGCATTTCCCAGCGCGACAATGCGGTCGGTCCCAAGGGCGGCAATATAGGCACCGGAGGCGGCCATGCTCCCGACGACGGCAACCGTCGGTTTCTTCGTCGAGAGACGGCGAATCGCATCGTAGATGCGCTCCGCTCCCGCCGTCGTGCCGCCGGGACTGTCGATCGAAATTAGAACCGCTTCGGCGGCTTTGGAATCTTCTATTTTCTGGATCAATTTCAGAGTTTCGCGATCGCCGGTGATGAGGCCTTCGATGGCGAGCCTCGCAATATGCGGCCTGAAACCCAACGACCCATCCGGTCCAAGCAGGCGGAGGCCCGCGGCGGCAACGCCCAGGATCACCGCCGCGACGGCGGCGATTCGCCAATAAGACAATTTTCGCCGCAAAACACGGCGCTCGGCAAGGTAGTCCGCGAAAAGAGGCGCAGCCATGGCACTCCAGGGGCTCGGGTTTCGGCCGGCGGGCCGGTTCGCGCCAGCGGGCCGAATTTAAGTCGTCATCAAAGCAGATTTGTGTCGATTGGACAACAGCCGCGCCAGCAATTCGGCTTCATTCCAACCGATCCGTCCCAGCGCATAGGCGGCAATTTTTTTGCCTGACCTTGCCGGCTGCCTCTACCCCGGCGACAAGCCGAGAAGGATCAGGCCGGCGGCCCCATCCTCATAATCCTTGTGCAGCCAGGCGGGCAGCTGGCCGCGCTTCCATCGCTCCATCGCGGTCTCGGGCAGGTCGGCAACATAGGGGGCACGGGTGTTTGGCGGCGGCAAGCACAGAAGCACTCGCTTGACCCGTGCCGCTTCCAACGCGGCTCTGGCGTCGTCGTCGGTCAGCGCCCGGCTTGCCCGCAAATACCTTGCGATCCCCGCGTAGCCTCGATGGTAAGGCGTGGCGACCGTCATCGCGCGGGTCCTCCACAGCAGTTCGGGAGCGACGCCTATGTCGACGAACACGACACCCCGTTCGTCCTTGAGCCACCTTGCGGCCTCCGCGACATTACAAGACAATATTCGCGCGTCGCCCGCATCGGTAGCGGCGGCGTAGAACGGAGCCACGGCAAGGACCATTCCGACGACCGCGGCCGGCAGCAATCCGGCCCGGCTCCTGAGGTGCGATGTCAGAATGGCAAGCGCGACGGCGCCCGCCGCCGAAGCGTAGGGGGCGAAGCGGATATGGATGATGCTTATTGCGAGGAGCGTTGCGGCGCAAAGGGTGGCGTAGGAGAGAAGCCAGAACCTTCGCCAGTCCCGGCGGGCCTTCAAGAGCTCGAGCGAGAAGAAGACCAGGGAGAGGATGCCGCCGCCGCCCCAGCCAATCAAGCGCCTCCCCGTGTGGACGGGTTGCAGTTCATGATTGTTGCCCCAGATGAGGCGCTGAACCTCGGCCGAAGTCCCGGGGGCGATCCCCCGGGTAAGCTCCGGGAAGGCGGCGAGCCACAAGACTCCGGTGAGGAGACCGGCACCGAGAAGCGCCGCAATCCGGCGGCCGGCGCTGGGCAGGCTGAAGCGGCGCAGCGCCTTTGCCGCGGCGAGGAGAAGGGGGCCGACGAGGACGTAGGGAAGCGAAAGCCGGTCCACCTCGATCGAGAGAAGCCCGCCGTTGGGCGGATCGAGCAGCCAGGCCGCGGCCGCGACGACCGTGAAGCCAAGCGCGCATCCCTCCACGCGGCCGGCGGCCGCTTCGTCCCCATCCAGTACCCATGAGAGGGCGAGTCCCGCGAAAGCGAGGAGGGCAAAGGGCAACATTTCGACTGAGAAGGCGGTCCCGATGCCGCACCAGAGGCCCGCATAGGTGGCCGAATTTGCGCGGCCGCCGCAGCCGGAGACGGCCCGGACCGCATGCGCGAATGCCATGGCGGCGCATAGAGGAATGATGAGGTGGTGGCCGAAACGACCGGCTCCGCCGTAAGCTAGCAGCGCCGGCGCCAGGACGGCGGCGGCCGGAACGAACAGCATTGCCGGCTCCCACGCGACGAAGGGTCTTGCGGCCCACCAAAGGGCTGCCGTCAAGGAGCCGAGGAGGACCGG
Source organism: Methylocella sp. (assembly GCA_050728715.1). Lineage (GTDB taxonomy): Bacteria > Pseudomonadota > Alphaproteobacteria > Rhizobiales > Beijerinckiaceae > Methylocapsa. The sequence goes on from JBOHJT010000126.1 coordinate 5,868, forward strand.
GCCGAACATCGTTGCCACCGCCAGGATCGCGCCGTCGCGCCCCAGAAACGGTTCCAACGGCAGAACGAACGGCAGGGCGACTATTTCGACGAGCCGCGTCCAGTGGAGGGAAGTCCCGTATCCGGAGGAGTCACGGCCGAGGATCTGCCGCCATGATCCTGTTTCCAGAGCGTCGCGGAGCAGAACGGCGCGGGTCCAGGAATCGGGGTCGGGGAGCTTGTCGAAAGTAAGAGTGTTGTGCGCATCGAAGATAAAGAGAACATAGGCCACCACAACTATTGCCAAGAGCACATATCCCGCCGACGGGCGCATTCCGGCCGGAAAATCGAGCCGCGCCCGGTTCAGCCATTCAAGCGTCCGGCTTGGCCGGGACGAATCCTCAAGTCTCTTATTCTGGCCGGTCATACCGGTATCCGTTTCGTGTGTGGATAGCCGGCCGGGCGTTGCCACGGAGAACCGGACTGGGCCACGAGAGCATGTCCCGAAAAAGTTGCTCCACTTTTTCCGTAAGGACATGCTCCAACTCTTTGCATTTGAGCGTTTCCTTTTCGATCACGTCATTCCACGTGATCGGGAAGCGCTCAAGGGACCGGACCCGCTCAACTTGTTTCTTCGCCGGGGTGGATGGCTATGCGCGCGGCCGCGGAGGGCCGCGCCACCGACTTTCTACGACGCGAACCGTCAAAAACGTCTTAAGCAGCGCGCACAAAGAGCCGGGGGGGATTGGCGGAATCGCGCAAGGAGGACCGTTCGCGCGAAATTTGACTCACCGCCGCTCGGGCAAATCCCGCGGCAACGCCGCGAGGCCATTTCGATATTTGGAGCGATGGCCTGTATAGATAGAATTTCCGTAACAACGCACATAGGTAGCGGCGAAAATAAATTGATAGATAACCAATAAAACAGTTATTTTGCGTTAATATAAATCTTTATGCGAGTTACTATGTGCTTTTAAATTTCCGGCTGTTTATTATCGCCGAATTCCAGCAACACCCAGGCAAATACCTGGACTGGAATCCTCAAGCAATCCGGAACTCAGGAGCTTCAATCATGCGTCATTTGTTTCATCGCTTTATCGACGATCAATCCGGCGTCACGGCCATCGAATATGGTCTCATCGCCGCTTTGATCGCCGTCGTCATCATCGCCGCCTTGAAAACAGTCGGCAGCGACCTCACGGCCACATTCAACAGCGTCGCCGCCAATCTGAGTGCGGCCTAATAGCGTCCGCGCCGCCTGTCCGGCTGGCGCCTGGATTTTGGCGGATGCCAAATCCGGGCGTCCGGCGGGGCGCGAACAAGGGAGTGGCTCATGCGTAATTTGTTGCACCGCTTTATCGACGATCAATCCGGCGTCACGGCCATCGAATATGGTCTCATCGCCGCTTTGATCGCGGTCGTCATCATCGGCGCCTTGCAATTGGTCGGCAGCGACCTCTCGACCACATTCAATAACGTTGCCACCAATTTGAGTGCGGCCTGATCGCGCCCGCAAAACCAAGCCCCCCGCGCCAAACACGCGCGGCGGGGCGCCGGAAACCGCCAGGAACGTTACCCCATGATGACTAGGTTCATCCAGTTTGCCGGCGATGAGTCGGGCGTCACGGCCATCGAATACGGCCTAATTGTCTCTTTGGTCGTGATCGGCATCTTCACCGCCGTGAGCACAATCGGGACGACTATTTCGGCCAATTTCTTCGGGCCCATCGCCAATGGTTTCAATTAATGGCGCCGGTGAGAAAGATCATGCTTGAGTCTGCGACGCTTTTATTATTTCCAGCCCTGATGGTCTTCGCCGCCATTTCCGACCTGTTGACGCTAACGATTTCGAATCGCGTTTCGATCGCGCTCGCCGTCCTGTTCGTTGCCATGGCGTTCGCCTGCGGCCTGCCCGCGACCGAAATTTTGTGGCATCTCGCCTGTGGCGCGGCGATGCTCGTTTTCGCTTTCGGCCTGTTTGCGCGCGGCTGGATCGGCGGCGGCGATGCAAAGCTCGCGGCGGCAACCGCGATCTGGCTGGGGTTCGATCATCTCGGCGATTACGCGCTTTCCGCCAGTGCTCTCGGCGGTCTGCTGACCGTCTCGATCATCCTGCTTCGAAAATGGCCTTTGCCGGGAGCTCTCATGGCACGCCAATGGGCCCTCCGCTTGCATGAGCCCGACACCGGCATCCCTTATGGCATCGCCCTCGCGAGCGCAGGCCTCATTCTCTATCCGGAAACCGCGATCTGGCTCGGCGCCGCCGCTGCTATCCATTAAACTCGCAGGGAGTTGCCTCGATGCCCTTGGAGTGGGCCATCACCGTGGTGGTCGCTGTCTCCGATGCCATCCTCCTAGCGGCAACCTCCTTTCGCCTGGAAGTCGCCTCTGAGCTGAGGATCCTCTTTGTGTGGATCCTGTTGGCCGTGCTTTTTGTGTATAGCCGCTGGAGATGTTTCCCTAGATTAGCCGATCTCGCCCGCACCGGCCTCGCGCTGGTGATGTTCACCAATGCCGCGGCAATTCTGAGTTACATCCTCACCGGTATTCTGCCATTGCCCAGATGGGATGGGGCACTGGCAACAGCCGATCGCGCGCTCGGGCTGAATTGGCTTGATATGTACCAGTGGGTCATCCGTCACCCCGCGATCGAAGCCGGCGCGCACGCCGTATATTTGAGCCTTACCCCGGAGATGCTGATCCTGTTCTTCGTCCTGGAACTGCTCGGCCACCACAACCAGGCAAGGACATTTCTGCTCTGGTACATGGTTTCAGCGACTGCCACCGTAGGTATCGGGGCACTCACCCCTGCCGCGGGGGGTTTTGTCTACTACCACCTCCCCGTAGCCTCCACCACCGGTTACGTTTCCCAATGGGCCGACCTGCGTAATGGCACTTTACGCACCATAAACCCGCTAAACAATCAAGGCCTGGTAATCTTTCCTTCCTTCCACGCCGCCCTCGCCGTGCTATGCGCCTGCGCCGCAAGGCCGTTGCGCCTACTCAAAATCCCATTGCTGACTTTAAATTTTCTCATCATCTTGTCCTCTCCCGCAATGGGAGGGCACTATTTTGTCGATATCATCGCCGGTATTATTTTGGCCGCTTTGACCATAAGCCTGCCGGGGTACGTCTTATCTGGCACCTGGCGATTGAGGAAAAATATTCGACGCGCGGACGCGCCCGTTTTCGCTTCGAAATGATACACGGCGGAGCGACCGGCGAGCTTTGGAAGCGTGGGGCGGAGTTGGCCGGCGGCCTCGCGCCATTGGGTTTTCGCGGCCTCGGCGCCGTGCCTCGAGCGAATGCGGTGGCGATGAAGGCCGGCACGACGCGCCTTCCGCTTTTGGCCTTCGCGGGCGAGCGCATTGCCCACGAAGTGCACGCGGCGGCGGCGCCAGCTCGCGTTCACCACCTTGGAGACGGCGGCCTTGACCCCCGCGCCAGAGACGACGAGCTGCACGCCGCGCAGGCCTCGGCGCTTGCGCAGGAACCCGGTCCAGAAGGACTCGGCCTCCAGGAGAGTGGCCGAGGCCCAGCACCTCGCGCCGGCCGTCGTTGTTCGCCAACGGCGACGATCACGACGACCGGGACGATGCGGCCATTCTGGCGAACTTTGCCGTAACTGGCGTCGATCCACACATCGGGCCAGCGCACGACCGGCTAACCTGGCTCTTGGAGCCGCCCATGGTCTTCACGAGATCATCGATGGAACGGGTCGAGACTGGACATGGGC
>JBOHJT010000127.1:0-9558 GCA_050728715.1 Methylocella sp.
GCTCGGCGCATCGGGCGAGGAAAGCCGGCGCTTTCGTTGAAACGCCGGGCCGGAAATTGCGGTTGTTTTTCCTGCCGCCTTACGCCGCAGCCCCGGTGCGTTGGCGTGGAAGCATCTCGAAGCGGCCGGCCGCATGGCGATGGCCGGTCGAGGACGATTTCCCGGGCAAGGTTCGCCGCTCGCCGCGCGACCCGCAAAACGATGTTCAAAAAATCATCTCCTGCTTTCAAAAGCCCTCCCTCGAATACGCCGCGTGAACATGAACCCATGGACGGAGTACTAATTCCACCCGAACTCATCCCGATTCGGATCGGGGGCGTGGCCGGGGAGAAAATGAAGCTCCAGCTTGCCTTCGAGCGATTGGACGTAAGCGGCGACAATCTTGGTCCGATGGGTTGGATGACGGAGCGGTTGCACGTCGCGCCTTTGAGTCCTCCGGCCAAACATGGGGGCCGCAAGCGCAACGTCGATTGCCGGGAAATCGTGAATGGGATCATGTACGTGCTGAGCACGGGTTGCCAATGGCGCGAGGTTCCCAAGGACCTGCCGCCCAAGAGCACGCTCTACGATTATCTCGATCTTTGGGCCTACGACGGCACTTTGGAGAATATCCATCACGCGCCTTATGTGAAGCGCCGCGAGCAAATCGGGCGGGAAGCCAGCCCCGCCGCTGGCGTCATCGACTCTCGGAGCGTGAAAAGCGCCGAACCCTTCGGCAACTCTCCGCGCATCGAGGGCATTTGATGCGCTTCGCTCAGGAGGGGGGCCTCGATCGGCCCGCACGGCGGAGCCTGTCCTTGGGCCGGTCGAAGACCGGACCCGAGGGATGCGGGCGCCCCTTCGGCAGGCTCAGGAGATCAACCGCAAGAAGCGGCCCATTCGCGTCGATTCTTGGGGCTCCTGCTTCATGCGATCGTGCATCCAGCCGATATTCAAGACCGCCCCTTCGACGAGCTCAGGAGGTGGCGTGCTCGCTCTCTCGACCCTGTCCGGCATCGACCCGTTTTTGCCAAAGCTCTTCGCCGACGGCGGCTACCAAGGGCCGGTCTTTCAAAAGGTATTGGCCAAACCGCTTCCGCACAACACGATCAAAATCGTCAAGCGCCCGGATCCGGCAGAAGGCTTCGAGAGCATGTTCCGAAAAAGTTGCTCGACTTTTTCGACCAGGACATGCTCCAACTCTTTGAATTTGAGCGATTCCTTTTCGATCACGTGATTCCACGTGATCGGGAAGCGCTCGAGGTTCTCCCGCGACGCTGGGTTGCCGATGGTTCGACAAGCTCACCACGAGGGCACCTTCGCCTGCTCTGCGTTCGCCACTCCATCAAACCTTGTTTGCTAGAGCCTCTGGCTCACTTCGCTCAACCGCTGCCGGCGATCGGCCATGGATTGGGAAAATCCAAATCGCACCGCTTGTCTTATGACTTTTCTCGCCGAAGAGGCGAGAAGGAACCGCTGGGAGAGGGTTGCAGCACTCGCGGCAGCGGCGAGGGCCGGATCGAGAAACCGCTGGCCGCCATCTGTTGGAGATGCCGGGCCGAGCGAGCGTTGGATCGCCCTCGTCTTTTCCTTCGGCCCGAACGGATACCCGGCCCGGATGACAAGCGCGGAAAAGATGAAGCAGGATACCATTGGCGTCGATATCTCGAAAGTCCGCCTCGACGCCTGTCATTTGGCCGAGCCGGCGGTTTACCAATGATAGGAGCGGCCTTCTGATCAAATGGGTGACGGAAACGGGCGTGACGCGCGCGTCTTCGAACCGGCCGGCCCCTCTCATTTGTTGAAGCTGGGATTTGAGATTTCCGCCGCTGGCGCGGGAAATCGCAACCCGCGTTCCATCGCATGGGGCCAAGCTTGGCGAGCGGTTCAACCCCGGCTTGAAGGCCAAATACATCCGACTCGTCAATGCCGGTAAGCCCGCAACGCCCGCTCCCCTCATGCGCAAGCTCCCTGCACTCGCCAACGCCCTCCTTAGAGCACGAGAGCACGCCGCACCCGGACACCGAAACTCGCTTGATTAAATCCGATACTCTCGCCCTCGGCCGAGGCGCTGCTTGACATCATCAGCAATCACCCGCGCCGGCGCGCGGCGCCGCGCCTTCAGCCGCCTTCTTCGTCGTCTTGCCCCTCGGCGCGAGGTTCTTCATCGTCGCCGCGAGGAGTATCCTCCTCGGAGATCCGCTCGACGGCGACGACCTGCTCGGCGGCGTCGGTATCGAAGACGATCACTCCCTGGGTTCCGCGTCCGGCAACCCGAATGCCATCGACCGGACAGCGGATCAATTGGCCGCCGTTTGTCACCAGCACGATCTCGTCGCCATCCTCGACCGGCATCGACGCAACGAGCTTGCCGTTTCTTTGGTTGACCGCCATCGCGACGATGCCTTTGCCGCCGCGTCCGGTAATGCGATATTCGTAGGACGATGTCCTCTTGCCGTAACCATTCGCGGAAACCGTCAAAATGATTTGTTCGGCGGCGGACATTTCAACATAGCGGTCCGGTCCGAGGTTCGACGCCACAGGCGTTTCCTCAACTCCCCCTTCCTCGCCAGCCGCTTCGCCATTGGCCTCGGGCGAAACGTCCCCGGCAACCGCGCGGCGCATCTTGAGATAAGCGAGACGCTCGCCGCTGTCGGCCTCGATATGACGTAAAATGGCAAGCGCGATCACCCGCTCGCCCGTCCCAAGCGCGATGCCGCGCACGCCCATGGAATCGCGGCCCTTGAAGACCCGCACATCGGTCACGGGAAACCGGATGCATTGTCCATTGGCGGTCGTTAAAAGAACATCGTCCGCCTCGCTGCAAATCTGCACATCGACTATTCCCTCGCCTTCGTCGAGCCGCATCGCGATTTTGCCGGCGCGGTTGACCTGCGCGAAATCGGAAAGCTTGTTGCGCCGCACGCTGCCGCTGGTGGTCGCGAACATGACATCGAGGGTGTCCCACGCCGCCTCGTCCTCCCGCAACGGCATGATCGTGGTGATCCGCTCGCCTTCGTCGAGCGGCAACAAATTGACCAGCGCTTTGCCGCGCGCCTGCGGGGCCGAAAGAGGCAACCGCCATACTTTTTCCTTGTAGACGTGACCGCGCGAGGAAAAGAACAGCACCGGCGCATGGGTCGAGGCGACAAACAGCCGCGCGACGAAATCCTCGTCGCGCGTCTGCATCCCCGCGCGGCCTTTGCCGCCGCGCCGTTGCGCGCGATAGGTGGCGAGCGGAACCCTTTTGACATAGCCAAGATGCGACACGGTGACGACCATATCCTCGCGTTGAATGAGATCCTCGTCCTCGACGCCTGCCGCATCGTCGAGAATGACGGTCCGGCGCGGCGTCGCATGGGCGGCTTTGACCGCGAGCATTTCCTCCTTGATGATCGAAAAGAGCCTGGCGCGCGAACGCAATATGTCGAGATAATCGGCGATCTCGATGCTGAGTTTGTTCAGTGCCTCGGCAATTTCGTCGCGGCCGAGCGCCGTCAGGCGTTGCAGCCTGAGTTCAAGAATGGCCCGCGCCTGGGTTTCCGAGAGCTGGCAGGTGCCATCCTCGCCGAGCGCATGGCGCGGGTCGGCGATGAGCGAGACGAGGGGCGCCATGTCATGCGCGGGCCAGGCGCGGCCCATCAAGGCGGCGCGGGCCGCGGCGGGATCCGGAGACGTGCGGATCAGATGGATGAATTCGTCGATATTGGCGAGCGCGATCGCCAGGCCAACTTGCACATGCGCGGCGTCGCGCGCCTTGGCGAGAAGGTGCTTGGTGCGCCTTGTGACAACCTCCTCGCGAAAATCGACGAAGGCCTTAAGGATATCCTTGAGCGACAGGACTTCCGGGCGGCCGCCATTCAAGGCGATCATGTTGCAAGGAAAACTCGATTGCAACGCGGTGAAGCGCCAGAGCTGATTTAGAACCACATCGGCGAGCGCGTCGCGTTTGAGTTCGATGACAATGCGCATGCCGTCGCGATCGGATTCGTCGCGCAGATCGGAGATGCCTTCGACGCGTTTCTCGCGAACGAGCTCGGCGATCTTCTCGATCAAGGTCGCTTTGTTGATCTGATAGGGAATCTCGGTGACGATCAGGGCCTCGCGCTCCTTGCGGAGTTCCTCGACCTCGACCTTCGCCCGCATCAGCACCGAGCCGCGCCCCGAAGGAGAATCATATGAGGCGCGGATCCCGGCCCGCCCCAAAATATAGCCGCCGGTCGGGAAGTCCGGGCCGGGGATGATCGCCATCAAATCCTCGATCGTCATCTCTGGCCGGTCGATCAAGGCGATCGCCGCGTCGATCGCCTCGCCGAGATTATGCGGCGGGATATTGGTCGCCATGCCGACCGCGATGCCGCCGGCGCCATTAACGAGTAGATTGGGGAATTTCGCGGGAAGCACGGTCGGCTCGCGCTCGCGTCCGTCGTAATTCGGCTGAAAATCAACCGTCGCGTTGTCGAGGTCGTCGAGGAGCGGCATGGCGGCCGGCGCGAGACGCACTTCGGTATAGCGTTCGGCGGCGGGCGGATCGCCGTCGACGGAGCCAAAATTGCCTTGCCCGTCGATCAAGGGCAGCCGCATCGAGAAGGGCTGCGCCATCCGCACCAGCGCGTCGTAGATCGCGAGATTGCCGTGCGGATGATATTTGCCCATCGTATCGCCGGTGACGCGCGCCGATTTGTTGTAGGAGCGATCCGGCGTGTAATTGTTCTCTTGCATCGAATAGAGAATGCGCCGGTGCACGGGCTTCAGCCCGTCGCGGACGTCGGGAAGCGCCCGGCTCACGATGACGCTCATCGCGTAATCGAGGTAGCTCTTCCGCATCTCGTCGGCAATCGAAACCAGCCGGACGCCGGATCCGGGCGGGGGTAAACCATTATCGCTGGTGTCAGGCACGCGATGCTAATCCAGAGTTAAGAAATGATTGCCAAATTCCAGCCTCGCCGGCCGCGAAACGACAACACCGGAATTCCAACGAGATCAACAAAAGCAAATTTTTTAACAGAACATCGCAGAAGCCCCGGCAGGGTCCGGCCCCGTTAAGCGGAAAACAGTTCCGGCCGGACGAACGGCCAAAACAGCGTTCAAAATGGGATGTCGTCGTCGATGATGTCCGCCGCGCGGCTCGGGCCCGTGGCGGCGGGAGGGCGGTCCGGCGCCTGCTCCATCGGCGACGCGCGGCCGAAAGAATTGTTGGACGCCTCGAAGGCTCCGCCGGCGTCGCCGCGGCCGCGGCTGTCGAGAAGGGTCAGTTCGCCGCGAAAGCGGGTCAGCACCACCTCCGTCGTCTTGCGCTGATTGCCGTCGCGATCGGCATATTCGCGCGTCTGCAATTGCCCTTCGAGATAGATCTTCGTGCCCTTCTTGCAATATTGCTCGGCGATCTTAGCCAAATTCTCGTTGAAGATCACGATATTGTGCCATTCGGTCCGCTCCTTGCGCTCGCCGGAGGCTTTGTCGCGCCAGGACTCGGAGGTGGCGAGAGAGAAGCTGACAACAGGATCCCCGGCGCCGGTTCGCCGCACCTCAGGATCGCGTCCGAGATTACCGACGAGAATGACCTTGTTGACGCTCCCAGCCATAATTTTCTCCCATATTGCAGTACGCCCCCATTGCAGCACGGCAAACATACAGCTTAAGGCGCAGTGTTTCCTATGTCGCATGTCCGCGGCGCCCTTGGCGCGGCTCGCGGGATCCACGACATTCCGGAGGTTTAGACGCTCTTTCTTGTTCTAGCGCCGCAGCCAGGCCGACGCAAGCCACCGGCGCGAGAACCAGCCCCGGCTGACAAAGCTACTAGTAATCACAGCCGAGAAATCACTGTCGCAAAATCATTTTCGATATTTCGTATTTGATCCCTTTACAAGCCCCCAAAGTGTGCGAACATATAGGCAACATTTAACGAACAAATGGGAACATACACATGCAAAAGGCAGCATCGTTAGCGCGCAGATTAAGCCATGTTTCCGCTGAGGAAAAGACCGCAAAACCTATTGAAATCACGGAGATTGTCGAGGGCGCGCAATGCACCGCGGCCTATATTGCGCAACTGACCGGCGAACTTGCGACCCTCGCCAACGGGGCGCGCTTCGCCAATTTGGCCCTTCTCCTCGCCCGGGCCCAGCTCGAAGCCGAGCTTTGGTCGTGTCAAGGCAATTGAAGTTCGCCGCGTGTTTTCTCGCGCTCAGGACCGCCTCGGCAAACGGCACACCGCTTTGGTGCCGCCGCTGCTTCGCCAATAGCCCTCGATCGTGCCAAGCACCCCCGGCAGCCCGAAGTCTTCGATTGCCGCCGGCGCCCCGTCTGGTTCCGCGGGCCGTTGATGCAAAGTCTGGGCGCCGCGCGAACAGCTTGGGTGCCTTGCGTTGCCGAGTGATCCAAAGATCACTGATGTCCTACGCGTGATCAGGCACGATCTCAGTCGGATGACTCGCGTTGGTGAGCTCGAGGCAGGCGGAAAGCCGACCAAGCCAACAAGGCAGATTGACGCGGAAAACCGCCTTGGCATCAGGCGCCAGCACAACATGCCCGTCTGCCGCATCGAAATAGCCATAGGCGTACCGACCCGGGAACCAAACAAGGTCCACGAATCGTGATCCATCATCATCGGCAACGTGCGCGGTGCGCCTTGCCGCCCGACGCTCCAATGCGCCGGTTGTCAGCAAAGCCGATACAACAACCGAGGGAAGCTCTTCTATCGCCGCGGCAACGATGGCGGGTTCGCACTGATCCAGAACGCGAAGCAATGGTTCGCCGCCGTGGCGAGAGAGGTTATGGCCTCTCGTCACTCCTCGACCCCGCGTAGCAAGCCCCAGGCTTTCAGATATCGGTTCAGGAGCAGGCGCTCCTTCTCGGTCTTTCCCGGGAGATTACATTTCTTGGGTGCATGGAGAATGACGTTGATCTTCTTGCCCCGCATTCGCTCTTCGGTCGGCTCAAGCTGGACCTCGATCCGGGCCATCGATGGTCGCAACTAATTGCGCAAGGATTCGACGAGCCGTATTCGTGATCGAGCACATCATGCAGTGACTAGTCGTCGACAAACGGCACATCAAATCGTTGTGTAAGGCTACTGCCGAGAGTCGACGCGGTGAGCATCGTAAGCTTCACCCGCGCGATCCCTTCTTGGGGTTCGACGACAAATTCGTGCGGATCGAGGAGCGGCGACAAATCGACCCGCTGCGGCGGCAGTCGCTCACCGCTTAGCTCGATGCCGAGGAGCCTTTCAGCGAAGAGACGCGCGATCTCTTCCCGCACCGTCTTGATGCGGCCGACGATCTCGATCGTACCGCTACTCCGCTCGTAGGTAATAGCCGGCTCCCGGACGGGCTTGCGCGACTGGTTCTTGACGCCTGTGGTCGCGAAGACGACCTCGTCGACGGCGACAACTTCACTGTAGACAGTGATCTGTGTGGTTTCGCGACCGGGCTCGCTGGCTCGCTTGCGAACGCGCCTGAAAAGTTCAATGTGCAGACGGCCGGCATCGAGCGGTTCCCTCAAGGCATCCTTGAACTGCTCGATAATTTCCGGGTCGGTCTTCAAATCGACGAGTCGTGGGTCGAGCAGTGCGATTCCGAAACGTCGCGACGGTTCCAATGATTCGGCTTTTTTGGCCGGGATGACGAATCGAAATCTTCGGCGCCAGTCCGCCCCCATTCCTACGCGTACCGGACCACCTCGGCTTGTTGCTTGGTCGGTGGATAGGCGTATGGGGCAATTTCGATGAGGTCGACGACCAAGTCAGGAACATTCCTGACCATTTTCTTGCTGATGTCTTCCAGCTTGAGTGTAATGTTCTGCGCTCGACCGCTCAGGGCAAGCCTCAGCGCCGAATCTCCACGCGCACGATTTGCGCCGCCACATAGAACGAGACGGTCAGGCATCGGCATCTCTCCGCGTACGCAATTCGGCGCGGGGTTTCTTGAACGCTATGTTTGCAAACTGGCTCGCTTTGCCCGGGCTGATATCTCCATCTTGGAAGGGCGTCTTTTCGTACCATCTGTCTGAGAAAGTGCGTGACCTAGTCGCCCTGTACTATGAAAAGGAGAACCGTCGGATATGTGATGGTTCGATCGACGTCGAAAGGACCTCAATTTTCATGCAGGTTATCGAAGCACGACAACTTTGGTGCCCAACCTGACCCGATTGGAAAGATCAACGACGTCCCGGTTGGTCATCCGAATGCAGCCCGACGACACCGCAGCCCCGATTGTATCCGGCTCATTCGACCCATGAATGCGATACATGCTCGAGCCAAGGTAGATCGCGCGCGCGCCGAGTGGGTTGTCTATTCCGCCAGTCATATGGCGTGGCAGATCGGGGCGGCGCTTGAGCATTTGCGACGGTGGAGTCCAATCCGGCCATTCGCGTTTCATCGTCACTGTCTTCGTGCCGGACCAGGTGAAGCCTTCCCGGCCAACTCCGACGCCATACTGGATCGCTTCCCCGCCACCGAGGACATAATAGAGGCGGCGCTCACTCGTCGAGATGACGACCGTGCCGGGCGCATAGCCACGGTGCCAAGGGACGACGCGGCGCGGTATGGCCTGCTCCCGAAAGAGATTGAGAAAGTCGGCTAGCGGACCCCGGTCGAGCGGATTAAAGTTCGACAGCCGTAAGTCGCTGAGCGGGTTATTGAAAGCGAAAGCCGACGATCCGCTCAAAAGCACGAGAAGTAGTCCCGTGCGGGCAAACGTACGGATCATTTTTGTCCTTCAATACTGTTGCACGAGGAACGATGCATTAACTGAAGTGCTATTCCTTTTAAGTTTTGAGGCTAAAGTTGGGCGGAGGCGCATGCGATGGTCAAACCCGGCGAGGAACTTGTCGCCTGCGGCATGATGCTGGCGCATCGCCGGCGAGAAGCCCTGCTCGAACGCGCGGTAGTGACCAAAACAGCCTATAGCCATAGCTCTCCGGATGGCCGCGTCGTAGCCGGATGCTTTGCCAATAATGAGGATCTGAACCGTTCGATGGTTCTGATCGGCTAGGCTGTGGCGCATCGACGGAATGCTCCGGATTACCTCCCTATCGGAAGACCGCGCGGGAGGCACGGATCGGCATCTGGTCCGGCGACCTTGATATGCCGTGGGATTGGCGCGCAGCGGCAAAAACAGATGACGCGACAATCCGCATGAAGCCGCAGCCGGAACCATCTACCCAGGAAGTGCTGGCGGGCCTCGCCGAGCGCGTCAACTACCACAATGAGGAGAACGGTTTCTGCGTTCCGCGGATCAAGGCACGCGGCCACCGCGAACTGGCCACGGTGATCGGGCACGCCGCGGCGATATCTGCCGGCGAGTGGTTCACCGCATCGGGCGAATGGATCAATGACCGCACCCATGGCCAGAAGTGCAAGCGGGGCGGGCCGTGCGTTCTTAAAAACCTCGGAGCCGGCTTCGCTCGACGACATCGAGAAATGCCTTGGCTACGGCATGATTCATGGCATCGGGCCGGCACCATTACAGCCCTAGATCGGGATGAATTTAGGTCGAAGCGTACCCGGCATGCGCGAGGTATCTCTGGCACTCGTCTGGTTTGAAGCAGTCGAGCAATTGGCCGAGGCGTTTCCATGTC
>JBOHJT010000128.1:0-9519 GCA_050728715.1 Methylocella sp.
AGATCAAGCTGACGAACCTCGCCTCCAACATGCGCCGCTTCGTCCGCTCTCCGTTCGCCACTGCATCAAACATTGTTTGATCGCGCCTCCGGCTCGCTTCGCTCGAGCGGATGACGGCGGCGGCCGGGTGAACCGGCGCGTTTGCCGCCTCGATAGTATGCGCAGCTTGCCTGAGCACCCGCTGGCGCGGGTGACGGCCCTAAATAGCCTCATCGGGAGGCCAGGGCCCATAAACCCGCACCGCGGCGGCCTCAATCGCCGATCGTCCCCCCGCAAACGAATATTTTCAACGTGTCCTTGAAAGACTTCCTGGCTTCCGCGCCTTGGCCCTGCCTACCACCGCATCAAGGCGCTGCCCCATGTCATCCCCGCGCCGATTGCCATCATCGCGACGAGATCGCCCGGTTTGAGTCGGCCCGCCCGGTTGGCCTCGTCGAGCGAAATCGGCAGCGAGGCACTCGACGTATTGCCGTAACGCTCTAAGTTCAGCCAACATTTTTCGAGCGGAATGCCGAGCCTCTCCAGCACCGATTCGACAATCCGGGCGTTGGCTTGATGCGAGACAATGTGGTCGATGTCGCCGACTGTCAGCCCGTTTGCGGCAACCGCTTCGAGAATCGCTTGCGGCAGCACGCGGACCGCGAACTTATATATCTCGCGCCCGTTCATCGCGATCTTGTGCATGTTCTTGGCAAGCACCTCGGCGGACTGCGGATGCTGGCTGCCGCCGCCCGGTATCGACAATATTCCAGCCGCGCTTCCGTCGGAATGAAGATGCGTCGAGAGGAGGCCGCGTCCAGGATCGCGCGCCGGTCCGACGACCATCGCGCCCGCCGCATCGCCAAACAGCACGGAAGTGTTGCGATCGCTCCAATCGACGAGACGGCTCAAGAGCTCGGCGCCGATGACGAGCACCTTCTGGGCTTTGCCGGTCTTTATGAATTGGTCGGCGATGCTCAACGCGTAAAGAGAGCCTGCGCAAGCCGCGGAAACATCGAAGGCAAAGGCACGCGCCGCGCCGAGCTTGGCTTGAACGATAACCGCGCAGGAAGGCAGCGGCATGTCGGCCGAGACCGTGGCGACGATGATCATGTCGAGATCGCTGGCCCTTGTGCTGGCCATCGTAAGCGCGTGCCGCGCCGCGACAATGGCCATATCCGAAGTGACTTCTCCTTCCGCCGCGATCCGGCGCTCCTTAATGCCCGTGCGCTCGCTGATCCAGGCATCGGTCGTGTCGACCAGTTTTTCAAGATCTTGGTTCGTCAAAATCCGTTTCGGACAATAGGCGCCAGTCCCGAGAAGGTGCGAGTGTAACAAAAAACCCGGGCCCCTTTTTGCCCCCGAAATGCGGCCCCAAGGGAGGCCGCGGCATTGCCGGCATAAACAACCAGATACGCCCAAACGGCACGTTTCGCCAGCCACCCCAAGCCCCACTGCTCGAAGAATCTGGGGGCAACCATCAACAGACGATAATATTTTGAGATAGAGGGCTCCGGCGCATCAACATCGCACGAAGTAGGCTTGTGGCTATGGGACGATCCGCCAAAAAAGTCTGTTTCGCGGCGAGGATCATGGAAAAAACACAGATGCGGATAGCGTTTTAGCCGCGGCGTTTGTCGCGGACTTGCGCCTTGCCCGGGATCAACCGGTAGGTTTGCTGCAGAAGTCCGATCGTCTCGCGGGCGGCGCGCAGAGAGTGATTATCCACACGCGGCCTCACCGCCGCCAAAGTCCAGTTAGCGGAACCTTCGGCATTGTCGCGCGGCTGGATCAAAATCTGATTGACCTGTTCAAAACCGCGGCATTGCTTCAAGGTGCGCAGACAAACCTCTTGAAGCTCCGCGGAAGACCGGACCTTGCATTGTGTTTCACCGGTCATTGTGCCTCCTCATTCGACGCATGCAAATCCCGGCCCCCGCGAAATCGCGCGGCAAGTCCGCCGCTCGCGTTGGGCCGG
Source organism: Methylocella sp. (assembly GCA_050728715.1). GTDB lineage: Bacteria > Pseudomonadota > Alphaproteobacteria > Rhizobiales > Beijerinckiaceae > Methylocapsa. The sequence goes on from JBOHJT010000128.1 coordinate 1,958, forward strand.
CGCATGAATTTAGACGTTGACTTTGCCGGTTTATTTCCCGGTCCTTGCAAAGGCATTCGAAGTCGCTTTGCCGCCGTATCTACAACCGGCTAATGAGTGAACGCCACAATGGCGCTTCCGTTCCCTGACATGCTGCAAACCCCTTTTCTTTCGCCTGCGGGCCGGTGAAGTACTTTTCAATTTTGCCTTCGCGCAAGGAAATGATGCGCCGGACTTGACCGGAAGCGAAAACAAAAGCTAGTGTGGGTTCGAATCTTGGGGGAACCACTCCGAGTCTTGGGGAACCGCTCTGGGCAAAAAGGGGCTTGAATGCGCATGTTTTTCGGGATCATAATTGGCATAATCCTCACGATCGGCGCGGCCTATGTGTCCGATTCGATACGCAATACGAGCGGCGGTGAAGGCAGCTTCGATCGTCCGGTGGTCAATTGGGACGTGGTCAATCACGGTATCAAGGCCTTATCGTCCACCGTCCAGGGCGGCTGGGCACGTTTGACCGGGCACGCCAAGGACAACTGATTTAGCTTGAACGTGACGCTTTGCCACTGCCGTTGCCACGTTGGAGCATGGCGGGGATCGGGGCGCCGCATAGTCCGGGGAAGCTTGCCAAAGGCATCTCCGCGCAAATTTGCGTGCTGCTCACCTTCACACGGCAAACCGCGAGAAAACAATGGTTCCGGCGAGCCATGCATCGCAGCGGCGGCGCGGAAGTGTTCAGCGCGTGACCCCAGCGGAGCGGGGCCTCCGGTTTCCAGCGCGCCCCGTCATTCGATTTTTTCATTCGGATAGACGCCCCACAGATTCGATTGCCGGATAAAGCCATCGAAGCCTTCGCCCGAGACGTGGCACCAGGCGCCGTCGCAGCCGCGCACGCTTGCGATCACATTTGGCTGCAACTTCGCGACCGGCGCCGATTTCAGGCTCGCCTTGCTGTAGAGGATCGAATCTATTCCCTTTTTCCAAGGCGCAACCAGAGCCGTGCGCCTTCCCGAGAGAAGCGAATGGAGCACCCAGCCCTCCGCGCCTTCGGAATCGCGGACCTTGCGCCAAATTTCAAATTCGGCGGTGATCTCGACGGGCAGTCCCGCGCGTTGAAAGACCCATATGGTCCGATGCTCCTTGGAAGGGCCTTCGCGCAGGTTCACGCGATCAGACTTCAGGCTCACATAACGCGGCACCGGTAAGCCGCTAGCGGAGCCGATCTGGTCTGCTTGCGCGGTTCCTCCCGCAGCCAAGGCACGGAAGGCTACGGCCATGGCGAGCATGGCGCGATGGAAAACGCTATTCCAACGCGGTGCGATTTGGCGCATCCGGGCTACCAAGGTCTCCTCATCGGTGCATGGGCTCTGGATGTTGCGCCGCCGCAAAGCGGTTGGCTCATGTCATGGACCATGAACCGCGCTCCTTCGTTGTGTTCTCGAATTGCGCCCTCCTTTAGGACAACAACGGAAATCAAAGAGAGTGCACCGCACGTTTCCTGCCGGCAATGGAGACCTGCCGGCGTTCTTGTCTTTGACCAGCCATCTGCTACAGAAACCGCGAAGGGAGGCAATGAACGCGGAGACGCTCCTCTTGTGTGGCGGGCATTGTTAACGCCCGGTGAAGACGGCGTGGCAAGTCCTCGCAGGTGGTCATCAGGCGGCTTGGCCAGGCGTGATCGCGCCAAGAGAAAATCGAGCGTATTCGCTCGATCCTGCGGTTCTTTTTAAAATTGCATCCGGCGAGCCTAAAGGACAAGGAAAAGAATGGGCCGGAAAAAACCTCTCGTGATCGTGACCCGCAAATTGCCGGACGCCATCGAAACCCGCATGTGCGAGCTTTTCGATGCGCGGCTGAACATCGACGACAAGCCGATGCCGCGCAGCGCTCTCGCCGAGGCCATGTGTGCTGCCGAGGTGATCGTTCCCACCGTTACCGACAGAATCGATGCCGAGCTGATAGGACTAGCCGGGCAACAGATGAAGCTCATCGCCAATTTCGGCAATGGTGTCGACAATATCGACGTGACCGCCGCCTTGGAACGAGGGATGACCGTAACCAATACGCCAGGCGTCCTCACCGAGGATACCGCCGACATGACCATGGCACTGATCCTCGCGGTGGCGCGGCGCCTCGTCGCAGGAGCAGGCGTTATTCCCGCGGGCGAATGGACCGGCTGGGCGCCGACCTGGATGCTTGGACGCCGGATCAGCGGCAAACGGCTAGGAATCCTGGGCATGGGCCGCATCGGCCAGGCTCTCGCCCATCGGGCCAAGGCTTTCGGCTTGCAGATCCACTATCATAACCGGCGCCCTGTCGCCGCCCCGATCGAGGAAGCACTCGAAGCGACCTACTGGGAATCGCTCGATCAGATGCTCGCCCGCATGGACATCGTTTCGGTCAATTGTCCGCATACGCCCGCGACCTATCATTTGCTGTCGGCGCGGCGGCTGAAATATCTGCGCCCGCATGCCATCCTCGTCAATACCGCGCGGGGCGAAATCATCGACGAGACCGCGCTGACACGGATGCTCGAGACGGGCGAGGTGGCTGGCGCCGGGCTCGACGTTTTCGAGCATGAGCCGGCCGTCTCGCAGAAGCTCGTCAGGCTAGCCAACGCCGGCAAGGTCACGCTTTTGCCGCATATGGGATCGGCGACGGCGGAGGGCCGCATCGACATGGGGGAGAAGGTCATCGTCAACATCAAGACCTTCATGGACGGCCACCATCCGCCCGACAGGTTGCTGCCCGCGATGCTGTGATCGCGCGCCGCGGGGGCTCGATCGCGGCGCGGGAAACCCACACTCGTCGCAAACGACCGCTGGCTCGATGCGGTGGACCAACGCTCAGTGGTCGTGCGGGCCCGGCGGCGGCGGGGCCGGCGGCTCCCGCCCCAGCATTTCGAGTTGCGTTTCGATGAAGCCGGGATCGCTCCAACTGTTGTCTTCGTCAGGTAGCCAGCGCGCGCGAATATAGCCGGAGCGGTCGATCAAAAACTCAGCGTGCGTTTCCGGAACCCTGACCACGTCCTGCTTCCGGTTGTAAAACGAGCGGGTGAACAAGCCAAAGGTGGCGGCCACGTCCGCCGTGTCGTGATCGGCGAGGAGAATCTTGCTGGTTGCAAGGCCCCGCAAAGGCTCGCAAATCTTGCCGGGCGCCACCAGGATGATCTTGGCGCCGAGCTCGGCCAGCCGCCCGCGGGCGGCCAATAGCTGCTCGAGTCGCGCCGTCTCTTGCGCCACGTTCTCTTGTGTGCACGATAAAAGCAGCAAGAGGATCGCGGACTGGCGCCGATAGTCGCTCAAAATGAAGGTGTTGCCGGTTTCATCGGTGACTTGGAAATCGGGGGGCGCGAGCCAGTACTGGCCCGGGTTGATCTTGGGTTCGATGACTCGTGCCTGATAGCCGATGGAAAAAGCGCCGAGAAAATTGATGATGTCCCAGCGATCGTCATTGGTGAGGACGTCGGTAAAGGCCGGCATGCCCGATGCCGGAATGCCGTGGGTCACCCACCAATAAAGGTCGCCGCCGGTATGCAAGGCCGTGTGCGGCGCCGAAAGATCGGCCGGCTTTACCGGCAAACTCGAAGCCGCGGGTCCGTCGCCATGGCCGCTCACGCCATGGCAGCCGGTGCAATTTTGCTCGAAGTGATTGAGACCCGCGGTGATCGACGTTGCCGCGTAGGGAATGTCCGTTGAGAGGTAGGTATCCGGGAAGGCCTGCACCGAGATCGCCGGGAAGGCGAGCCCGCTCCCAACCAGCGCGGCGGCAATGCCGGCGCCAAGGCTGGTGTTGGCCCGCAACCGGAACCAGGCGGGCCGCAGCGATGGCACCAAACCGAAAGTGAGCGCCGCGAGGCCAAGCAAAATCAGCGCGCTGCCGCCGATGAACCGGGTCGGGATCCAGGGGGCCGCCCAAGTCGCCGCGAACGAGAAGCGAAATGGTAGCGGCCAGAAAATGTTCTCATGCTCGGGCGGGGCCAATCCCGCCATGTCGGAGGCCACGACGACGATGAGGACCGCCACCATGGTCTCGAGCTTGACCCGGTTGGCATAGCTTCGAAAGATGGGATCGCTCGGCTTTATCTCAAGCATCGGCAAAAGGTGCCGTTGCAATCCGCCGGCAATGACAAAGACGCCGCCAAGCAAGGCAAGCTTGAGGATCAGCAGGTGTCCGTATTCCGTTCCGATCAAGGCCGGAAAATTGCCGACAAGGTACCAGGTCAGCAGCGTCCCGCTCACCAGGATGACGCTCATCGCGCCTATCGCGAGGTGCGAAAACCGGCGCAGGACAACTGCCGCTACTCGCCGCGTGTGATCCGGGACCTCTCCCGCTCCAATCAATAAAATTAGCGCGGGCAACCCGCCAAGCCAGACGCCTAACGCCAGACGGTGCGCGATCGAGGCGGAAAGACCCGCGATCTGCTGATCAAGCGTCACCGGATGGCTATTGAACGGGAAGGTCGCGAGGCCAGCGCCCGCAATCTCCGCGGCCGCCAACAATGCCAGGTCTGATATCGATGTTTTCTTGAGGGTGATCCAGGCAATGACGGCAGGGATGCAAACCGCTACGGCGCAGCCGATTTCGATAATCGCGATCCGGCCTACCCCGGTCTTGGTGAGGAAGGTCGCTATCACCGAACCATTGATGGAAAAGGCGCTGATTCCGGCGGCGGCGGCGGCGGCACCGACCGCGCCCAGCCATGTCGCGACAGCTCCGGCAAAGGCAGCCACCAATACCAACAAAACGACGCGGCGGCGCCAAACCGACCCCCCCGCCGGCGCCATGGCGTCGCGCGTATACCAGACCAGCACTCCGGAACCCAGAACGATAGCCGCCGCCAAGGTCGCGATGGCCCTGACAATTGCAAATGGATCCATCATGATCGCGCAGCCTGACTTATGGAGCCTTGACCGTGAAGGTAAGCTTGTCGTCGACCGTGTGACCGTCGACGGACAACATATGATATCCGATGTTAACCGGCCCGGCAGGCAGATTGTCCGGAAGGGCGACGATCAGAAGACGCGGATTGGTACTGTCGCCACGGCTGGTCAAGGGGATCTGCGTCCCCTGTGCAGGGACGATCCACACCTTCGCGAACGCCGGTTCGACCCCCTCGTTGAACCATAGCTTCAACTCCTTGGGCGCCTTATCAAGCACCGCGCGCGCGGAAGGATCGGATTTAACGAGACGCGAATGCGCTGCGGCTCCGGAGAGTCCAAGTCCGAACCCAAGCGACACAACGAAATAAAAGAGGAGGGCGCGTCCCCCATTTCTCTGGCCAATCCCGCGCGTCATCCGGCAGCTCCATGTTTGTTTTGGGGTTTGTTTCCCTTGGCATTCAAGATCGTGTTTCCCATGCCTTGCCACGACTTATCGCAATTCCCCAACGCCATGGGTAGAGCCTATTTTGTCGCAATGGGGAGAGCCACTATTGCTCGAAATCAAATTGCCATTGCCCCTCATGCGAGCTTCCAGGGGTCTTGAAGCGTGGCAAAAAAGTCATAGTGCGCATCGAAAGCATCTTGGCAAGCACTGATCGTTTGACAAAGGGTCAATATCGCGTGAACCCTAGAAAATAAAACTGGAGGGAAAGTTCATGACCGGTGCTATCAGAATTTGGGCCGCTGCTGTCACTGCAGCCCTCGCCATCTCGCGTGCCGATGCCGCGGATTTGACTCCCACGCCGGAGCCGCTTCCGCCGGCTCCGCCGATCTTCTACGTCCATGTCGGCGCCCTGGGTGCCTTTTACTCGCCGCCCGACGCGCAGTCGACCGGTGGTGGGTTGTTGAAGTCAATTCCGCTCGGCGCCCTCGGTACCGCAACATTAAATAACGTAGCTATCCCGCCAAGTTATACCCTGGGTTTGGAAGCGGGCTATTTCATCACGCCCAATATCGCGCTCGCAATCTCCGCCGGCGTGCCGCCGCTCATGCATATCAAGGCGACTGCTTTCAATTTTACACAAGCCTTGGGAACGGACCTTGTGGGAAGCGTGCGCTTTGGACCCATCATGGGCCTCCTGCAATACCACTTCACTCAATGGGGTGCGTTTCAGCCTTATTTCGGCGTCGGCGCGGCCTATGTGGTGATGTTCGCCAATACCAGCGACGGGATTCTTAGGAATTTCAGCGTCGATCCGACTTTCTGCTTCGTAACCCAAGGCGGCTTCGATTATATGCTGTCGGATCTTGGCTTGCCTAACTGGGGCGTCTTCGTGGACGCGAAAAAGCTGATTTATCTCAATCCCAACTTTCAAGGGGATCTCCTAACCACGAACATCCACATCAAAACCCTTGGTAAGATCGATCCCTGGATCGCGTCGACAGGCATCACTTTCAAATATTAGCCGAAGGCTTTGCGCCATAGGCTAAACGGACGCTGACCAAGCCGCTCGGCACGAAAAAAAGGACGCTTCCACGGACTACGTGGGAGCGTTTTCGTTCGCGGGTTTCGGACCGCCGCGGCGCTCCCGGTGAGTTCAATTTCCTCGATCAAGGTTTTTAGCGCGGCTCCCGCCTGCTTGCGGCCATCAAGCGGTCCGCTTTCGCGGGCACTACCCCGCACGCGACCGGCGAACGTCCGCATGTCGTGGAACTGGCGACTTCGGCGCGGCGGCGATGGCCTATCGCGAAACCATACGGCCATGAAGGAGGCCCGTGTGGTTCCCAATCAAATTGCAATTGCCCGTCCAGCATGCTTCCGGGCTCCAGAACGTGGCAATGAAGCCATTGTGCTCGTCGAAAGAAGCGATACACGCACTGATCGGTTGACAAAAATTCGATGACAAATGACAAAAATAAAAAAATAGGGGAAAGTTCGGGGGAAAGGTCGTGGCGGGCTCCATTAGGATTTGGGCCGCGGTGTTCATCGCAGCCCTCGGCGCAAACCAAGTGTGCGCGGCTGACGTGACCAGGGTAAACCCGCAGCCGCTGCCGCCCGCGCCGCCGAGCTTCTATGTTCACGCGGGAGCTATCGGTGCTTTCTTTGAGACCAATGCTCGGCCGACCGGGGGTGGCTTATTCCCCACCGCGAAGATTGCGATCCGGCCGGTTTACACCTTGGGATTGGAAGCGGGCTATTTCGTCACGCCCAATATCGCGATTGCGCTGTACTTCGGTGTGCCGCCAGTCATGCATCTCAAGGCCACCGGGTTACCCACAGCGGCCGCCTTTGGCTCTAACCTCCTAGCGCGTTATCCACTGTGAATGAATCGCGAAGGATTCCCCGGGAAGCTTCGCTGTGATTCAACATGCTGGCTGGGTGAGGGAGGCCAGGATGGATGACGAAGCCTTATTCGGAAGATCTTCGCACGCGCGTTGTGGCCGCTGTCGGGGTGGGAGCAAGCTGCCGCGAGGCCGCAAAACAGTTCAGTATCTCCGTGAGCAGCGTTGTGCGGCGGGCGCAGCGGTTTCGGCGGACCGGGAGTGTCGCTGCCAGGCGAATGGGTGGGAGCCGCCATTCGCGTCTCAAGGACGAGCGGGACTGGCTGCTCGCCCGCGTCGCAGCGGCGCCCGATTTGCCGCTTCATGATATAAGGCGCGAGCTTGCCGCGCGCCATGTCCATGTCGGCTATGGCACGA
>JBOHJT010000129.1:0-9451 GCA_050728715.1 Methylocella sp.
TAAACGGTTCCCTCCAGTTCGGGCATGTATCCTGGACCAAGCTGCAACCGAGCCTAGTTTATGATATCGCGCCGCAATGGTCGGTGCAGATCGGCGGCTTTATCACCGTCGCGGGGATCAACGCCGGGCGCGAGCTAGGTCCAACCGCTGGGGTCTGGTACCAGTTCTGAGGGAGACGCATGAACCCAGCACCCTACACGTCGCGATTACTTTTATTATCATTTTGTTAAGGGCGATGTCTGCGGAGGAACACGCGCAATTTTGTGCTGGGGTAGGGGCACTGCGTCCACCGCGATGAGTTTGCCGGCTTAGGCGTTTGCGCCTGGGTCGGCGAGGACGCCGGTTAGGCGATTGGTCCGTCGCCTGGGCCGGAGAGGCTTAGTATACCGCGAGCGGGCAGAAGGCTGCGTGAGCGGGGAGGCGCGGAATGCAATGCGGACCTGCAATTGTATTGGCATCCTTCTTGCCGGCGGGCGGGCGCGCCGGATGGGCGGCGGCGACAAGGCGCTGCGACAGCTCGGCGGAATTCCCCTTCTCGCCCATGCGATCGCGGCATTGCGGCCGCAAAGCGAAGGCCTCGTGTTGAGCGCCAACGGCGATCTTGCAAGATTCGCCGGATTTGATGTGCCTGTCGTCGCCGACGATGTGCCGGGTTTCATGGGCCCGCTCGCGGGCGTTCTCGCCGGGCTCGATTGGATCGCGGCGCGCCGTCCGGATGTCGCCTTGGCGATCAGCGTGCCGGCCGACACGCCGTTCTTGCCGGCCGATCTCGCCGCCCGCCTCATCGACGCAAGGGCGAAAGACAAAGCCTTGATCGCCTGCGCGTGTTCAGGCGGCAGGACGCATCAAGCCATCGCGGTTTGGCCGGTCGCGATCCGATGCGATCTCCGCCACGCCCTCGTTGTCGAGGATATGCGAAAGGTCGATGGATTCTTGCAAAACTACAGCCGCGCCATTGCGGAGTGGCCAATCGAGCCTTACGATCCTTTTTTCAACATCAATGATCCAAGCGATCTCGCGGCGGCCGAAACAACTCTTAGCCAGCGCGACAATCGTCTTGCATGAGGCCGCCGTTTTTGCGAAATTGCTTCGCGGGAAGCGCCGGAGGAAACATTGGAGCTTGTTCATGGCCGCGCCAGAAGTGGAAAACGTCTCCATCGAAGAATTGAAAAAGGGGCTGGCCGACGGCTCGATCCTTCTCGTCGATGTGCGCGAGCCCAATGAGTATGCGGCGGGCCGCATCCCCGGCGCGACACTCAATCCGCTCAAGCGTTTCGACCCTATGGCGTTGCCGAGCGTGCCCGGCAAACGGGTGGTTTTGTCCTGCCGCTCCGGCAAACGGTCGCTCGCCGCGCTGGGGCTTGCGCAAGAAGCCGGGCGCGGCGATATCCGCGCGCATTTCCCCGGCGGCTTTCAGGAATGGGCGAACGCCGGCGAAAAGATCGAGACGTAGGGATAGTTCCCAGGCTGCCGTTGCTAATGGTCATGCGGATCGCCGGCAGTCTGTCAGGCGTCGCGCGGTCAGGGAGTGTGAGCGTGGCAGCGCAGTCTGAGGCCGCGACAGGTTTCCCAACGATTGGCGCTCACGCGCTCGCATTTTACCCGTGTATCGGTTTCACCGGGTGGCTTTGGCGGACGCTCAAATCAGGCGGCATATCGACGCCGTCGATGATCACCGAGGCCTCCGGAAGCACGATGTTGGCATGGGTTGGCAGGGGACAAAAACGCGCCTTCACGTCGTCAACGGTTCCGGCGGACAACAAGGGCAACGCATACCGTATGATCGGATCGGTCCATGATTTTTTGCCGTTATGGCCGAAGTCCGGTGAAGCACTGTACGCCTCCCTTTCTGCGGTAGGCGGCAACGGGCATATCGTAACCGCGCCGATGCCCGGACCAGATGAGATCACGCTCGCGACAGTCGAGGTCAAAAACGGCGGCGTGATTCAGGATGCTCAATGGAACAAAGTAACCGTCCCTCCTCAAACCAGCTTGAATGTCATGACCACGGGTCCGGCCACTTTGGTCGCCATTTGGGTAGGTGATTCTGGCGCTGCCTCCGTAACAGCGTCTCCAAACAACGGATTCACCGTCGTCAATTCGCAACTGCTCGCGAGGTGTGAAGTTGAAGCCGTTGTCGCAACAAAAGATGCCTCCACCGCGGGCACCCACAATGTCACCTGGACTGCGACACCTACGCAGGGCGCGCACCTGTGGCTCGTGGCCGTGCAAGATCGTGCATAGTTGCTGCTCCTGACGATTGCCACCCAGCCCGCAAACCCTGCAAAATCCCGCCCTTCACGCCACGGCACCGGCGCAAAATTCGAACTTTCTGTTCGCTTGCAACGAGCGTGCTTTAGCTACGGATGAGCATGGCGATGAAGAAGCCATCGGTGCCGCTCGTCAGCGGCGTGAGGCGCAGGCCAAATCCCAATCGCGAAGCGAACGGTCCAAGGCCAGGGATCCGCGCCATTTCCGCCAGCTCCAGCGCCGGAAGGCTTTTATAGTCCACGTGAGCGCCAAGAAACGCCGCGAGCCTATCTTCGTTTTCCTCGCGCAGAACCGAACACGTCGCGTAGAGTATCCGTCCGCGCGGCTTGACGAAACGCGCGGCCTCTTCCAGGGCCCAGTTCTGCTCCGCGATACGGATCGCCAGGGCGCCCGGTCTTATCCGCCATTTGGCGTCCGGGCTGCGCCGCCAGGTGCCAGTGCCGGTGCATGGCGCATCGACAAAAACAAGATCGCAGCGCCCTTCGAGACCGGCGAGCACATTGTTTTTCCCGCGTGGCGCATGCAACTGAACGTCACGCACACCGGCGCGTTCCAGTCTAGCGATGCTCCGCATGAGTCGCGCCCCATCGCGGTCGGTCGCGTGGATCTGACCCTTGTTTTGCATCGCCGCGGCAAGCGCCAAGGTTTTGCCGCCCGCCCCCGCGCAAAGTTCGAGCACCTGTTCGCCTGGTTTCGCGAGGGCAAGAATCGCGGCGAGCTGTGAGCCTTCGTCCTGAATTTCGGCGAAGCCTTTGATGTATGCGGGCTCGGCCGCAAGCGCCGGGCCACGCCCGTCCGGCGCCTGAGGCAAACGCAACCCCAAAGGGGAATATGGCGTTGGAGCCGCGCGCAGATGCGCGAGCATAGCGAGCACTTTCTCGCGCGTCGCTTTTAATGTGTTGACGCGCAGATCGAGAGGTGCGCGCGTGGCAAGCGCACTCATCTCCGCGACAACCACCGGCCCGAAGACCGCGGCCAACGAAGGCTCCAGCCACGCGGGAAAATCGCCGGCGACAAAATTTGGCGCCCCGGTCAGGTCCCTGGCGGAAAGCCATTCTGCTTCCCGTTCGTTGAGCGGGGATGGCGCATGCCCTTCCCCCGAACAGAGCGCCGCCAGCGTGCCGGTGCTCATATCGCGCACCTGACGCAAGGCGCCAAGGACGCTCGCGCGGGGCGTTTCGTCCCCCATCATAAACGCGGAGGAGGCGCGCTTACGCTGCGCGTCGAAGACAAGCGAGGCGATCGCGGCACGGTCTTTCGAGCCCGCGAACCGGTGCGAAAGACCCCAATCCTTCAGCGCATCGGCGGCGGGCCTTTTGCGGGCTTCGATTTCCGCCACAACTTCAATCGCCGCGCTGATGCGAGCGCCAGGGGTCATTGGGAACGGGCCATCATGGCGCTCCGATCAGGGGCGGTAAGCGCGCGGACAGCGAAGAGCCATCACGTCAAGATCAAAGCGATGGCGCCAACCACGAAGAACTGGCAACGCCACGGCACGTAAGCCATCGCCGCCGTCCGCAAATCGAACAAAGGAATTCGACAGAATCAGCACTTTGATCGCTTGTCACGCATTTCTACACCCGCTTGCCCTGGTTCTTCGTCGCCCGTCCTTGACGCCGGCCGGACCCTAGCCTAAGAAACTCCGCGTCCCATCGTGCGCCATGGAAGACTAGCCCGACGGCCGTTTCGGCCTGACTGGGAGAGAGGCGTCTCGCCGGTCGAAGTATAGCGAGGAAACGCGAATGTCCCGCCGTTGTGAATTGACCGGCAAGGCCGTGCAGGCCGGAAATCTGGTCAGCCATTCGAACCACAAAACGCGGACGCGGTTTTTGCCGAACCTCTGCAATGTGACGTTGAGATCCGACGTGTTACAGCGCAAAGTCCGCTTGCGGGTGAGCGCCTCGGCGCTGCGCGCAGTCGAACATCGCGGCGGCCTCGATGCTTTTTTGTCGAAGGCGAGCGACGCCGGGCTTTCGCGCGCCGCACTGGCTATCAAGCGCGAGGTTGCCAAAAAACTGGCGGCAGGCGGCTAATGCTTATCGCCGACGGGCGTGCCCCGGACTTTTTGATCGGCGCCCACGTCGTCGGCCCGGGTCTGACGATGGGCGGCGGTATCGGAGTTATTTCCCGGCTCTAAACCAAATGGCGCGGAAAAGCGATTTGCCTTGACGCATTGGGCTTCGATCCGGCGACGATCGAGAAGGCGTTCCGTCATCTTTGTATGGCCTCCAGCAAGATCACCGTTTGCCGCGCCGCATCAAGCCCAATGACGGCGGTTCAGCGTCCCGCGACTCCGCGCTTTGGCTGGTCAGAGGCGGGGACCTCTATCTTCGTGGCTTCCGCTTCTGGCGTATCGAAGAATTTCTCCTCCTTGAACCGCTTGAAGACAGCGAAATGCAAATCGCTTTTAACGCGGAACATGGTTTCCACATCGCCAACGAAGACGCGCAGTTCGAAGTTGAGTGCGCTGGCCGACATTCCGGTAAAGAGGACCTGCGGTGTCGGCATCTTGAGCACGAGTTCGTGCGCCTTCGCGACGGCGAGCAGAACCTCGCGAACTTTCTCCGGATCGGCGAACACCGCGACCGTGAGAGGTATCACCACCCGGCCCGTCCGGTCGTTCCGCACGAGATTCGTGACGACGCCGGTGATAAGGCCCGAGTTCGGTATGATCACCTGGGCGCGATCAAACGTCTCGATCTCGGTTGCGCGCACATTTATATGCCGGACAAAGCCCTGATCGCCGCCAACCACGATCCAGTCGCCAACCCTGACAGCGCGTTCCCACAGAAGGATGAGACCCGATACGAAGTTGTTCACGATCGACTGCAGGCCGAAACCGATACCAACCGACAGGGCGCCCGCCACAATGGCGAGCTTTTCGAAATTCAATCCAAGATAGCCGAGCGCGAGGCCGGCCGCGACAAGAAAACCAAGATAGCCGAGACTGGTGCGGATCGAATTACGCAAACCGAGGTCGAGGTTCATGTGCGGAAACAGTTTGCCATCGATCCATTGGAGCACTGCGTGAAACACCCCGAATGCTAGGGCGAAAAGGCCGATCGCGATGAGAATGCTGAACGGCGAAATCGTTATGTCGCCAACCTTGAAGCCAAAAAAGGCGGCGCCAATATCGATCGGAACGTCGCTCGATTGGAGCCCCCAAGGTGCCAGCACGAGGCCCGCCGCGACGACGAAAAGCGCAAGCCTAATCCCGCCCGAAAAAAGGACGCCCGCGAGCTCAAGCGAATTGCGATTGAAGCCTATGCTTGTAACCAACCGCCGCCCAACCCGCGCGGTTGGCGTAAAGCTCGCGCCGATGGCCTCTTCGACGAGAACGATCGACATGAACACCACGCAGGCGACGACGCCAACCCAGAAAAATTGCGCGACGAGAAAACTGCCGAATGCGGTGTAGCCGATTAGAACTGAGACGGCGATGACGAGAGCCACCGCCCAGGAAGCAATTCGCAAGAGGTCGAACCAATCCCTTACTTTGGCGACATGCGGGCCGAGACAATCGTCGGTATCCATCGCGCTGCCGAAGCGCCACAGCTCGACGCCGAGAATGATCGCCCCCAGCAAGGTGACAAGTCCGCGCATCGCGACGGCGACCGGCAAGGATGCGCCGATAATATCGTTGAGAGCTTCGAACAGGCGGGTCGCCGAGACGATGCATGCAAGTCCGATCGCGGCGCGGACGATGCCTTCGACTACTCTGTCGTTGAGTTTAGGCAGGCGCCAATTGGGGCGGGTGGGAGCAAAGAGGCCGCGTGCTATCCCCGTCGCCGCGGCAATGCGGATCACCGCCTCGCCAGAGGCCTGCATGAAAGGCTGCAGCCGCGCATTAGCGAGACCGAACGCTTGGAACACAAGGCCGATGATGGTGACCATCGCGACCGCTGGAATTGCGATGACGAGCGCGATCCACCAGGCGCTGAGAATTTTGCGAAACCGGCTTGGCTCCGGGGCCGACGGATTGCGGGCGAGGACGCGCGGGGCGAGCCGTGAGAGCGGCAGATAAAGCAAAAGGATCAGGGCCAGGGCGCCCCAGTAAACCGTCAGGCGCTGCCCATCGAGCCGGTTATTGAAGCCGTCGATCCATTCGCTCAACACCGCTTTGACGGCGGTCGTATCGCCCGGCGCCTCGCGCCAGACATCGGTCCAGAGCGCGGGGTTTGCTATGCTTGCCGCGCGCGCGAACAACGACCGCGTGAACAAGGCGCGCCGCCGCGCCGTGATATTCGAACCGGTCTGGTCCGCCTCGACGGCGACCAGGCGGGCGCGCTTCAAGAGTTCGTCGGTGTCGCTATAGAGCTTTTGCTGGCCGGCCCGCTCCGCCGTCACCGCCGGGCTTTCGGGCGGCGACGAGGCGTCCGGTTTCGGGCCAAGCTGGTCGAGGCGCGCCTTGATCCCAGCGAGGCGCGGCGTCAGACGGTCGAGCGCACCGGCTACCGCGTCCGAAATCGGATCGATCTGCTGACGCAAGTCCTGGAGTTCCGCGTCGGTCAGATCGTGACGCTCGAGGCTTGTTTCGATTTGCTTCAAGGAAGCGCTGAGTTTGTCGAGGGCGGGGCCAATCGGCACTTGCTCTGGCGGCGGCGCCGGCGGACCCATAGGCTGCGCCGCTTCTCCATTGGCCGGTGGCTGGCCTTGCGCCGTAGCTTTCCCTTGGGCCGCCGGCTGGCCTTGCGCCGGAGATTTCCCTTGGGCCGCCGGCTGTTTTTGGGCCGGCCCCTGTTTGTGGTCGGCCGCCTGTTTCGCGCGAGCCTCTCCATGCGCGGGCACGACCGCGATGAGCGCGACAACACCGATTAGGCATGCAAGATACTTTAGCAAAGCTTCTCCCAGGTATCGCGCGCGGGCCGGTTACAAATCCGGTTTTCGCTTAATCATGCCTCAAAGGCAATCCACGCTTCTCACTGCGGTTCTTGCGCGGGATAAACGTGCGGCCGGCACTTGTAATCGGCGACCTCGTATGTCTCGCTGAGGGATAGGTTTGTCAGATAATTTGGGCCAATCGGTGACTTGCCGTGGCCGCCGGGAATTTCCAGCATGTAATGAGGCTGGCACAGGCCCGACACGCGGCCGCGCAATTGCCGCATCAAGTCCTGGCCTTTTGCGATCGGCACCCAAAAATGCCCGGTTCCCGGCGCCCGATCGAGCTGATGCAGATAATACGGCTTGATCCGTGCCTCGACGAAGGCGCGCATGAGCTTCGTCAGCGTTTCGATATCGTCGTTCACTCCGGCAAGCAGCACGCTCTGGCTCAATATTGGGATGCCCGCGTCGATGAACTTTGCGCAGGCCGCGCGCGCCGCCTCTGTCATCTCGCGCGGATGATTGGCATGCAAGGCCACGTAGATGGTCTTCCCGGAGGACAGCAAAACACCGGCAAGCTCCGCCGTAATCTTCGAGGGTTCGGCGACGGGAACACGCGTATGCAGGCGAATGATTTTCACATGATCGATGGCTTTGAACCTGGCCATGATGGCGCCAAGCCTTCGCGCCGGCAACATCAGCGGATCGCCGCCGGTGAGGATTACTTCCCAGATCTCGGAGTGGTCCGCGAGATAGCCCATCGCGGCGGCAAGCGCCTCCGGCGACAGATAAGCCGGACTGTTTGGCCCGACGACCGCGCGGCGAAAGCAGAACCGGCAATAGACCGGACAGACGTGCAGCAATTTCAAGAGCGCGCGATCGGGGTAGCGGTGGACAATGCCTCCGATCGGGCTGAATGCGAGATCGCCGGTCGGATCGGCCGTTTCGTCCGACCGCGCATTGAGCTCCGCCACATCCGGAACGAACTGGCGGGCGATCGGATCGCCCGGATCGGCGGGGTCTATCAGCTCCGCGACCGCGCCGGTGACGCCAATCGCATAGGCCGCGGCGATCCCCTCTACCGCGGCCTTTTTTGCCTCCGGCACGAGGCCGGCTCCGATCAGATCGGCGGCAGTGCGCAGGGTTCCCGGCGGTTTCTTCATCTCCCCGATTTGCCCTGCCAAACCGGCGTCCATACCACTTGCTCGATATGGGATGCTCCGGTCGCGAGCATCGCCAACCTGTCGAAGCCAAGCGCTATGCCGCTGGCCTCGGGCATGATCGCGAGAGCCTGCAAGAAATCCTCGTCGATAGGATAGGCCTCGCCATAGATCCGGAGCCGCTCCGCCATTTCCGTTTCGAACCGTTGCCGCTGTTGCGCGGCATCGGTCAACTCGCCGAATCCATTGGCAAGCTCGACGCCGCACGCATAAAGTTCGAACCGCTCCGCGAAACGCCGGTCTTCCTGCAATTTGGCGAGCGCCGCCTCGCTCGCAGGATAGTCCATGAGGATCGCCGGACGGCCATGGCCGAGTTGCGGCTCGATCTTCGCCGCCAGGATCTTGCTGAAAATATCAGACCAGCTGTCGTCCGCAACGGTTCTGATTCCGTGATTGCGGGCGCCGGCCGCAAGCGCCTCGCGGCCGGGTTCGGACCCCTGTAGCGTGGCCAGAAGATCGATGCCGGCGTAGCGGTCGAAGGCCTCGGCCACGGTCAAGATTTCCGGATCCTCGAACGGATCCGCGATGTGCCCGCCAAAGCGCAGGTCGCGGCTGCCCGCGGCGGCAACGGCGCGGGCAAGAAGGCCCATGCAATCCTCGATCAATCTCTGGTAAGGCTCGCCCGCGCGATACCATTCGAGCATGGTGAATTCGGGATGGTGCAGTCTTCCCCGTTCGCGGTTCCTGAACACATGCGCGAACGTAAAGATGCGCTGTTCGCCGGCGGCGAGCAGTTTTTTCACTGCGAATTCCGGCGAGGTGTGCAGATAAAACCTTGATTTGGCTCCGTTGTCATCCAACATCGAGGTGGCGAAAGCGCTGATATGGGCCTCGTTTCCGGGCGACACCTGGAGGATTGCCGTGTCCACCTCGATAAAGGATTGCGCCGAAAAAAAACCACGCGCGGCTTCAACCATCCTGGCGCGGCCTAAGAGGAAAGGCCGCCGGTCGCGGTGAACACGCGGCTGCCACCAGGGCGATGGTTCGGGCGCGGGCGTCCTCATTGGTGCCTTTATCGCTGCAAAAGCCGCCTCGAAGGGCTTGCGGTTTTTTCCTTGACGCATTTTCATGGGGCGAACCGGGGGGTCCATTCGCCCGAAAATGCTCTGGCGAAAAGCCGGAACATGGTTATTTTGCCG
>JBOHJT010000130.1:0-9436 GCA_050728715.1 Methylocella sp.
AGAATGCCCATCTAAGCCGCATGTCGCGGGACAGCGCTCTGGCCGCAACGACATGACCCCGGCAAATTCGCCGGTTGTTGATGCCGCGCCCTCCGCAACTTAAGTATAATAAGGCGAACCCCTAGACGGAAATCTGGCGCCCGGGATGGGTGCTTGAACTCGGCCCAAGGATCCGGCTTTACGTTTCCGCGGGGTTATGCGCATCGCGCCATCAGGGAGTGTGACTATCCATGCCGGGCCCGCGGACCGCCAGGAAGCTCGAAGAGATCATCGAGAATTTCAATTACCTCGACGAGTGGGAGGACCGCTATCGCTATTTGATCGAGCTCGGCCGCGGTCTCGAACCGTTGGATGATGCAGCTCATAACGATCGAAATAAAGTGCGCGGATGCGCCAGCCAGGTGTGGCTGGAGACCCGCGTCGCGACGGATCATTCGGGGAGCCACGTTCTCCACTTAAGGGGAGACAGCGACGCTCATATTGTGCGCGGGCTGGTGGCTCTTCTGCTGGCTCTTTATTCCGGCCAGACGGCATCGCGGATCCTTGCCATTGATGCCCAGGGCCTGTTCGAGAGCCTCGGTCTTTCGACGCATTTGACGCCGCAGCGCTCCAATGGGGTGCGTTCGATGGTCGAGCGAATCAAGAAAGACGCGCGCACCGCCGCCGTCTAATACCAATTGTCATCAGGGGATGACATTTGCTTCCGTTCTCGAATTTTCGCACTTCCCACTGAAAAATGGAATTTTGAGATAGGCACAATGGGCGAAGCTGGCCAAAGAGTCCGCCAAGCATAGCTTGGTTGCGGAGGTATGGCCGATGGAGGGCGCGATCCGCGACCCACAATGACCACTCAAACAGCGAACGCCGGCTGCAACCAACGATTCGCCCCGGGACCGGCTGCGCCATGGCCCAGCTTTCCATGATCGCGGAATGGAACGCGCGCCTCCGTCCCGCAGCCAGGAAGGCCAGTGCTGCCCGCTTACCGTTTACGCCGGCGTTGTTGGCCAAGGCCCATCTGTTTGGCAAGGTTCGAACGCGCCTTGGCGTAATCCGGCGCGACCATCGGATAATCCGGTGCGAGCCCCCATTTCTCGCGGTATTCGTCCGGAGACAAATTGTATTGAGTCCGCAGATGCCGCTTCAACGACTTGAATTTTCGCCCATCTTCCAGGCACACGAGATACTCTCGCGTGACCGATTTCTTGGCCGGCACCGCTGGCTTTGGCGTTTCGGCCGCCGCGGCCATCGTGCCCGAAGTGACACGCAGCAATGCCGAATGCACGTCGCTGATCAAGGACGGTAGATCGCTTGCCGGCACGGAATTGTTGCTGACGTATGCCGAAACAATGTCCGCGGCTAGCTCGATGAAACTGTTAGAACTTGAGGTTTCGCTCATGGCGCTCGATATCCCAGAGGAGAAGGTGTCGCCGGTAGTACCGGTAGTATATGGGTTAAATAGCGACGACCTATCATATACCCATGGCGGCAAGACCGGCCAGACAAAGCTCTTTTAAGCGATTTTTGCGAATCGTCTTTCAAGAACTTCCGGCCTCTCTAATGCCAACGCTTGGTTTCCGCAAGTAGCAATGCATACACTTTATTGCATTGACGCAAAAAAAGCGTTGAAAGATGCGGGCCGCGCCCGAATAACGCAACGCCATAGGCCCCGGGCCTTGCCTGACCTGTGCGGTGGGCGGCAGGGCGCGGCGCCCTTAAGGAAGAATGATGGATGCGCAAGCTTAAGTGGTCCGCTCCTAGCCCGGCGGCGCCGCCGGTTGTCGAAAAGCGCCGCACGGAAACCACCCTGCATGGGGTTACCCTGAGCGACGATTATGGGTGGCTGAAGGCCGCGAACTGGCGAGAGGTTTTGCGCGATCCCGCCGCCTTGCCCGGCGATATTCGGGCCTTGATCGAGGCCGAGAACGGCTACGCGCGGGCGATGCTCGCGCCGCTCACCGAGTTGCGCGCCGCGCTCGTCAAGGAAATGCGCGGGCGGATCAAGGAAGACGATTCCGAGGTTCCCCGCCAAGACGGTCCGTGGCTTTATTATGCCCGCCACGATAAGGGCGGCCAGCACCCGGTCTTTTGCCGCGTCAAGCGTTCCGGCGGACCCGAGGAAGTCCTGCTCGATGGAGACGCGCAAGGGCGCGGCAAGAGCTTTTTTGAACTGGGCGACGCCTGCCAGTCCCCGGATCACGCCAGACTAGCCTGGAGCGCCGACGAGACGGGTTCGGAACTCTATGCGATTCTAATCCGCGACTTGAATTCCGGGGAATCGAGCGAGAAGAGCCGCCCAAGGGACCGCGCGGAGGTGATCGCCGATACCGGCGGCGAGCTTATATGGATGACGGATTCGCTTGGCTTTTATTATGTGCGGACAGATGAAAATCACCGCCCGGCCGAAGTGTTCCGGCACCGGATCGGCTGCGACCCGTCGGCCGACGCCTGCGTCTTCGCGGAGCACGATCCAGGCTTGTTCATTCATATCAGGCGCAGCCAATCGGCGCGCTTCGCCGTCATAAGCGTCGACGATCACGATTCCTCCGAATGCCATCTGCTCGATCTTGCCGATGGCAACGCAACGCCCCGCCTCGTCGAGCCTCGCGCGCCGGGTCTGCGCTATGACGTCGAACATCGCGGCGACCGGCTTTTTATCCGGACCAACGCGGATGAAGCCGAAGATTTCAAGATTATGAGCGCGCCTTTGGCGAGCCCCGGACGGCCGTTCTGGATCGACGAGGTCCCGCACCGGCGGGGGTGCATGATCATCAATGTAGCGGTTTATCGCGATTATCTTGTGCGCATCGAGCGCGAAGCAGGCCTGCCGCGAATCATGATCCGGCATCTCGCAAGCGGCGAGGAACATGCGATCGCTTTTCACGAGGAAGCCTATTCGCTCGGCCTCGAGGAGCGTCTCGAATATGAGACGGAATCGCTCAGATTTACCTATTCGTCGATGGCGACGCCTTGGGAAACCTACGACTACAATCTCGCCACCCGCGAACGGGTCCTGCGCAAGCGTCAGATCATTCCCTCGGGTCACGATTCCTCGCAATATGTGACGCGGCGGCTGTTCGCGGCCGCCGCGGACGGCGAACAAGTTCCCGTCTCGATCCTTTATCGTGCCGGCACGCGGCTCGATGGATCCGCCCCTTTGCTGCTTTACGGCTACGGCGCATATGGCTCGCACGTGCCTGCTTCGTTTTCCACCAATCGCCTCAGCCTCGCCGATCGCGGCTTCATCTGTGCGATCGCCCATGTCCGCGGCGGCACCGATAAGGGCTGGCACTGGTACGCCGATGGGAAACTTGGCAAAAAGCCGAACACTTTTAGCGATTTCATCGACGCGGCGAAGCATCTTATTGCCACGGGCTACACTGGCGAGGGGCGGATCGTGGCCCAGGGCGGCAGCGCGGGCGGAATGCTCGTCGGCGCCGCCGTCAATCTCGCTCCCGGAATATTTGCGGGCGTCATCGCGGACGTGCCTTTTGTCGATGTCTTGAATACGATGCTCGACGTTAGCCTGCCGTTAACGCCGCCCGAATGGCTCGAATGGGGCAATCCGATCGCCGACCCGGCCGCCTTCGCGGTCATGCGCTCCTATTCCCCCTATGACAACGTCGAAGCCAAACCTTACCCGCCGATCCTGGCACTGGGCGGCCTAACCGATCCGCGCGTCACCTATTGGGAGCCTCTGAAATGGGTTGCTACGCTTCGCGCCATGACGACGGGCGGCGGTCCATTCCTTCTCCAGACCAACATGGGCGCGGGACATGGCGGCGCGCCCGGACGCTTCGATCATCTGGAAGAGGTGGCGCTGCAATACGCCTTCGCCCTGGCCTGCGTCGAAGGCGGGTTCGAGACCGGCACTTGAACCGCCAGGGCTGACTTTAAACTTATGCTTGAGCTTCCATGAACGCCTTGAGTTCAGCCATGGACTTAAAGTGCAACACTGCGTGTTGGGTCCGCGCTTCGATGGACCCGTCGGCATACATTACGTAAGTGGTTCCTTCGGATTCGTAGCGGCCAACGATGGCGAGTCCCGCCTCTCTGGCAGCCGGAACAGCCGGCGGCAAAGGTTCGCGCGGTTCCGCTGCCGGTAGGGCTTCGGAAACAAATTGCGGCGCGGGATCGAGGCTTGCCGGTTCGATCGCTTCGGGCGAAGTCGCGGCCTCTTGCCACGCATCCAGCGCCTGGCCGGGCTCGATGGGATGGTCTTCGCCGAAGATCGCTTCGAGCGAAGCCGTTTCAGCCGGCCAGGTCACGCGCGGTCCGGATTCCGTCTCGGGCTCGCCGGGGTCGAAGTGCGTTTCCTGAAGCTGCGCCTCGACAGGCGGCTCTTTTGCTTTATCGTCGTCGAAGAGTCCCGGTTCGTCGTCGGGTTTCCACTCAGGTTCCACGGGCGCCGCCACTGCGGGAGCGGAAGTTGGCCGGGTCTTCGCTGCGTCCTCGGCGTTGGCCGCCGCTGCCTCGCCCGGCATGGCGAAGTCCGGTTCAGACGGCGGCTCCATTGCGTCTTGGGAAACTCTTGGAGCGTCGCGCGAAACGAGGGGGAGTTTTGGCAAGGCAAAATCAGACTCGGGCGTTCCCCTCGCGGCGGGCAACACTGTTCCACGAGACTTCAAGATGTTTCGTGCAGGTGCGAGATTGGGACGCGTTGGACGCTGCGGCCAGGTTCGCGAGCTAGTGGCGGGCGGCACGGCTGCCGGAGGCGACCTCGCCTCGGACACCATCGAAGCCTCGGGGCTCAACGCAAGTCCCGGTTCCGGGCGCAACTCTCTGGCCTCATCTTGACCTAACTCACGCGGCAACGGGGTCAAACCTTTCCCGGCTTTGTGGAGAGCACGCAAGCTGGAAAGACTGTGCAAGATAAACCCGAGCGCAATTGTCACGATCCCGCCGGATAGCGCCGTTGCACCGGCGATGACACCGGCCCAGCCGCGCTCGACCTCGATGATTCCATAGCCCGCGTAGATCGCGAAGGCACCGCACAGCGAGAGAAGAGTTCCCAGAGCAAGAACCAAATAGCTCATTTTTTCCACCTTCGGCCCTCGAACACGAACCGCCTGCTTACGACATCGCCTCAACCAAAAACCGATCGCCCGGTCCGCGGCAACTCATGTCATCTCCGTTCCGGCGCCGCCCGGCCCCGAAAATCCGGCGGACCTTCGGCCGGCCTAACCGCTTGCCGCGCCGGACCGGGCCGCTTACTTATGAGACTCCGTGGCGACGACGCAAAAGCCTTGCCCGGCGGCCAAAACCAAGGAGCCCCAGATGTCATTTACCCTGCCCGATCTTCCTTACCCCTACGAGGCGCTCCAGCCCTACCTTTCCAGGGAGACGCTCGAATTTCATCACGACAAGCATCACGCTGGCTATGTGACGAACGCCAATAACCTTTTGAAGGACAGCGGCCTCGAAGGCAAGTCCTTGGAAGAAATCGTCAAAACAACCTACGGCAAAAATGTGCCGCTGTTCAATAATGCGGCGCAGCACTATAACCATTCGGAATATTGGAAATCGATCAAGCCAAATGGCGGCGGCAAAGTTCCAGGCCGCCTCGAAACAGCGCTCACCGCGACTTTTGGATCGGTCGAAAAGGCAAAGCAGGAGCTTGTCCAAGCCGGCACGACGCAGTTCGGTTCCGGCTGGGCTTGGCTCGCGGTCAAGAACGGCAAAATAGCCGTCGTGAAGACCGCAAATGCCGAAAATCCGTTGCTCCAAGGGGCGGTGCCGATTTTGACGGTCGATGTCTGGGAGCACACCTATTACATCGATTACCGCAATCGCAGGCCGGATTACCTTAAGGCCTTTGTCGACAATCTCGTGAATTGGGACTATGTCGGGGAACGATACGATGCGGCCATCAAATAGGATGTTCGCCGGATTGGATGGACCTTGGGGGTCGCCTTCTTTTCAGCCGGCGCGGGACTGGATTCGAGGGCTCGTCGTTAAAACAAAAAATTTCCCGAGGTCGCCTAAACCTGTATTTTCGATGGCGCGCACGCTCTTCGGCACGCCGAAATCCGCACATGCAATTCCGCGTCGGATGTCCGCTGCGTGGTCACGGTCTAAACCCTGTCGGCGCCTCGGCGAAAATTTCGCCGCCCCGCACTTTCTCGCTAAATCGCTTTCGTTTGCCGAGACGCGTGGCGGGACGGCGGCGCAGGCCTCGCGGGCGCCTCCGGTCACGCGACCCCCTTCTTACCCGCTATTGGTGTCCCTTTCTGTAAGCTTTGGAAGGGATATCGGTGGATGGTTCGCGGGGACATGATTGGCCACATCGGGCGGGCTTGTTTCGAACCGCAATGGCCGGTCAAGAAGATCGCGCGGACTCTTTTTGTATCGCGCGCCCCGGCGCGCGAGGCGATCCGCGGTCATCAAACCGGGATCAGGCTCGCGCGTGGGGCACCGGTGCCAAAGCGAGGCGAATGGCGCGATGCCTCGATGAGGAATCCTGGCAAAGGAAGCGAAGCCGCCGCGGCGGGAACGCCGCTCGACCCAGCGTTTATTCGAGGGTTGCGCCAAAAGACATGCTTCGATATCGCGCGGCCTTTCGCGATACGTCATCCGCGCGAACGCGATCGCGAAATAGTTCGCTGCAACGAAGACCGCGGACGCGAACATCGCCGCTATAGCGTGCGACGAATCGCTCGAAACGCGTCCACGGCACACCATCCACGCCTTGCGAAAACAGCGTCTGGCCAAAGTGCACGGGCGCGCTCCCCGATCAGGACAAATTGGGACAACGGCCGCGAAATCACCCAACCTTCCCATCGACAGTAGACAAAATCAGCCCGAACGTATTGCCTTTCAAGGCTTATTCCAGCTACCGTGCTCTCTTACCCGGACAGTAATGGGCGCAATTTGACAGTGATGATGACGGCCACCCGGGCCATGGCGGGGGATGCTCTGGACGGCGCGCGGCTCCCCTGGCCGCTCGCCCTGCCCTTCGCTGGGATGTTGCTGTCGATTGCGCTTGGGCCGCTCGCCGTCAAGGAATGGTGGCATATCCACTACGAAAAGGCGGCGGGTTTTTGGGCGATCCTCGCGCTCGGAGGCCTTATCGCCGTCGCAGGGGTCCCGGCGGCGGCGGCCGGTTTCGTGCACAGCATGGCACGCGAATATCTGCCGTTCATTCTTATGCTGTTCGCGCTCTACACCACGGCAGGAGGCATTTGGGTGGAAGGGCGGCTTCATGGCTCGCCATCGGTCAACACAACGATCCTCGCGCTTGGTACCGTGATCGCGAGCATTATCGGAACAACCGGCGCCTCGATGATCCTGATCCAGCCTCTCATTCGCGCCAATAGCGCGCGGCCCTTCAATGCCCATGTGGTGGTCTTCTTTATTTTTCTTGTCTCGAACATTGGTGGAGTGTTGACGCCGCTTGGCGATCCGCCGCTGTTCTTGGGTTACCTGAAGGGGATCGATTTCTTCTGGACCACGCGCGCCTTGTGGCCGCAAGCCTTGTTCGCCGCCGGCGTGCTGCTTGCGCTTTTCTTTCTTGCCGATTCGTATTTTTACCGGCGTGAGGAAAGCCCTCCGCCCGCCGGGACGGCCGCCGTGAAAATCCGCGTGAGCGGCCTTGTGAATATCGGACTGATCGGCATCGCGATCCTCGCCATCGTCGCGAGCGGTTTTTGGCGTCCAGGCGTCGGCTTCGAGGTGCTCGGAACACGGATCGAACTGCAAAATCTGATCCGCGAAGCGGTAATGGTCGCGGTTGGGTTGGCGTCGCTCCGTTTAACGAACCCGAGCCTTCGCGCGGCAAATGGTTTCGAATGGGAGCCAATCAGGGAAGTGGCCTATCTTTTCGCCGGGATTTTCATTTGCATCATTCCGGTAATGGCGATGCTTGAAGCCGGCGCGAAAGGTCCGTTTTCGGCCGCGATCAATATCCTTGCACGGGACGGAACGCCAGACAACGCGGTCTATTTCTGGGCGACGGGCGTCCTCTCGTCCTTCCTCGACAATACGCCGACATATCTTGTGTTTTTTCAGCTCGCCGGCGGCGACCCCGTCGCGCTCATGGGTCCGCTCGCCAAGACATTGACGGCGATTTCGCTCGGCGCGGTGTTCATGGGCGCCAACACCTACATCGGCAATGCGCCTAATTTCATGGTTTATGCCATCGCCCGGCGCGCCGGCGTGAACATGCCTGGTTTCTTCCACTATATGATCTGGTCGGGCGCGATTCTTTTTCCCATCTTCGCGGCGATCACCTGGCTGTTCCTGCTGTAGAACGGGACAACGCAGGTAGGGCTCCTTGGGCGAAGATTCGATAGGCCTCCGCGCGGACGCGGTTCGATTATCGGTGCGTCAGCTGCAAAACGATGCCAAAGAATCCGCTTCTTCTATCGGAAACCCTCTCGCAAATATGCCGCATGAATGTGTCCTTATTTATGGAGTCATTAATAATCTTCGCGCGCGGCGCTATCGGTCGCCGCGACAAATGCGCAGATCCGTGTAATGGTTTCCTGGTCCAGCAGCAGCGGCGCATGGCCTTGACCCTCGACGATAAGGATCTCCGCGCCCCTGTGCCTGCCGGCCATTTCCCGAAGCGTTCCGTCCGAGAGAAGATCGGAATTCGCGCCTCTGATGATGAGCAAAGGGACGTTGCGCAAACCATCGAACCGTGGCCAAAGCGTGGGAAGCGGCTGTTCGAGGTCGAGGCTTTCGAGCGGCTTCGTCAGATTGCGATCATAGCGCTGGCAAATGCGTCCCACCGCGTCGGTGAAGGTTATTCTGGCGTAAGCTTCCCAATCGGCCTCGCTTAGACCGTTGAAACGCTCGCTCATTGTTTCCTTGAGGAGATCGACGGCATCCGGCAGCGAACGTGGCTCTGGCAGCTTGCCGGCGTAGCCACGGATGCGGGCCATGCCGCGCGGCTCCAAAACCGGGCCGATGTCGTTCAAGACGGCACCGCGAATGACCGCCGGGCGCGTCGCGGAAAGCAGCATCGTGTGCAAGCCGCCGCGCGAGGTGCCGATGAAGATCGCGGCCTTGATCTCCATGGCGGCGAGAACCGAAAGCACATCAGCGTTTTCGATTTCGAGACGGTAATTCGTCCAGTTCCGGTCATAACCGGAAAGGCCACGGCCGCGATAATCGAGGGCCAGCACCCGCCGCTTGGCTCCTTTCAGACCGGCGGCGAGCGCGCTCGCCAAGCGGCCGAAATCCGCCGAATTGCGCGTGAGCCCAGCCAAACAGACGACAGGGACTCCGGGATCGAGCGTTGAGCCATACTCGCGAACGTGAAGTTTCAATCCGTCCGGCGCGGAGTAAAAACGGCTTTCGAAAGGAAGCTCCACCATGCTCATGCAATCACCTCTGCCGCGCTCGCGTGCCGGCAGAGATTGAAACGGTTTATTAAGCAACCAAAAAAACCATGGGAACTTGAGTCAAATCCTATTGTTATAAGACTATGCAGGCA
>JBOHJT010000131.1:0-9436 GCA_050728715.1 Methylocella sp.
CGCTGTAGTCGCTGTCCGCTTCCTTATGTATAAGGCCAACATACTGACGCATGGCGCTTACCTTTCATGAGGCCGCCGAAGGGGCAAACCAGACTGTTTTTCGATGCTTCGTAAGGTGCCTGACGCGATTTCCCGCGAAGGATGCGGCACCGTCACGCGGCCGGGTTTTACTGGATGCTTCAACTGAACGTGACTGCCTTTCTGAGCTACCTTGAACCATCCATCGGCTTCAAGGATGTGGATGACGTCACGGCTATTCATGCCAATGTGTAACACTACACACGATGCTTATCAAGTTTGCTTAGCTCCCTTCGCTCAGTGCCTGCGGGTGCGGAGTGTTTTCCGGTTAGCGAGGGCGGCGGCTCGCTCACGCCGCTATAAGAACGGCTGGCTCAGATACAGCGTAGCTCTCACTGGACTTGCTGCAAGTCTAGCTACGGGGCCGCTGGCGAGGCGCCTGTCACCCAGGCGAATTGGGTACGGCACTCGGTTTTTGGGGAGAACGGCGTTGGCACGACGAGGCCAGCTAGTGCTCTGTGAACCGATCAGTGCCTCCTTTGTGATCATCGGACGGATCCAAAGTAAGTCAGCCACCCAAGATGCGCTTTTTCTCCCACTCAAATTCGGCATCTGTGAGGATCCCCTTTTGCCGTAAATCGTAGAACCTCTCCAGCAAAGCTAGATTATCTGTCGGACTCAGATTTTGCTCGCGGGTTTTTGGCCCCGGATAATTGACCCGCCCAGCATCCTGCGAAGCTGAAACTAATGGATCCTCGCCGTATTGGTTAGGTCCCTGATCACCAGGGAGTGAAAGAAAATAAATCACAAAAACCAATCCAGCAACGCCTATAGCGGCTATTGCTGCGGCAACGTTATTATCAGACATCGATGCAAGAATTGCGAGTAATACTAGAGTAATATGATAAATTAAAAGCAGCCAACCGCTGCGGCCCAGATCGTGCAATCGTCTAACTATGACTGCCAACAAGGGCAACACTATCATTAAATTCCAGATCGCGTTTAAAACTTTCTTAGATGAACCAAAAAGGGCAGCGTCAATTATCCCAGTTGCTAAGGATACAATAACAATTCCCAATAGAAAAAACCAATATTCTGATCTTGAGGATCGCCCCTTGAAAATGGCGTATTTGTTGAAACATGTTTTGATGGCGGTTTGAAAGTCCATAATCTTCCCTCGTCTTTGAAGTCGCTCCCTGGGATGGCAAATGTCTGGCTATGAACCCTGTCTTTGGGATTGAATCGCCAGAAATGCAATATGACCCTGCCTAGTAAAAGCCTCTGCCATAAACCCTGAACATTTTAATACTTAAAATTTGGACCGGATAAAAGACTGCGCGCGACCATGGAAACGCGCCACTTCTGATTCTCGATCCCCCAATGGCCCTGCTCAGACCAAGAAAGCATTCTTTGAGACTTGCCCGCAAGTCGAACAGCCGATTCGGTGCGGCTGACGGGTTCCATAATGGCGCTTACGCGGCTTCGAAAGGCTTGTGTGCTGCGCACACACTACTCATGATAACCATCAGGCGTTCCGACGAGCCGTAAAGGTTCCGTCTAATCAAGATCAGAGATGGAGCGCGGGTCTAAATTGTTCCGCACAAGAACGTCCAACAGGCCTGCGCTTCTGGCTCTCAGCATTTGCCATGTGCCTAGATATTTTGCGCGAATACGTGGATCAAGGTTACTATCCGTCATGTGATTATAGATATTACGTAGATAAACGAAGTCATAAGCGTGCAGATTTTCTGTACCTTGCGAAAGAATGATGTCAGAATCGAAGGGATATTCTGATTCCTTAAAAGTAATATCACCTAGGGTCTGCATGATGTGCACGAAGTTGTAATTTTTATCGTAGGGCGTTGTCTTGAATATGTGGCTGCAATTAACAAGCGTTTTGTCTATAAAAAGCCCCATACAGATGATGTTATTCTCGTGATTATACGTCCTTACGAGTGCTTTTCCGTAGAATGCGCTAAGGTTTGTATGCTGTCTGTGTTCGAAATCGCCAGCGGTGAGCAGGGCACGAAAGTGAATGTCTTTCCCAATTAGTCTATAAAATAGGTCTTGAGCGAACTCACACATCCACATGATATCGACATTGCGATCTCTGCAATCAGCCCAATCCTGTGTGCTATACACAAGGATTGTATCGGAAAAGACGATGCACTTAAAATATGGGCTATGTTCAAAAACATTGAGGGAATCGATAATCGAATAAACCTGCTCTACCTTCGTCACATCCTCAATCAATTCGGAAAAACCGAGAATATCTACATAGAGAAATAGCCGTTCAGTCATGAATTTGTGATCCCCTTTTCAGCAATGGCTTATGAACACTCACCTTTAACACGGAAACCACTCATCAGAAACAAATGGCGTCGTCCGCCGTCCGCCACGTGATATCGGACCATCTGCGCGAGAGACGGGTTTTTTTGGATTGATTTCGGCGGGGCGCCACTTGGCCAGAAACCGGGATAAACGATACCCCAACGGCGTGGCGATGGTTAAGCTATGGAATAATTGGCGCTCCCTAGGGGACTCGAACCCCTGTTTTCGCCGTGAGAGGGCGACGTCCTGGACCGCTAGACGAAGGGAGCTTGCAGCAGGCGAACCGGGTTCTATATCGCGGCGGGCGGAGCCGCAAGCTCGCGTCCTCCGGGTTGTCCATGCTACCACGCAACGCCGCGTTTTTGGACTTACCGGCGCCGCGTCAAGCCGCCCGGCTTTCAATGCGGCAACACCAACAATATGTATTAAGGGTCATGCCAGATCGCCTCATCGAACCGCCGCGTCCGCCCGCGCCCCGGCCGCGCGATGCGCCGCTCGGCACTTTTGCAACGCTGCGGGTCTTGCGGCGGAACCCCATCGAAACCTGGACCAAGGCGCATTTCGAATGGCCGATACTTGTTGGTCCGACCATCCTCGGCACGATCGCGGTGGTCAACGATCCCGCCGCGATCCGCCGCGTGCTGGTCGACAACGCCGCCAATTATCGCAAGGATGCCTTGCAAAAACGCGTTCTCGGGCCGGGCTTGAGCGAAGGGCTGCTGGAAGCCGAAGGGGAGGATTGGCGGGTGCAACGGCGCACGCTCGCGCCATTGTTCACGCCCAAGATGGTAAGTTCCTTCGCGCATGCCACCGCCGCCGCGGCGGAAGAGCTCGTCACGCGCTGGCTGCGTCTGCGCGAGGGGAGCATCACCGACATTCAGCCGGAAATGGCGCGGGTGACGCTCGACATTCTCGGGCGCACGATCTTTTCGGATGGGCTTGGGCGGGACTTGGATCGCTTCGCGGCCGCGATCAACCGCTATTTCACGACCGTTGGACGGCTCGATCCCTTCGATCTTCTCGATTTTCCCGAATGGCTGCCGCGCTTGACCAAGCTTGGGAGCAATTCCGCGCAGAAATTTTTTGCCTCCGTTGTCGAAACGCTCATAGCCAGGCGCAAGCGCCTCCTCGCCAAAGACAAGGCCGGCGCGCCACGCGATATCCTCACCCTTCTCCTCGAAGCGCAGGATCCGGAAACCGGAGCTGGATTGAGCGACACCGAAGTCAGGGCCAATATCCTGACCTTTATTGGGGCCGGGCACGAGACCACCGCCAATGCCTTGACCTGGTCCCTGTTTCTTCTCACGCTATCGGAGGAATGGCGGGCGAGGCTCGCGCTAGAGGCCAGCGCGGTACTATCCGGCCCCGTCGAGGATTATGCCGCACGGCTCGTCGAGACGAAGGCCGTGATCGAGGAAGCGATGCGTCTCTATCCGCCGGTCGCCAGCATGAGCAGGCAGGCAATCGGCCCCGACGATCTCGCCGGCACGCGGATCCGGAAAGGCAGCTTGGTCATGGTGTCGCAATGGGTTTTGCACCGGCATCGCTTGCTTTGGGACAAACCAGATTGCTTCGATCCGCGCCGGTTTCTTCCTGGTTCGCGCGAAAAAATCGATCGATTTGCCTATCTGCCGTTCGGCGCCGGTCCGCGCGTCTGCATCGGCGCGTCCTTCTCGCTGCAGGAGGCGGCGATCGTGCTCGCCCATATCATGCGATCGTTTTCCTTTGAACTTAAGAAAAACCATGTGGCGATGCCGGTGCAGCATATCACCTTGCGGCCCGAGGGCGGTCTGCCGATGATCTTGCGGCGGCGGGGAAATCGCTTCTCTGCCCGGGTGGCCGTGGCCGGCTTTCATCCGAGCGGATAAGCCGCCTCGACGACATACGGGCCGCCGCCGGTCGATGCCCGCGACGAAAACAAGACGAAGCGTTTCGCCTCGAACCGGCGCGACAGGAAACACCCCCGCGCGGAAAGATATTCGGCGACGCCGGCGCAGGAAGCCGCGCGCAGCCGCGCGAGCGTGACGTGGGGCGTGAATTTGCGCGCCTCGGGCGCAATGCCGATGCGCCGCATGAGCCGTTCTTGTTGGGCCTGAAGTTCGACCAAGGGTGGGGCAGGCTTGGCCCTGGCGACGAGCGCCCTCGGCTTCGCGCCGCCGAAGGAACCCAGCTCCTCGATTGTCACAATGAAAGGCGGCCGGCGGATTTTTTCGAGGGTCGCATGGATCTCTCGCGCGGTCGAATCGTCGATATCGCCGATGAAGCGCAAGGTCAGATGGTAGTTTTCGGCTTCGATCCAGCGCGCGCCGGAAATGCCTCCGCGCAGCATGGAAAGTTCCGTCGCGAGATCAGAAGGGATTTCGAGGCCCGTGAACAAACGGGGCATGGATCCCTCCTCTCGATACCAAGGAACCGCAAATCACCGCGGCAGACGGGCTAAGCCGTGAAGCGACACCGCATATAGCGAAGATTCGGCGCGAAGGGAAATTTTGCCGCGAAAAAACGCGCGGTTTATTTGCGTCGCGCGGCCCCCGTCGAGTAACAGCGCGAAGGGCTCTCACTGTCCTCGCAAGCTTCGTTGCGGTGTCGCTGGCGCGAGAACTGTCATCCCGGCGAACTCGGATTGGCACTTCGCAAGCTGGGTTTTACGCGACAGCGGCGATGGGATGACGCTAGTGGCTTTCGCGCTCTGTGGTACCGGGCATAGGGTGTAGCAAATACCCCACAGTTTTACTGTTCTTTGAAAGTTGTTCGTCATCAGATCATGCGAGAAAGAAGGCGGTGTGAAGCACCGCAGAGGAGTTTACGAAAATGAGTGGTAAATCTAGAATTTTTATAACAGTGTCTTTCGCTTTAGGCGTGTCGTCCCTTCCGGTTGCAGCGGATGAATTGGACGGAAGTAACCTTTATCGCGGTTCCTCCGGTGCTTTGTATAATTATGACTTGAGCAACCCTAGCGATCAGCTCCGTTATAGTGTAGACCCCGGGGCTCAATTGAGAGATTCAATAGATCCACGAGTGGAAATTGACCGTTCGCTTGGGCAGTATGGTGGTGGCGTAAGGCGTTAGCCCATATTACTTAGGATGTGCGTTGGGTTCTGGACTCGCCGCCTGACGGGCTGGCGCAATGATCGGAACGTCATCCCAGCGACGATACTCTAACGGGGACTCCCATGCGACTCGGCCTGCGCTCGATTTTTATAGTCGTGTTTCTGACGATGGCCGGTGCGGCGGTTGCAGGTTCATTCGAGGACGCCCAAGCTGCGTACCGGCGCAAGGATTATGCCACAGCTTTGCAGCTCATGCGGCCATTGGCGGATCAGGGCAACGCCAAGGCGCAGTATGCTCTCGGCATCATGTACGCCAAAGGGCATGGTGTGCCGCTGGACTATCCCGAGGCTGCGAAATGGTACCGCTTGGCGGCGGATCAGGGCTTCGACAAGGCGCAGTCCAACCTCGGCATCATGTACGCCAAAGGTCAGGGCGTGGCGCAGGACTATGCCGAGGCTGTAAAATGGTACCGCTTGGCGGCGGATCAGCGCAACGCCGTTGCGCAGTCCAATCTCGGCATCATGTACGCCAAAGGGCAGGGCGTGGCGCAGGACTATGCCGAGGCTGTAAAATGGTACCGCTTGGCGGCGGATCAGCGCAACGCCGTTGCGCAGTCCAATCTCGGCAACAAGTACTGCAATGGGCAAGGCGTGCCGCAGAACTACGCCGAGGCTGCGAAATGGTGGCGCTTGGCGGCGGATCAGGGCAACGCCGAGGCGCAATACAATCTCGGTATCATGTACGAACGCGGGGAGGGCGTCGCGCCGGACTATGCCGAGGCTGTAAAATGGTACCGCTTGGCGGCGGATCAGGGCTTCGATTGGGCGCAGTCCAACCTCGGGGTCAACTACGCCTACGGGAAAGGCGTGGTGCAGGACTATGCCGAGGCTGCGAAATGGTGGCGCTTGGCGGCGGATAAGGGCTTCGCCGTGGCGCAGTATGACCTCGGCGTCATGTACGAACGCGGGCAGGGCGTGGCGCAGGACTATGCTGAGGCTGTAAAATGGTACCGCTTGGCGGCGGATCAGGGGTTAGCCGATGCTCAATACAGTCTGGGCGAGTCGTACGCCTTTGGCGAGGGTGTGCCTCAGGACTACATTCGAGCGCATATGTGGTTCAATTTGGCGGCTGCGCAGGGTAATGAAGGCGGGCGCAAGAACCGCGATATCGCAGCCCTAAAGATGATTCCTGCCCAGATCGCCGAGGCGCAGCGGCTGGCGCGGGAATGGAAGCCGAAGCAGTGAAGTCGATCGCCGCAGATCGCCGCCCGTTTCACGCTTGGCGAAGCTGCTGCCTTGGCCGTGATCGCCGCTGAGTACGCCATGGGCTGCGTCTGGCTAAGCCGTGAAGCGACACCGCTTATAGCGAAGATTCGGCGCGAAGGGAAATTTTGCCGCGAAAAAACGCGGTTCATTCGCTCCGCGCGGCTTTTGCCCCGAATTGGTCCACAAACGCGCGGACGTCCGGAAGAATGCCTTTGACGATGCGTTCGACTCCGGCGGGATTGGGATGCAATCCATCGCCAAGTTTAAGAGCCGGTTCGCCCGCCACCCCTTCGAGAAAAAACGGATAGAGCGGCGCGTTATATTTTTTGGCAAGGACCGGGTAGATCGCGTCGAAGCGCGTTTTGTAATCCTGGCCGAGGCTTGACGCGGCCTTCATGCCCGCGATCAAGACTTTGATATTGCGCGCCTTGAGCTCGCCAAGAATGGCGTCGAGCGCGGCCTTCGTCACATCGGGATCGACCCCGCGAAGCATGTCGTTGGCGCCAAGTTCCAGGATCACGCCATCGGCGCCATCGCCGAGCGCCCAATCGAGCCTCGCCTGGCCGCCGGAAGCGGTGTCGCCGGAGACCCCGGCGTTAACGACCGTCACGTGATAGCCTTCCGCGCGCAGCGTCCTTTCGAGCGCGGCGGGAAACGCGGCGTCGGCTGCCAACCCAAAACCCGCGACCAGACTGTCGCCGAAGGCAATGATTTTTAAGGGCGGCGTTTCCTTCGCGGCGGGCCGGGCCGGGCATGACAGCGCCGTCAACAAAAGCGCGGCCGATAATTGCAGGAAAGCGCGGCGATGGCCATATCCGCCAGGCCACGACCGTGGCATCGGATCGGACAAGGCGGGTTCGCGTGCGGTTTCGGAGGGCATGGATGGGGGAACCGGCGGTTGAACTCGAAAATGTGCATCTAAGCCTGGGGCGCGGCGCGGCGAGGGTCCATATCCTCAAGGGAATATCGCTGAAAATAGGGCGCGGCGAAACAGCCGCCCTTACCGGGCCTTCGGGCTCGGGCAAATCCACTCTTCTCATGGTCATGGCGGGGCTTGAGAGGCCCGACGCGGGCGCGGTCAAGGTTGACGGCACCGGCCTCGGGCGCCTTGACGAGGACGCGCTCGCGCGTTTTCGGGGCGCGCGGATCGGCATCGTGTTCCAGTCGTTCCACCTTATTCCGACCATGACCGCTCTCGAAAATGTCGCGATCCCGCTTGAATTGGCGGGGGCCGTCGAGGCTTTCGCGCGGGCCAGCGCGGAGCTCGCCGCGGTCGGTCTCGATGATCGGCTCGGGCATTACCCGGCGCAATTGTCGGGCGGCGAACAGCAGCGCGTCGCCCTCGCCCGCGCGTTGGCGCCGAACCCTTCCATCCTCGTTGCCGACGAGCCGACCGGAAACCTCGACGAGGCGACAGGTGCTGGCATCATCGACCTCTTGTTCGCCTTGAAGCGCGATCGCGGCGCGACCTTGATCCTGGTCACCCACGATTCTGCGCTCGCCAGCAAATGCGAACGCAGGATCGAACTGCGCTCCGGCCGCATCGAGGAGGCCGCCGGAATTGCGCTGCCGGCATGACCGCGGCCGCCGCACCATTAACGAGCGGCCAGAGCGTGGCTTTTGCGAAACTTCCAGATCAGAGGCGTGTTCTCGCCAGGAGAGGCCGCGAAAGCGGGCGCGCCGTCTCGCAAATCATATCCTGTGGAATTCGCTCAGCTGCACGGTCATGCCTAAGTTTGGCCCGATTAGCGCTGCAAGTTCGCCCACCTGCAAATGTGGGTCGCGGTCTGGAACACGCCGCCCCGGAGGAGCAAGCAGGTTTAGCGAGTGGGGTAGCCGAACGGCCAGACGTGCTGATAAAGTGCTGTCGGGGCGGAAGGACACGAACAGGCCGTCCGCTCAAGCGCGTTATTTAACTATCGAGGTCTATCCATAGGATCCGGGAATCCGAGGGCTGCCATGGAAGCACATGCTGGCGTGAGACCCAATGTCGGCAAGTTTGCGTCTCTCCTAGCGGAAGGAGGGTGCCTGCGGCCCATCTATGACGAGATTCTTCTAGAAACGCACGGGTGCGTGGTCACGCCCACGCTAGGATCGATCCTCGCAAACTGGCTCCTGATCGTTCCCCGAACGCCCGTCATTAATTTTGCGCGGTGGGAGACTGCGGATGGAGCCGGGCCTTTAGACCTGGTTCACGCAATCCTCACGGCGCATGACATTACGGGAAGTCGGGTAATCTGGTTTGAGCATGGTCCTTCCGAGGCGGGTTCGTCCGTGGGGTGTGGCGTCGATCAGGCTCATTTGCACGTAATCGTTGACGCGCCATTCTCGTTTCAGGATTTCGTGTCCCGGGCTGCGGAGGCTAGTCAACTCACGTGGCAAAATAGATCTGCCCGGACGGCTCACCAGTCAGTCAAGCCGGAGGCGTCATATCTCATCGCCGCCTCGATGGATCGGGCAGTTGTGGCCCAGAATGTCGAGTGCGTAGGATCGCAATATTTCCGACGCGTAATCGCAGATCTGGTTCGACAGCCTGATGCCTGGAACTACCGGACTCATCCTTATTTCGACAACGTTCGGAAGACCATCCGAGCGTTCACCGCACAGTTCACGTGATTACTAACTAAGTGACCACGCAGCGTCCCCATGATGAAGATGCCGCTTCCGCGCCCGTGGTGCCGTTGCCTATTGCTTCAGCGCCGCCACCCGGCCCATTTGCGGTACCAGGGGTAAAGAACTCTGACTACACGGACGGGCGTCCTCCGTGAGAC
>JBOHJT010000132.1:0-9305 GCA_050728715.1 Methylocella sp.
GAACGGGCCGAAGTAGGGGACGAACCGCAGCAAGAATGCGGCGACGCCCCAAAGGAGCGGGCTCGGAATGCCGATGAAATCGAGGCCAACTGAGACGATGACGCCGAAGGCAGCGTTCACAAGCGTTTTAATCAAAAAAAATCGGCTGAGCCGCCCCGCCGCGTCATTCATCGCCAAGGTCGTGCGGTGCAAGTCGCTCGATCCGGCCAGTCTGATGAAGCGGTTGCGCAAATCCTCGCGTTGCAAAAGAATAAAGATGACGACGATGAAGGCTGTCTCCAGGGACGAAAGCGCGTCTCCGACGATGGTCTCCACAATGGCGAAAGGCCCCACGCCGGCTCGTGAACCTCGACAGGAACCGGCTGCTGGTTTTCCTGAGTGGCGGTCAGTTGGTTCTTTGCTCGATGCGCGGGCGCGGGAGCGCGCGACGTCGCGGGGCGATGCGGATTGATTTCGCCGACGTCTCTCAGCGCGGCCGAAACTTTTGCAAAGACGGCGTTATCAACCGCTGCGTCCCGCAACTTGACGATTTTGGAACTGACCGTCGCCTGATATTTCGGCAGATCGATAGCCAGTTCGGAAACCTGCCTCGTCAAAACGGCGCCGGCCAAGGATGCGATGATCAGCGCCGCAAGGGCGACAATCAAGACGGAGGTTACACGACCAAAACCCCAGCGCCGCAGCGCGAGCATTGGCGGCGACAAGACAAAGCTCACCGGAATTGCGATCGCGATCGGAATGAATATTTCGCGCCCTACATAAAGCATCGCCACCACGAGCGCGACCACAAAAAGTGTGGCGAGCATGTCGAGCGTGCGTGCTTGATCGGGCTCCGGCCGGGGACGAGCGGGCGGACTTCCGAGAAAATCGCTCATTTTTTTGTCTCTGGAATACGAGCTCCGTCCGCGTGACTCGCGCCGAAGGCATGGTTTGTGCCCCGGGGGCGGATGAGAAACATCACCGCTGGTGGAGATATATCAGGACGAAGGCGCAGATCAACGAAAGCGAGCCCCTCCCCAGCGAATATCGTGTGACGTGCGGCGTTGCTCCTGCCGGCCTTCCGTTGCCGTCGGCACTGAGCCGCGATCGGCCACGGTTTCGCGGCGGTCGTGTTCTTCTATTTCGCCCGTTGATGTCGATTTTTCCGAGCTGGGGCAATGAACCGCAAGCCACGCCGTCGAAGACACGAGATGCGGTTGCTGCCACATCGACGATTTAATCGCTCGTCTAAATTCCGCTATTACCGCTGCGCGCACTACGGCTCGAACCGCCATTGGACTGATGTGCGCGGTTATACTCCTTGCGCCGGTGATGGCCGTACGCACATCCGGCGGCCGCGCCAATTCCGCCATGACCCATGAAGTGACCGGCGATCCCGCCGACGATCGCGCCCTTAATGCAGCCGCCTGGCTTCGCATCAGCTGGGAAAGTAAATGTCATGGCCGCAACACAGAAGAGGCTCGGAATCAAAAGCGCCTTTTTCATGAATTCCTCCTTGTTCAGGCTTTGTAACCGTCGAGGTGCCCGTTGGTTCCTGCGGCCCTGCGTGGCGCATTGGACGTCAGCCCCCTCAAAACCAGTGATCCCCTCGATTCCAACACGTCCGACGCGCTGCTTGCGCAGCCATTCGCCTGCGGCCACGGTCACGCCCTGCAGGAGCCGATCGTGTTTCTCATTAGCGATGTTTGCGCCGACCCGTCGTCGCCAAATTCATCTCCTTGCCGGAAGGGCGCCTTATTGTTAAGATGTTTTAAGCGCTCGTGTTCGTGCCCCGCCGGCACTTTTGCCGCCGCCTCGGCAACACGCTTGGCCGCATCGGCGTAGCGCAACCGGGCCAAGGCATCATTGCCTCTTTGCGGGGTGGCTCGCGCGGCATTCAGCGCGTGGCGCTGGGCGGGGACACGGCAGAGAAGGTAAATCGCCTTATTCGAATGGAATATAGGAGCGTGCAATGAGCATCTTTGGAACGATCATGTCGAAAGTATTGGGCAAGGCGCCAGCCTCTCCCGCCGCTGCTGCGCAAGCGAGCGGGACGGCGAAGGCCGCGCCATCCGCCCCAGTTCCGAGTTCATCGCCGGCGGCGCCGGGGCCAACCGTGGATGTCGCCGCGGTGCTTGATGCCTTGAGCGGCAAAACAACCGAGAAGCTCGATTGGAGACACTCCATCGTCGATCTGATGAAGGTTTTGTCCATAGACAGCAGTCTCGCTTCGCGTAAGGAACTCGCTAAGGAGCTTCACTACGATGGCGATACGAGCAATTCCGCCTCGATGAATATCTGGCTTCACAAACAGATCATGGTGAAACTTGCAGCTAACGGCGGCAAGCTGCCAGACGATTTGAAGAGCTGAACGAGCGAGAATCTCCCCTGATGGGGAAGCCGAGGATAGGTCATGGCCGGCACGAACCTCCTTCCGGCACATATCGATGCGGCCATGATCGTCTCCGTCGCTCGGCGCGCGACAAAAACGAATCATTAAATCCTTTCAGATTGATTGAAGCGAACCACTAGAGCTTGAGCCCATGCGGGCAGCGGTCTTGGAGAACTCGAGCCGTTAGCGCCGCCGGTTCTAGGGACGGCGAAACCGCAATACGAGCCAAGCGCCTCCGCCGATGACCACCGCGGCGAAACCGAGGTTGAACCATGGAATCGGCGGCTTCTGGTCAGGCGCAGCACGTTTGATGTTCGTCACATTCGGCACGACTGATAAAATTTTGATGCGCCAACCGTAATAGGTAACGAGCGCGGTGCCACGCACACCCGCAATGGATTGCGCGAGCGCCTGGAGCTCGGCCGAATTGAATTTAAAATACCAGGGGAAACCCCAGCGAGTGTCCTCGTTATGAAACACACGGGGTTTTT
Source organism: Methylocella sp. (assembly GCA_050728715.1). Classification (GTDB taxonomy): domain Bacteria; phylum Pseudomonadota; class Alphaproteobacteria; order Rhizobiales; family Beijerinckiaceae; genus Methylocapsa. Next base: position 2,863 of record JBOHJT010000132.1, read on the forward strand.
TAGTTTCGACGTCCTCGGCATTGATAAAAAACACCATGTGCGTAGATACATCGGATTTGGTGGTGCCGAGCGGACGCCGTGTGTCTGTTCCAACAATACGCAATACTTCGCGATGTGGAAGGAAGTAATATATGAACACGACGGGGCCGGCGGCGACCAGCACGGCGATTACAGCGCCAAATAAGTTACGGCGGAGCTTTGGTGTCATGTCGATTGTCCGATCCTTGACAAGGAACGATAGACTGTCGTCATAATTCCCTGGCGGCTAAGCCCTTGGCAGCCGCGGCGCTTTGTTTAACGCACACCTAAGTCTATAACGCGCAACCGCGGCTTGTGTCGAGAGGGAGGCGGACCCGACCGGCGCGAGCGCCGGATCTTCGGGCAAGACCACCCCTTCTCTCCTGCCGGGGAAGAGGCTATATTGCGTTGCAATAACCGGGTTCCGCCAATTGTACCGCCGCATGACGGCGGCCCCGAAGGACATTCGAATGGGGCGACACAGCGCGCGAGAGCAAGACCCGCCGGCCGCGCGGCGTGGGGCCTGCGATCAAGCCGTCCCGCGCAAGGCCGCGTTTGCCGCGATGGCGCTCGGATCGCTTGGCGTCGTCTATGGCGACATCGGGACGAGCCCGCTCTATGCATTGCGCGAATCGCTTCATCATATCAATGCCGCCGGGGTGACCGATTCGGGGGTCATCGGAACCGTGTCCCTGCTCCTCTGGGCGTTGTTTTTTACGGTGACCGCGAAATATGTGCTGTTTCTCATGTACGCCGACAACAAGGGCGAAGGCGGCACCTTGTCGCTGATGGCGCTGGCCCAGTCGGCGCTCGGCCATGGCGTGGCGCCGGTTTTTTTCCTTGGCGTCGCGGGGGCGGCGTTGTTTTCTGGCGACGCGGTTATCACGCCAGCGATCTCGGTTCTCTCCGCGCTTGAAGGCCTCGAACTCGTCACGCCGGTTTTTTCGGCCTATATCCTGCCGCTCACCATCGTCGTTCTGATTTCGATTTTTTGGGCGCAAAGGCGCGGGACCGCGCGCGTCGCCGCCTTCTTCGGCCCGGTCATGGCGGTTTTTTTCCTATCGATCGGTTTTCTCGGCGCCGCGCACATCGGCGACGCGCCACGCATCCTTCAGGCCTTCAATCCGATCCACGGCTTAAGGTTTCTCTTCGGCCACGGCATCCTCGGTTTCGTGGTGCTTGGCTCGGTATTTCTCGCCGTGACCGGAGCGGAGGCGCTTTACGCGGACATGGGCCATTTCGGCCGCGCCCCCATTCAAACGGCGTGGATGGTCTTCGTGCTGCCGGCGCTGACCTTGAACTACCTCGGCCAAGGGGCGCTCGTTCTCGCCGATCCGGCGGCGGTGGAAAATCCGTTTTTCCTGCTCGCGCCGCACTGGGCTCTTTTGCCGCTGGTCATCCTTGCGACGGTGGCCACGGTTATCGCGAGCCAGGCCGTCATCACCGGCGCCTTCTCCCTGGCCCGCCAGGCGATCCAGCTCGGGCTGTTGCCGCGGATGCTTATCTTGCATACCTCGGAGACCCAGGAAGGCCAGATCTTCATTCCGCGCGTTAACCGTCTGCTCTTGCTCGGGGTTCTCCTGCTGGTGCTTTTGTTCAAGAATTCGAGTGCGCTGGCCTCCGCCTATGGCATCGCGGTGACCGGCACGATGGTGGTGACCACCGCGCTCGCGTTTGTGGTCGTGTGGAAATGCTGGCATTGGCCGGTCTGGCTCGCGGCGCTGTTCGTGTCCGGATTCCTCGCGATCGATCTCGCTTTTCTTGCCGCCAATCTCACGAAGATCGTCGATGGCGGCTGGGTGCCTCTGCTGTTCGCGGGCTGCGCGATGGTCGTGATGTGGACCTGGGTTCGCGGCACCGCCCTTCTCGCCTCCAAATTCCGCCGCGATTCGATCCCCACGCCCGATCTCATCCGGATGCTGGAGAAATCGAAACCGGCGCGGATCGCCGGAACCGCGGTTTTCCTGTCGGGCACGCCCGAGATCGCGCCGTCCGCCTTGATGCACAATCTCAAGCACAACAAGGTCCTGCACGAACGCGTCTGGCTTTTGTCGGTATTGACCGAGAATACGCCGCGGGTTCCCGGAGCCAAGCGCTATCAAATCGAAAAGCTTTCCGACGATTTCACCCGCGTGATCCTGCACTACGGCTATATGGAAAGCCCGCGCGTTCCTGCCGCGCTCGCCTCGCTCCGCAAGGCAGGCCTGAAATTCGACATCATGACGACATCGTTCTTTCTCGGCCGCACGACGATCAAGCCGGCGCCCAATTCGGGCATGCCTTTGTGGCAGGACCGGCTTTTTATCGCGCTATCGCGGCAAGCGGCGAATGCGACCGACTTTTTCTCCATTCCTTCTGATCGCGTGGTCGAACTCGGCGCCCAGGTGACGGTCTAATTTTTCCGGGCGCGGCATCGGGAAAACCGCGCAACGTGAGACAAAGACGTACCGCGTCCAAGATGCCATCAACATTGTGTTTTTGACAAAATCAACCCGCGCCAAGAGGAAAGTTTTCGACACGCCCGCGGCCCGGTCCATATTGGGCCTTTTACGACTTTTCGTCGACGCGGGACAACGACTCAGAGCCGTCGCAGTTCTCATGCCCTGAGCGGCAATCGACCTTGGAGATCCTGATGCCCGACTCATTGTCACCTGACCTCCTCCGGAAAATGCACGCCTATTGGCGCGCAGCGAATTATCTTTCGGTCGGGCAGATCTATCTGCAAGACAATCCTTTGCTCGAATCCCCGCTGAGGCTCGAACATATCAAGCCCCGTTTGCTCGGGCATTGGGGCACGACACCGGGATTGAACTTTCTCTACGTCCATCTTAACCGGCTGATTAAAGAGAACGATTTGAACATGATGTACGTCATTGGTCCGGGTCACGGCGGGCCAGGCCTAGTGGCGCAGACTTATCTCGAAGGGTCCTACACGGAGCACTATCCGGCGATTGAACGCAGCCGGAACGGACTGCAGCGGCTCTTTCGCCAGTTTTCCTGGCCTTACGGAATTCCCAGTCACGTATCGCCGGAAACTCCCGGCTCTATTCACGAAGGCGGAGAATTGGGCTATTCATTGACCCATGCCTACGGCGCCGCCTTCGACAATCCGGATCTGATCGTCGCCTGCATCATCGGCGACGGAGAAGCGGAAACCGGTGCGCTCGCCACCAGTTGGCACTCCAACAAATTTCTGAACCCCGCTCGCGATGGCGCGGTTCTTCCGATCCTTCATCTCAACGGTTTTAAGATCGCCAATCCGACGGTGCTGGCGCGCATCAACCGCCAGGAATTGACCGAGCTATTGCGCGGCTACGGCTACGATCCGCATTTCGTCGAGGGTGACGATCCGGCAGTCGTGCATCAATGTCTAGCCGGTACGCTCGATGCGATTCTGGCGCAGATTCGCCAGATTCAGAGCGCTGCGCGGTCTCGCGATGAGACGGAAACCTTAGAGCGTCCGCGCTGGCCCATGATCATCTTCCGCACGCCAAAGGGTTGGACAGGACCGAAATTCGTCGACGGCAAGCCGGTCGAGGGTACCTGGCGCGCGCATCAAGTCCCGATCGCGGATTTCAAGAACCCCGAACATTTGCAGCAAGTCGAAGATTGGATGAAGAGCTACCGGCCGCAGGAATTGTTCGACGAACGAGGCAAATTCCGCGACGAGTTCGCCGCGCTCGCGCCGACGGGCCATCGCCGCATGGGCTCCAATCCGCACGCCAATGGCGGTGAATTGCTACAGCCTCTATCGATGCCCCACTTCCATGATTACGCCGTGGCAGTGCTTAAGCCCGGCAGCGTCCAGGCGGAAGCGACGCGGGTTCTGGGAAAATTCCTTCGTGACGTGATGAAGCTCAATCTCGACAAACGGAGCTTCCGGCTGTTTGGCCCGGACGAGACAGCATCCAACAGGTTGGAGGCCGTCTATGAAGTCTCTGGCAAGGAATGGATGGCTGCTGTTGAAGAGGTTGATGAAAATCTTAGCGTCGAAGGCCGCGTCATGGAGGTGCTGAGCGAGCATCTGTGCCAAGGCTGGCTCGAAGGATACCTGCTCACGGGACGCCATGGGCTGTTCTCCTGCTACGAGGCCTTCATTCACATCATCGATTCGATGCTCAATCAGCATGCAAAATGGCTAAAAGTCAGCAGGAAGATCCCCTGGCGCAAGCCGATCGCATCGCTGAATTACTTGCTCACGTCGCATGTGTGGCGACAGGATCACAATGGCTTTTCCCACCAGGATCCCGGCTTTATCGATCATGTCGCGAATAAGAAATCCGATATCGTGCGCGTTTATCTGCCGCCCGATGCAAACTGCCTCCTTTCGGTAGCGGATCACTGTTTGCGCAGCCGCAACTACGTCAACGTGATCATCGCCGGCAAACAGCCGGAGTGGCAGTGGCTCGACATTGATTCGGCCGTTCACCACTGCACCGTCGGCGCGGGTATTTGGCGATGGGCCAGCAACGATGTTGGTGATCCCGACGTGGTCATGGCCTGTGCCGGCGACGTGCCGACCCTTGAGACGCTCGCTTCCGTGACGCTCTTGCGCGCCTATGTCCCCGACATCCGCATCCGTGTCGTCAACGTGGTGGATTTGATGGTATTGCAGCCTCAGTCCGAGCATCCCCATGGTCTGGAAGATCAGGATTTTAACGAACTGTTCACGAAAGACAAGCCGGTGATCTTCGCCTTCCATGGATATCCCGCGATCATTCACAAGCTGACGTACCGGCGGCATAATCATGACAATATTCATGTCCGCGGCTACAAGGAGGAGGGCACCACCACGACCCCCTTCGACATGGTTGTGCTGAACAATCTTGACCGCTATCAACTCGCGCTAGACGCCATCCAGCGAATTCCGCGGCTCCGCGATCAGGTGGAGAACGCGACGGCGCGCTACTGGACGACCATGGAGCATCACAAGCTCTATATCAGCGAGCATGGCGACGACATGCCCGAGGTCCGCGGCTGGCGCTGGAACTTGTGAGCGCGATGCTTCCGCCGGGATACGGCATGACGGACGCTAAACCAGCGTTGACTGTACTAGTGCTGAATAGTGGCTCTTCATCGCTCAAATTCGGATTGTACCGCGCCGGATCTTCACGGACCGAAAAGCTGCTCTCCGGCGAGGCTGAGTCGATCGGGGACGAGAAGGCCAAATTCCACGCGCAAGATTCGCGCAAAAATGCATTGCTCTCCGAGAGGGTATCCTTCCCCAGCCAACGGGAAGCGATCATCCGAATCGGCCGACTTCTTGCCGACTCCAAAATGCCGCCACCGGCCGCCATCGGGCATCGAATCGTGCATGGCGGACCGAAGCTCCGACAGCATTGCCTCATTGATGATTCGGTCCTACGGCAAGTTGAAGCTGTTACCGCCTTTGCGCCGCTGCATACCCCATCCGCTCTGTCGGTCATTCGCTTCGCACAAAAGCATTTTCCAGGGCTTCCGCAGGTGGCTTGTTTCGACACCACCTTTCACGCTGAATTGGCGGCGGTCGCCCGTGTCCTTCCGATCGACAAGGAATTGCAATTGGAGGGCATCCAACGCTACGGTTTTCATGGCCTTTCGTGCGAATCGATCGTGCACCAACTTGGAAACGATCTGCCGAACCGCCTGGTAATCGCTCATCTCGGCAATGGCGCAAGCGTCACCGCGGTCAAAGGTGGCAAATCGATCGACACCAGCATGGGATTGACCCCGACCGGCGGGGTGATCATGGGCACGCGCAGCGGCGATCTCGATCCCGGCGTTCTGATCTATCTGATGCGTGAGAAGAAGTTCGATGCGGCCACGCTCGAAGAGCTGGTCGATCACCGTTCCGGCCTCCTGGGAATTTCGGGCGTTGCCAGCGACATGCGGCGTCTACGTGAAGCCGCGTCATCAAACGTCGATGCGCGACTTGCCATCCAGATGTTCTGCTATTCCGTGCGCAAGCAGGTGGCCGCGATGATCGCTGCGCTTGATGGAGTCGACCAGATTGTCTTCACCGGCGGCATTGGAGAAAATGATGGGGAAGCACGCGCAGCGATCTGCGGCGGCTTGGCCTGGATCGGCGTCAGCCTCGACAAAGCTCGGAACCGGTCCGCGAAAAATCCCATCAACGATCCGGCATCGCGCTGCTCGGTGCTCGTTCTCGCCTCGCAAGAAGACGAGCAGATAGTCCGCCATACCTGGGCATTGTTCCCACGGAGTCTCTCCTGATAGCGGCCGCAAAGGCTGCTTAAACTGTCCGCGACCCCGCCTCGGCGCAGACTTGAGGCGTCTCTCTGTGTTGCGTATACCCCGCTTACGTCACAACCCGAAAATCCTTGGGTGAGATGACGCGAAAGCTGCCGGTGACCGAATCACGGAGCTTTCCCCGGTTTTTCGGGACTTTTTCACGCGGGAAACCGAGGATCGCGTCGGCGAGTTCG
>JBOHJT010000133.1:0-9203 GCA_050728715.1 Methylocella sp.
GTTTGAAGACGAGCCACACGGAGCGGTGTCGAAACTCCATGTCGAGAGTAATTACCGGCAAACTATTCCAATCAAGTTCGAATTCCGCGCCCCAACCGAATGACAATGTTCCGGGTTTAAAAAACAATTCCACAGACGAGTTTACGATATCCTGAATATTGGCAAACTTTTCGGCGTGGATATAGGCGATGAAGTCCGCGACGTCGACCAACCGCAATTCGGCGGCAACCGGTTCGAAGGCCGTGCCGAGAGCGTTCGCCGGAAGTTCGACATGATCGTCGCGCTGACCTAACAAGATATGAGACACTTTCATTTCGCCGATGCCTTGCGCGGGCTTTTAACATACTGAACGTGAATAATTTCCGCTACTTCTTTATAAAATTCAAGCGGAATGGCCCGATCGACTTCGACGCGATGAATTTGCCGGCGTCTAGCGCGGCGTCGCTACTGCCACCTTAACGCTGGCGATTTTCATCTGCTCGGGCCGGCCGCCTTGCCCGTAATTTCGCGTGATCCCCCTGCCTCTGCCTTCAGCCAGTTGTCCAGCGTCTGTTCCGAAAGACCTAAGGATTTCCACCGTGGCGGCCATAAGCGGTACGCGTCGGCCGCGCCCAGACAAGGTGCTGGCATTGGTGGCTGCGCGGCCCGATCCGGCGATCGAGGAGCTGCGCGATGGCATCGGATTAGCCCCCGGCGACTTCTCTCCAACCGAATGCCTCAGTTATTGCCGCAATGCCGGATATAGTTCCACCTAACCGGGGTACGCTCTAACAGATTATGTGTAAAACCGTTTCCATGCTTCAACGCTTCCTCGCATGAAGGCCTGGTGCGCGTTCATCGTATCGAGGAGAGCGAAAGCCTTATCTGGAACCCTGAGCCCATCGACATCAGCAACGTCAAGCTGCAGATCCTCCTCGACCCGATCGGGGGCGGCGGTGCGGCGCTTTTGCATGATTTGCCTGGTCCGGGTGTCACCGGAGTGCGGTGTCAGCCAGGTTTCTTCAGCGAAGCGAGGTATTCTTGCTCACGCTCCAATGCATCCCTCCGGCGCTCCCGCATTTGTCGCGCCGGTATTCCGGCATAGTTCGTCCATGGCTTCGACGGGCGGCTGACCCGTGACATCGCCCCGAGTATCGAGCCCTCGGCGAATCTTGCTCCGGGGAGGACGAGGCTCCCGGCGCCCACACCCGAATGGCGGCCAAAGCTGATCGATGCGGTCCGCGCGGCCCCGAAGCCGGTTACGGTCGGATTGCTTAAGGTTCGGCCGCTAATATCTTCATTTGAGGTGTAAATGCCAACGTGGTGAGAAATGTTCACGAAATCGTCAAAGTGGATAGCAGCGTGACCTGCCAGGACGCTGTGCCCGCTGAGATGGACGTTATTGCCGAACTCGACTCCGCCACGAGTCGAGATGATAACGTATGGATCAATCCTAACCCGCGAGCCGAGCGAAATTTTATGGCAGTCGACGATAACGGCGGTGCCGTGGATCAGGACATCTTCGCCGAGCCTCGCGAAGCCGAGGGTTTCCAAAACGTCGCGCGACAAAAATTCGCTGTTTAATCCGGCCGGCACTTCGATTACTCCACTGCCGCGAAATCGTGATTCATTTCAGGGACTCTCGATATTCACGCGCTAGATTCTGCAGAGCGATATTAACCGGATTTGTTAGTGGACGGGACAGCAAGTTGTCGATGAGACGCGGTTGCAATTCCTCGCGATCGATTTCGTCACATCTGAGGAAGTGCAGCACGCGTATCTGATCGGCGGTTAGGCCGTTTTGGCTGAAATGGATAAGGTCGTTAGCTGCATTGTAAGCCGCCGGCAATGTGCCAATATCGATTCCGGCCCGATAGGCGATGATGGTGATTGCAATTTGGCAGCGCATCAGGCTGTCCGTCGCTGCCGTCACGCGGCGGGTGGTTTCCACTATCTCAGAGGCGAAGACGGCGAGCGCCTTGGCGTTCACGGCGACGAAGCCTAGATTGAAATAGGCCGGAGACACCGGCAGCGACTCGTCGGGGTCCATGGAATAGCGATAAGTGACTGTCGGCCATGGAATGTCAAAGAGGTCAAAGAGCCAGGGCCAGAACTTGGGATCTGCCCCCGAGAGAGCACTATTGTTTTTACCGACCGGCGGCGGTAGATGCGCCATGTGGCCTCGCACCGCTGGCTCCTCCAACGGGAATTCCATTAGCATCGGATCGACGTCGCGAAGCAGCACCATATCCGCATCCGAAAGAATAATGATCTCGGCATCGCCGGGGGGAATGTTGAGCCGCCAATTTGCCGTTCCGGCCCAGTGGAATTCGGCGGATATCTCGTCCGGCACCCTCTCCCAGACGACGTTGAAGTTCTCGCTCCATTCATTCCCGCGGCGCACCGCGTCGAGATCGCAATGATCGCCGACGGCGACCAGCAGCCGGGCGTCCCGATATTGCGGACTGTCCAGACGGCGGAGGGCGAAGTTGAAGAATCGGACGAGAGAAAAAAACTTTTCCGTCGGAGATATCGGAATTCTGAATTCGATTCTTTTGCCGGGCGGAGCCATGTTGCGCACCACAAGAAGGATTTCTTCCAGACCCAGATCGACCTCACCCTGATAATCATGGCCGCCAAGCTCGGCGTCAAGCTGCCGCCTTTGCCTACAACCGCACCAACGACGATGCCCCCTTCAGCGCCCCGGAAGAATCTGGACTTAATAGCGTAGACGACATCCCTGTGATCCACTATCCGCAAAGCGAGCAGATCGACCGCCGCATATTCCTGGCCGATTTCACCGCCTACGAAGCGTTCATACGGGCTCCCGGCCTCAACCGTGCGAACGCGCGTCTGCGCGATCGGGGGCCGACACCGGCGTGGCATCGATGATATCTTTTCCGGTAAAGCCGGACCATGCGGCTACGAAAAATCGAGCGCTTATGTGATCGTCTCAATTCACATCCCGAAGACTGCCGGCCATTCCTTCCGCTTGCGGCTACAGTCAACGTTTTCATCGCGGGCTTTGTTCGACTATGGCGACTGGGTCGGGTTCGACACGCCAGACACTGTCGCGCGCCGCGAGCTCCGTAGGGCAGAGATGCGCGCGCGCGGAGACGAGCTTCTGCGCGACTATGATATCATCCACGGGAATTTCGTGGGCGATAAATATCTCGGATTGTTTCCGACGACCGGGTTCGCGGCTTTCTTCCGCGACCCCTATCAGCAGGCCGTATCACACTATCATTTTGTTTTGCGCCATCCGGAGATCGATCATCCGGGAGTCAAGGCCTTTCATGAGAAGCGTATGAGCTTGCTGGAATTCATTACCGCATTTCCTAATATGCAATCAAGGTTCTTAGGTCAGATTGGCGTCGAGAATTTGGCGATGGTTGGGATGATGGAGCGGTATGAGCGGGGCGTTGCCTTATTCGAGGCGGTGTTTGGTCACAAGCTTTCGCCGGAAACCTCGCGCGAGAATGTGAATCCGAATCGCCAAGGGGACACCTATTCAATCGATGAGGCCGTGCGCAAGGCCGTCGACACCCATAGCGCGGGCGATGTAGCGCTGTATCGCCGGGCGTGCGAAAGATTCGACAGCCTGAGCGCCCGATATGGGTTGTGAGCGGGATTTGCGTCATGACAAGTGCCTGATCAGTGCGCGATCGAGGGCATCGAGCACAAGTTCCGCGACCAGATTGGTTTCGGGACCGGCCCTCGCAGCGCGCACCGGCAGCGCGCACATTCGGTCTGCGAGGTCTTCGGCGACTGGGCACGCCTCGAAGCGTCGGGTCTCAGGCCAGCGCGACAGACTCGGGCGACAGTAGCGTCGGATTTCGACGCCAGCCGCAGCTGCGGATTCTATAAGACTTTCCACTGCCGTAACGCTCGGCAGCAGGGCAGGAAAGACGTGCCATGGCGCACAATTCATGTCCTGGGGGCAAACTATTTCAGGATAATGCGCTAGTCGCTCTCGGTAAATGTTAGCAAACGCTTGACGCCGACTGACGATGTCGCCAATCCGGTCCAATTGCACGATACCAATCGCTGCGTGAAATTCAGACATCTTGCCATTGAATCCCCAAGCAGGGCCCCCGGGGCTAACATAAGAGTCCAGCGCAAAATTGAGCGCGGAGCGGAGGGCGGCATCGTGCATGCGGTGAGCGAAGATTACACCACCTTCGCCCACACCGATTGGCTTGGTCGCGTGCATCGAGAAGACTTCGAGCACTTCTTCGCCAAAGCCCTTTGCAGGGCGCGGGCCCCCGAGACCCGAGGCGTTGTCGATGACAACGGCGGCGCCGTGCTCCCGGCAGATCGCCAGCTGAGCCTCCCAATCAGTCTGGATACCGAAGGGCGCCACCAGCATAACCGCCTTGGCACCGGTTTCCACGAGGGCCCTGTCCAGCAGATTCCCCGCCAAAGTCCAGGTCTCCGCATCAACGTCTGCAACGACAGGGGTCATCCCTGCCGCGCGCACGGCCCCTAATGAGGCCGGGAAGGTAAAAGCTGGGAGCAGAACCGGACCGGTTCGGCCAGTTGCCAGCAGCGCGGCCGACAATCCGGAAGTCGCACTACAGCAAGTAACGCAGCATTCTCCCGCTGCGCCGATTGTCTTCAACAACTGACTTTCCAGGCGTCGAACTAGTGGACCAAAATTCGAATACCAGCCGTTTTCTTGAATTTCCTCGAGTAAAGGCAAATATTCGGCCGGAGAGGGCAGGTCGGGCTGCACTAAGCGATGTCGATACGATCCCAGATAATCCGCGATATCGGCGTTCATAGAGCGACACCTCGTGCGCATCAAAAAGCCGCACAGTCTAGCGGCAACTTATCGGATGGAACAGCAGCGCCAGAATACATGACATTGGGATAGCAACAGTAGCTACTACTGCTCTATCCCGCCACTCTTGCTCTTGTTGATCAGCGTGTTTCGCCCAGGCCCCCGTGTCAGGGGCCCGCGCGGCAAAGTGTGCTATTTGTAGTTTACGGTCGAAGTGACCGCACCGGCACCCTTGATGATATTGCTTGGACCGAACGACGTCGCGATCGCGCCATTCAATAAGTTCACCCCCGTCGGACTGCCGTCGAGTATGCTCCGCACGAGGTGGATCGCGCTTAAGGCGCCATTAGCCTGCACCGCGAAGCTTTTATTGCCGTCGATGAGAGTGTTCGAGATGGCCGCCGTGTTCAAGACGCCATTGCCTTGGACATTCACGCCGCCGGCATTGTTTTCAATAAACGAGCCTTCGATGACGACGCGCGTGCCGGCCGTGGTGCTGGTCACGTTGACGCCGTATCCATTGCTGGCGCCGGAAGTGGTTCCGGTGAAATCTCGGATCGTGCAGTGAATAATATAGACAGCCAGTCCCGAATTAATCTGTACGCCGTTAAGGCCGGCACTAGGGGTAGGTCCGAGCCCCTCGATGTCCAAACCTTCGAGGACCACTTTGTCAGTCGCCCCCGCCGCAACCACGATGCCGTTCGTCCCAGCAACGAGAACGCCACCGTTGCTGACGGGTGCACATAAAACGGTGATCGCCTTGGTGATGGTCAACGCGCCGAAACCGCCGGGGTCGAGACAATCGATCTCGCCGGATGCCGCGGTCTTGGATATGGCGCCAGCGAAGGTCTTGCAAGGCGCTGTCCGGCTGCAGGGATTGGCATCGTCGCCGACCCCTGACACCCAGGTCCTTGTTGCTTGGGCGTTCGCGGGCACGGCAAATGGTGTGGCCATGATGATCGCTAAGATCATGGCTGGCAGCAGGCCAAGAATTCTCATAAAAAACACTCCAGAACTTTTTCTACGTTAAAAGCTTAGCACATCCGTTGATGAGTGACAATAGTCGGCAGCGAATTCTCATTACCAGAAACCAGGTCGAATGATCCTGCGGCGCGACGCCGTCCGGGCCCCGCGCCTCCCCCCGGAACATGCCAAGCCCAGGCAGTAGATGCACCCTTTTGGCATTGAAATCGCACCGGTTGCGGCTCCACCGCGATCCCTCTTGCGCTGCCTGGCACGCGCGCCGACAATCGTCAAGAAAAGATCGCGGGACCGATGCGCCCATCCATCCTCAACCCACTCTTTGCGACAGCCGCGAGCCTGCCTGGCATCGGGCCGAAAAACGCCAAGCTGCTTGACCGGCTCTTGGCCGGCAGCGGCAATGACGCCCGCGTGCTCGACCTTCTTTTCCATCTCCCCTATGCCGCGATCGACCGCCGCAACCGGCCAAAAATCGCCGATGCGCCCCTCGATATAATCGTCACGCTCGAAGTCAAGGTCGCCGAGCACCGGCCGCCGGGCGCCCGCTCCAAGGCGCCTTATAAGGTTTTGGTCGAGGACGAGACCGGCGACGTCCTCCTCGTCTTCTTTCTCGCCAATCACCACTGGATCGAAAAGAGCTTGCCTCTCGGCGCGACCCGCTGGATTTCCGGCAAGCTCGAGCTTTGGGACGGGCATCGCCAGATCGTGCACCCCGACCGCGTGCTAGACGCAGAAGGTTTTGCCAAAATGGCGCCGGTCGAGCCGGTCTATCCTTCGACGGAGGGACTCTTTCAAAAAACGCTCGGGCGGGCGATCGATGCGGCGCTGGCCAAAATCCCCGCCTTGCCGGAGTGGCAAGATCGGACGGGGTTAAATATTCCAGTCCTTCCCTCTTTCGCCGAGGCCCTGCGGGAAGTGCATCACCCGAACACGCCAGAAGCAATTGCGCCGGACACGCCGGCGCGGAGGCGGCTCGCATACGATGAATTGCTCGCCTCCCAAATGGCGCTTGCCTTGATGCGTTCGAAGATCAGACGCGCCGCTGGCCGCGCGAGCGAGGGGGATGGCCGGCTCAGAGAGAAGATCGCCGCGGCGCTTCCCTTCGTGCTCACCGCTTCCCAGACGGCCGCGATCGCCGAAATCGAAGCCGATCTTGGCGCGGAAACGCGCATGCTGCGGCTTTTGCAAGGCGATGTCGGATCGGGCAAGACGCTTGTCGCTCTCTATGCCATGGCGACGGTCGTCGAGGCCGGGCGGCAGGCGGCGCTGATGGCCCCGACCGAAATTCTCGCCCGCCAGCATCACCAAACGCTGGCCAAATTCGGCGAGGCCGCGGGGCTCCGCCTCGCGCTGCTCACCGGCCGCGACACGGTTGCCTCGCGCGGAAAAACCCTCGCCGGGCTGGCGGACGGCGGCATCGATATTGCGATCGGCACCCATGCCTTGTTTCAAGAAAGCGTTGTCTTTCGTGATCTCGGGCTCGCCGTCGTCGACGAGCAGCATCGCTTTGGCGTCCATCAACGTTTGGCTTTGGGCCAAAAGGGCGCGGCGGCTGACATTCTCGTGATGACCGCGACGCCTATTCCGCGCTCATTGGTTCTGACTTATTTCGGCGACATGGATGTTTCAAATTTACGGGAAAAGCCGGCGGGGCGCCAGCAGGTTGCGACACGCGCACTGCCGATGCAGCGCATGGACGAGCTCAGCGCGAGGCTCAAGCGCGCGATTCATAACGGCGCCTGCGCCTTTTGGGTCTGCCCTCTCGTGGAAGAGAGCGAAGCGCTCGACGCCGCCGCCGCGCAGGAACGCTTCCTTCATCTCCAACAGGTCTTTGGCGATAAAGTAGGGCTTGTCCACGGCAAGATGAAGAGCCGCGACAAGGACGAAGCGATGGCCGCTTTCGCGCAAGGTACGACCCAGATACTGGTCGCTACGACGGTGATCGAGGTCGGCGTCGATATTCCGCAAGCGACCATCATGGTGATCGAGCACTCCGAGCGGTTTGGGCTTGCCCAGTTGCATCAATTGCGGGGTCGCATCGGCCGCGCTGGTGCCAAATCCTCCTGCCTGCTCCTCTACAAAGCGCCGCTCGGGGAGGCGGCCAAGGCGAGGATCGCGATCATGCGCGAGACGCAGGACGGGTTTCGCATTGCCGAGGAAGATCTTCGTCTGCGCGGCGAAGGTGAAGTTCTGGGCACGAAGCAATCCGGCCTGCCGGGTTTTCGCCTCGCCGATCTTTCCGCGCATGGGTCGTTGCCGAGCCTCGCGCGCAATGAGGCGCGTAAGATCGTCGAGGAAAATCCGAGGCTTGAAGGCCCGCGCGGCGAGGCGCTGCGATTGTTGCTCAATATTTTCGAGCGCGGCGAAGCGATTAGGCTTTTGCGCGGGGGGTGAGAGATGCGAAAGATTACTTTCACGATGCTGGCTCTTGCCGCAGTTGCTCCGCCGATCGCGCCGACAGCCGACGAACTGGCGGCGCGGGCCTATCCACCCGCCGAAGTCTTGTCGCTGATCTTCCGCAACAAAGGCTGCAATTTGGCGGCCAATCACCCTGCTGACACCGCCGCGCAACGAAAGGCCGAGCGTCTCCACTACAAATGCGACGCCATCGCGATAGATTTTGCCGCGCTCCACCGAAAATATCAAAGCAACCCTGGCGTTCTCAAGGCGCTTGATTTTGAGATCCTGCCCGCCGACATCGAAGCGCTGATTTCCCGCAACGGCAGCTGCAATTCGGCGGCAACTGACACGGATAAAACCAGCACCGCGCGACGCGATGCCGAGCGTCTTACTCTCAAATGCGACGCCCTGCCGGACGACGAGACCAGGCTGCGCCGAAAATATCAAAGCGTACCTCGCATTCTCAAGGCGCTTGACGGTTCGATCCACCCAGCCGATGTCGATGCGCTGATCTCCCGCAACAAGAGCTGCAATTGGGAGGCCACCCACACCGTTAACGCCAGCGCCGCGTGGCGCGATGCCGAGCTTCTCAATCTCAGATGCGACTCCATGGCGAACGCCGAGGCCACGCTCCGCCGAAAATATCAAAACGTACCTCCTATTCTCGAGGAACTTGATGATGTGATCCTGCCCGTGGACGTCGATGACCTCATCGACCGTCGTATGCACTGTGATCGGCTGAATGACGAGGCCGCGCGCCTCACTCCAAAATGCGACTCCGTCGGAAAAGACGAAGACACGCTGCGGCGGAAATACTCTTACGACGCACGGGTCCTCAAGGCGCTCAACGGAAAACGGGTCACTTTTGTCAGAAGAGTGCCAATTAGGATCGCTCCGTACACCGGTCCGGCGGGTTCATCGAAGCAGCCGCCATGAGGATCGAGCGAAGCAGCGGCCGCTCATCCGGCCAGCAATTCTTTTCGAGCGCAGCGAAGCGATCCTGCTTTTGGAAGCAGGTAGTGGACAATCGCTCGCGCAATCTCCCGCACCGGCTCACCAT
>JBOHJT010000134.1:0-9194 GCA_050728715.1 Methylocella sp.
CTATCTCGAAGTCGACTATGACTTGTCGCATGTCATGTTCGTCACGACGGCCAATACGTTGAATATTCCCCCGCCACTCATGGACCGCATGGAAATCATCCGTATCGCCGGCTACACGGAGAATGAAAAGGTCGAGATCGCGCGCCGCCATCTGATTCCGGCCGGGCTCAAGAAGCACGGTCTTTCGTCCAAGGAATGGTCAATCGACGACAGCGGTCTCTTTACCATAATACGGCGTTATACTCGCGAGGCCGGCGTGCGAAATCTTGAACGCGAGCTCGCCAAGCTCGAACGTAAGGCGGTCAAACAAATTTTGACCGGCAAGACGAAGCAGGTCGCGATCACCGACGCCAACCTGCCGGATTTTCTCGGCGTTCCCAAATTCCGCTACGGCGAGGCGGAAACCGAGGATCAGATCGGCGTCGTGACGGGCCTTGCTTGGACCGAGGTCGGGGGCGAATTGCTGACGATCGAGGGCGTGATGATGCCCGGCAAGGGGCGTATGACGGTCACGGGAAATCTGCGCGAAGTCATGAAGGAATCGATCTCGGCGGCGGCGTCCTATGTCCGCTCGCGCGCGGTCGATTTCGGCATCGAGCCGCCGGTGTTCGAGCGTCGCGACATCCACGTGCACGTGCCAGAAGGCGCGACGCCCAAGGATGGTCCATCGGCGGGGGTTGCCATGGCCACGGCGATCGTCTCGATCATGACCGGCATCCCGATCCGGCGCGACATAGCGATGACCGGCGAGATCACCTTGCGCGGCAGGATTCTGCCGATCGGCGGGCTCAAGGAAAAATTGCTTGCCGCGCTGCGCGGTGGCCTTAGGAAAATTTTGATTCCCGAGGAAAACGCCAAGGATCTGGTTGAAATTCCAGATCCGGTCAAGAACGCGCTCGAAATCGTGCCGGTCTCGCGCATGGAAGAGGTATTAGGCCATGCCCTGGTTCGCCAGCCGGTGCCGATAGTTTGGGAAGAGGAGGCGAAGCCGCTCGCTCCGCTTTCTTCCGAGGAGGAAACCCCCGGCGCCATCACTCATTAGTTAAAGCGTTTGCCCGGGCGAAGCCGCAACCCATTCGCCGGGAGTGCGGCAACCGGGGGCAGAGGGTGTTAATGTGCCATGCTCCAGGTCACTCCCCAGGCCTGCAGTGTCTTGCGAACCCATGGCATTTGCGGCCCGATCAGCACCGCCTCGGTCGATGCGCCGCATGAATATCCGTTGTTGCCCTTGGCCCTGATCGCCACGGCGACGAGCGCCGGTTGACCGATGGCGAGAACCGGCGCGCCGGAATCGCCCGTGCAGCCGCCAAGGCCGGCGCCATCCGGATCGGTAAGCCAAACTAGAACCGGCGATTTCGGCCCGCTCGCGACGAGAATGCCCGCCCGCAAGACACCTGACGTTCCGCTCACGCTTTCATCCGCGCGGCCAAAACCTGCGATGCGAAACGGCTGCCCGGTCGTGACCGGGCCGGAATCCGTAAGTTCGATGGGTTTGAATGCGGGAGGCAACGGCTCGGCGAGGCGCAGAAGCGCAAGATCAATGGAAATCAAATGCTTTCGCCCGATTTTGGGCCGGAATTCCGGGTGAACGGCGACCGAAGCAACATCGAATAGAACCAGCTGGCCCTGGCCGCCCCGGAAAAACACCCGCGTGTTTGAAAGATTGGAGACGCAGTGAGCGGCGGTCAGGACAACATCCGGAGCGATGACGCTCGCGGTACAAAAGCTCGCGCCGCCGCGACCGCTCTTGTCCAGTACCGTAACGACATAGGGCGCGAACTCCGGGGCATCTCGGGCAGGACCGACCAAAGCAATTGCCGGCGCCCTTAAAACCACGCAGGACAGGCAAGCCAGGATTGTGCCCAAACCCATGCGCAGGACCGGCAAAAAAGCCTTAGCGAGCGAAACGATTTGAAAATAGCCGCGCATGTTCGCAATATTCATGGCTCATTCATTGTCGCCGCGCCAGCCTTGAGGCATGCTTTATTTCATCGTGGTCACTGTCGCGGCCTATCTGGGCTCAAGCGCGGCGGCTCGGACGGAACCAGAACCGGACCGCGTCTGTTTCTCGACGGCCGAGACGCGCGAAGAGATTCTCGCGCACGGGCTCTTTGAGCCGTTTCGCGTCATGCGGAGCGCGGCCAGCCGGTCGCAGGCGGAAGCCATCGGTGTCAAGCTTTGCCGCTGGAGCGAGGAGTTCGTCTATGAGATGAGCCTTTTGCGCCGCGACGGTCGCGTCATTCACGTTTTCGTCAATGCCAAGACCGGACAGGTCATTGATTCGCGGAATGAACATTGAATTCTTCGCGTTAAGAAAAAACGGCGGCGGTCCAGCCTTTCGTTCGACGCTGGGAGAAGCGGCAAGGCTTCACGTCCGGCATTGCTCTTGGGATAGGGGTGTCGAAGCATGCGGTTGCTCGTCGTCGAGGATGATAAGGACCTCAACCGGCAGATCTTCGCCGCGCTTTCGCAAGCGGGCTATGCGGTCGACCGTGCTTTCGATGGGGAAGAAGGATGGTTTTTGGGTGACACCGAACCTTACGATGCCGTCGTCCTGGATTTGGGCTTGCCTAAAAAGGACGGTGTTTCCGTGCTCAGTGATTGGCGCCGGGTCGGCCGCGCCATGCCGGTGTTGATTTTGACTGCCCGCGACCAGTGGAGCGACAAGGTTCAGGGTTTCGACGCCGGGGCTGACGATTACGTCGCCAAGCCCTTCCATATCGAGGAAATCCTCGCCCGGCTGCGCGCGCTGTTGCGGCGCGCCGCCGGTCATGCCACGAGCGAATTTACGTGCGGTCCCGTACAGCTTGATACACGCACGGGGCGGGTGTCGGTCGATGGCATCCCGGTCAAGCTTACCTCGCACGAATACCGGCTGTTGTCCTATTTGATGCATCATGCGGGACGGATTGTATCGCGCGGCGAAATCATCGAGCATCTCTACGATCAGGATTTCGATCGCGATTCGAATACGATCGAGGTTTTCATCGGACGGCTGCGCAAGAAACTTGGCAGCGATGTCATTCAGACAATGCGCGGGCTTGGCTATATTTTGTCTGCGCCGGAACCGCGCGAGGCTGCAAGGAGTTCGGAATCATAGGCGTGGACCGTCAAAGCAAGGCGGTCGATCGTCGAAACATTCGGACGCGCGCCAACAACCCCCGGGAGGAAATTATGATTATGGTTGCCTTGAAATCCATGGCACTGAGCGCGATCTGCGGCGCCTTACTGTCCGCCGTCACTGTGGGGGCCGCGTCGGCTGGCTCATCGAGCACCGCAAACCCGGTGATGGCCGGTGAATTTAAAAAGTACGATCCCAATTGCATAAAAGATTGTAACGACGTCGTTGACCCGTGCATGGCTAAAGCGGGGCACAAACCCGCCGCCAAATGGGTCTGCGCACGTCATTATTCGAATTGCACTGGGAAGTGTAAATCTCAAATAGAGTGAAGCGAACGTGAGCAAGTTTTGATGCCACGCGGCGGCGTCATATACGTGCCGGTATGAAGTAAGTTGCGGCCAGGGGACAAATTGCCGGCGGCAGCGGATGCGAAACGACGAAGAGCTAGAGCGGCCTTCCAGCTCGGCGCGGCCGGGCCGCGCCCCTGCCCGGCCGCGGCCGCGCTCCATCGCAAAGCGGCTTTTCTTTTCCGCCGCACTGCTGAGCTTTATCATTCTTCTTGTCGCCGGGCTCGTTCTCTCGACGATCTACCGGCGCACCGCCGAGGCCAATTTCGACGAGCGCCTCGGCGTTTATTTGCATGCCCTCGTCGCCGATATCGCAACGCCCGGAGAAGACAGCCGAACCGTGCCAGACCAGCTAGGCGAGCCGCAATTCGAGCTGGCCTTGTCTGGCTGGTATTGGCAAATTACGCGGTTGGACGTGCCGAAGCCCGAAATCAGAAGTTCGCGCTCTCTATTCGCGGCAAAGCTTCCGCGTCTGTCCGAGTCCGGCGTCGCGGCCGGTGCCGGCGGCGCGCGGAGAGGCTACGCAAAAGGGCTCGACGACCGCGTCTTGCGAATGCGCGAGCGCATGATCGATACCGGAGATCAAGGAATTTATCTCGTTCAGGTTGCCGCGACGACCGAGGAAATCGAAGCACAGATCTCGCGTTTCGAGTTTGACCTCGTGATCACTTTCGCGGTTCTCGCGTTGGCCCTCGTTGTCTCGGCGGCGGCGCAGCTTCGTTATGGCCTGAAACCGCTTCGGCAATTACAGGAAGGGGTCGCCGCGATAAGACGCGGCGAAGCCGAGAAAATCGAAGGCGATTTCCCACAGGACCTCGCGCCGCTTGCCAGCGAGCTCAATCTGCTGCTCGGCGCCAATCGGGAAATCGTGGAGCGCGCGCGCACCCAGGTAGGCAATCTCGCTCACGCCTTGAAAACGCCGCTCAGCGTCATCGTCAACGAAGCCGCGGTCGATCCCGGCCCGCTCGCGGCCAAGGTGGAGGAGCAGGCCGCCATCATGCGCGATCAGGTTTCCTATTACCTTAACCGCGCCCGCGCGGCGGTCCGGGCAAGGACGCTGGGCGGAGCGGCGGAGGTCGCCCCGGCCGTCGAAGCCTTGGTCCGCGCCTTCGAAAAAATTTATGCGGAGCGGCCGATTGGCTTCACCGTCTCGGTGCCGGGGACCATTCGTTTTCAAGGGGAACGCCAGGATTTCGAGGAGATGGTTGGCAATCTCGTCGATAATGCCGGCAAATGGGCGTGCCGTACGGTTATAATCGACATTGCGCCGGTGCCCTGGCGAACCCTCTCCGAGCGCCGTTTCTTTCGCGTCACCATCGACGACGATGGGCCAGGACTCGCCGCCGGTCTCCGCCAGGCCGCGCTGTCGCGCGGCAAGCGCCTCGATGAAACGAAGCCGGGATCCGGCCTCGGGCTTTCGATCGTCGCCGATCTGGCGTCGCTCTACGGCGGCCAATTGTCCCTCGAAGATAGCCCGCAAGGCGGCCTACGCGCTGACCTCGAGCTGCCCGCAGCATGAGATTAACCGGTTTCCCGCCAAATAATTGTGACGCGATCAGCCTTGCAACCGCCCTCGTAATCACTATTAAGGCTCCATGTTATGGTTGGTTTTCGCCGTTTTTACCGCCGTCGCGGTGGTAAGTGTCCTATGGCCGCTTGCGAAAACCCCGCGCGGATTTACGCGCCGCGAAACCGGCATCGCTATCTACAAGGCCCAACTCGCCGAGATCGAAAGGGATGAAGCGCAACGCATCGTGGCGCCGGAAGATGCGCGAGGCGCCAAGGCCGAAGCGGCCCGCCGCATGATGGCGGCGGACGCCGCGATAGAACCGCCGCCGGCGGTATCGCGGACCAGGGCCCGGCTTGCGTCGCTCGTTGTTTCTATTTTTGTTCCGGCGCTTTCGTTATCGCTTTATGCAACCATCGGGCATCCGGATATGCCCGATGCACCGCTCGCGGCGCGGCTCGACGCTGCGCCCGCGCACATGGATTTGGCGGCTGCGATCGCAAAAATCGAAGCGCATCTTGCACAACATCCAGACGATGGGCGCGGCTACGAGGTTTTGGCGCCGGTTTACCTCCGGATGGGTCGCGCCGGCGAAGCCGCGAATGCCGCGCGCGCGGCCCTGCGCCTGCTGGGCGAGACGCCGGCACGGCACGCGCTTTACGGGGAAGCACTGGTTGCCGCCGCCAAGGGCGTGGTGACCCCGGAAGCCAAACAATCCTTCGAAGCGGCGGCGGCGAAAGATCCCTCGGCCGTCGAGCCCCGCTTTTTTCTCGGGCTCGCCGCCGAACAGAAAGGGGACAGGGCGGGTGCTAGAAAAATCTGGGGTAAACTTGTCGCCGAAGCGCCTCAAGGCGCGCCCTGGGCACAAGCGCTGCACGAACGGCTAGCGGCGCTCGGCGCGGGGCCCGAGCCACTGCAAGACGGCTTGGCGGCTAAGATCGAGGCTTTGCCGCAAGCCGGGCAGATGAACGCCATTCGCGGCATGGTGGAGGGGCTAGCCTCGCGCCTGGCTCAAAATGGGCAGGATCTTGAAGGCTGGCTCCGCCTTGTTCGCTCCTATACGGTGCTCCACGAGCCGGACAAGGCGCGCTCGGCCTTGATCGATGCAAAACGCAGTCTCGCGGGCGATCCGAGCGCAATCGCGCGCATCGAGGCGCTCGCGCGGGAACTCGGGTTAGAAGGCTAGTCTTAATCATGACGCGCAAGAAACGCCGTCTCGTTTTGATCTCCGCCGCGCTCGCCGCGCTCAGCCTCGCGCTCGGCCTTGTGCTCGTGGCGTTGCGCGACAATATCGTCTTTTTCTATGGGCCGAGCGAGCTTGCCCAAAAAGCACCGCGCGCCGGGCAACGGCTGCGCATCGGCGGTCTCGTGCGAGAGGGCTCGCTTGTCCGCGAGGGCGGCCAGACGGTGCGCTTTGCCGTCACCGACAAAAAACAAGACGTCGAAGTGACCTATACGGGGCTTTTGCCCGACCTCTTCCGGGAAGGGCAAGGCGTCGTCGCCGAGGGAACGCTTGGTCAGGACAAAATCTTTCACGCCGACAGTATTCTCGCCAAGCACGACGAGCGCTACATGCCGCGCGACGTCGCCGACGCGCTAAAGAAACAAGGCGTCTGGCGGGGCGGCGCGGAAGCGGCAAGCATGACCAAATGAGGATGCACTGGTGAGGACGAAAGCTGGGATTTTGACAAAGAGGCGCGCATGATCGTCGAAACCGGGCATTACGCGCTTGTGCTCGCCTTGGCGCTCGCGCTCGTCAATTCCGTGTTGCCGGTATGGGGCAGCGTAACACGGGACCAGCGCCTAATGGCCGTCGCGCCTCCGGTCGCGCTGATCGGCTTTGGCCTCGTGGCCTACGCCTATTTCGCCTTGACGATGGCTCACGTGGTCTCCGATTTCTCGCTTGTCAATGTCGTCGAGAACTCGCATTCCGCCAAACCCTTGATCTATAAAATTACCGGCGTCTGGGGCAATCACGAAGGCTCCATGCTTTTGTGGGTCTTGGTGCTTTCGCTGTTCGCCGGGGCGGTCGCTTTGTTTTCGCGATCGATGCCGGAAGATTTCCGCGCGAATGTGCTCGCCGTGCAATCCTGGATTGCGGCCGCATTCATTCTGTTTATTCTTCTTACATCGAATCCTTTCGCCCGGCTCGCCGTGGCGCCCGTGGAAGGCAATGATTTGAACCCGCTCCTCCAGGATCCGGGCCTCGCCATTCATCCGCCGCTGCTTTATCTCGGCTATGTCGGACTTTCGATCACGTATTCATTCGCGGCGGCGGCCTTGATTTCGGGCCGTGTCGACGCGGTCTTCGCACGTTTCGTGCGGCCCTGGACGCTGATCGCCTGGATTTCCCTGACCCTTGGCATAGCGATGGGCTCCTACTGGGCCTATTACACGCTTGGCTGGGGCGGCTTCTGGTTCTGGGACCCGGTCGAGAACGCCTCGCTGATGCCATGGCTCGCGGCGACCGCGCTGTTGCATTGCACGGCAGTGATGGAAAAGCGGGAAGCCCTCAAAATCTGGACGATCTTCCTTGCGATCCTCGCGTTTTCGCTGTCGCTTGTCGGAACTTTTTTGGTTCGCTCCGGCGTATTGACTTCGGTGCACGCGTTCGCGAGCGATCCCACGCGGGGGGTCTTTATACTTCTCATTTTGGTGATCTTCATTGGCGGATCGTTTGCTCTCTTCGCTCTGCGCGCGGACGGGCTGCAACAAGGCGGCCTCTTCGCGCCTGTCTCGCGCGAGGGCGCCATCGTCCTCAACAATCTGCTCTTGACCACCTGCTGCGCCACGGTTTTCACCGGCACCCTCTATCCGCTGGCGCTCGAAGCCATCACGGGCGAAAAAATCTCGGTCGGTCCGCCTTTCTTCAATCTGACATTCGTGCCTTTGTTCATTCCGCTGTTTATCCTGATGCCGTTTGGCCAGTTGCTGCCGTGGAAACGCGGCGATCTCGCCGGCGTCGCGCAAAGGCTCGCCGTGGCGTTCGGGGCGGGGCTCGTTTTCATGGCTATTCTTGCGGCATGGCGCGGCGGCCCCGCCGTCAGCGTGATCCTGTCGGGTGTCGCGGTTTATGTGATCCTCGGCTCCTTCGTCGATCTCGGCAGGCGTCTTTTCGGCGGCGGCGTCTCCGCCGACATGGTGAGCCAACGCGCGCGAGGCCTGCCGCGCCACGCCTTCGGCACGGCGTTCGCCCATGCCGGGCTCGGAATAACCTTGCTCGGCCTTGCCGCGACCGGCTGGGGCGCCGAGAAGATCACGGCGTTGAAGCCGGGAGAGGCGGTCGAAATCGGCCCTTACGAACTGACCTTCGAGAGCATAGTGCCGCGCAATGGCCCAAACTATTCCGAGCTCGCCGGGCGCACGTTGGTCCGTTCCAAAGGTGCGCTAGTCGCAACAATCGACCCCGCGACGCGCTTTTATCCCGCCCGCCGCATGAACCGGTCGGAGGCGGGCATAGCGACGCTTGGCCTTGGCCAAGTCTATATGAGCATCGCCGATGTCGCGGCCAATGGCGTCGTCAACGCAAGGATTTTCTGGAAGCCGCTTGTCGCCTTGATCTGGATCGGCGCCTTGGTCATGGCTTTCGGCGGATGCCTGTCGCTCAGCGACCTGAGTTTCAGAGTCGGCATCGCGCGCCGCGCCCGCAAGGCGCAAGCGCCGCGCCCGCAACCGGCGGAATGAATTTGCAGTTCTTTGCGCGCGGCGCCATCCTGATTTGGCTGCTTTTGTTGGCGCCGCTTGCGGCAAGGGCGGTTCAGCCCGACGAAATCTTGACGGACCCGAGGCTTGAAGCAAGAGCACGCGCGCTTTCCGCGCAATTGCGCTGCATGGTTTGCCAGAACGAGTCGATCGACGAATCCGGCGCCGACCTTGCCCGCGATCTGCGCGTACTCGTCCGCGAGCGGCTCCAGGCAGGCGACAGCGACGATCAGATTCGCGCCTTCCTGGTCCGCCGCTATGGCGATTTCATATTGCTGAAGCCGCCTTTCAAGCTTGAAACCTGGCTGCTTTGGGGCGCGCCTTTCCTTATCCTCCTTACGGGCGGCTACATCATTCTTGTTGCCCGGCGGCGGCAAAAGAGCCTTTTATCGGCAAACAACTTGTCCGAGGCCGAGCGCGTGAAGCTCGAAGCGATGCTCGGCGAAGATGAATCTTGCGGGCCGATTTAAAGCGGCAGGTTGAACACCCGGCCTGGAATTAATTCTCCCTTCTCGAC
>JBOHJT010000135.1:0-9113 GCA_050728715.1 Methylocella sp.
TTGAAATAAATGAACGCTTGCGTCGCCGCGTAGAAAGGGATCGACTGCGGAAAGAATTGCCGCTCCGGCAAATCATTCCGGCCCTGGCGCGCGATGTCCTGAATCTCGTGGAGGGCGGATTGCAAAACCCGTCGTTCCCGCGCCGTGGGGAGCTCCGACATGGCTTTTTGCAAAACTGCTGGAATTTGGACGTCCAAGACTTGCCGCATATTTTGAACGCCATGCTCCACGTTCGCCTGCTCCTGGTCCAACATCTGCTTCACATCGATCGCGGTGTAGTCGCGCGCCGCCAGCCCCCCCGCAAGTATCAAGCGCGCGGTTTCCATGACTTCCTGTTCGGCATTCGCCGACAATTGACCCCAAACAATATAACCTGCGGCGGCGTAACTCGCGGTCATCGCTGGGAGAAGAAAAATATTGAACGGCAATAGAACGCGAAGCGCACCAACAATCCACATAATATCGAATTCGAAATGGAAAAAATACAGGTTCAGATTGAACTTGGCTTCCATGGCTTCGGCCTTTCTGGTTGGCTGTCCCACGCAGCGATGCCAAATACAAATGCGATAACCGGTTCAGGCCGAACCGGATCGCTCTTTGTCCAACGAAGTTCGCATCCCCACCCGTTTCGTCGCAAGGCGCCAGTTTCCGCTCCGGCGAAAAGCTCCTAGCCCTGCCGGTCCGGAGTGGTTACGACAAGCCCGTCGAGCTCCGGCGTGACCTTGATCTGACAACTAAGCCGCGAGTTGGGCTGCACCTTATAGGCAAAATCCAGCATATCTTCTTCCTGGTCCGACGCCTTGCCGGTGAGGCCCACCCATTTTTCGCCGATATAGACATGGCACGTCGCGCAGGCACAGCCGCCGCCGCATTCGGCTGTGATCTCGGGGATCGCGTTGCGGATGGCGTTTTCCATGACCGTGGCGCCTTCTTGCGCGTCGATGGTCCGGGCTTCGCCAAAGGAGTCGATATAGGTGATCTTGACCATGAATCCCGCATGTTCCGTCGCCGCGCGGCAAACGAAGGCTCTTGTTCGTGAGGGGAAGGTGCCAAGTCTATATTAATTGGTGTCTCTATAATCAAGTGCCCGCGCGATAAACAGAGGCGCCACGCCGAGTCTCAGGGTGCGTCGCGAACGTGGCCTTGTCGGGCGAGCGCGGGGCTTGCGGCAAGCGGAATCTTGGCGGTCAAAGCTCTGGCGCGCGGGAGCGATGACCGGAAGTATTGCCGAGGAGCACTCTTGGGTGTATATTTGGGACAAGGAGACAAAACATGATCGCTCTTGTGGCTCTTTCGCTTTGCGGTCTTTCCATCGTGGCCATCTACTATACCACCCCGCCCAGCGGTATGAAGCCGGATTTTTACGGAATCGCGCTCTGGATCTTGTCGGGCTGTGCGCTCGCAACGTCGGCCATAATTCTCGTGGTCAGCCTGGTCGCACCAGAAGTGATCCATCCGACGTGGTTGGACCCTAATCTTTCGCCGCCGCATTACTCCGTTTTGCGCAACTAAAGACCAATTTCGGACTGACTGGCCGCGCATCTCTGGCGCGTCGTACGATCCCGAGGTTGGGCAGGGACGACCCGGCCCAACCTCGAGGCCCGCGACTGGGATCGGGCCATCGCGCCCCGGCAGTGCTCAGCGCCCGGGGCGAAGCGTCATCGACGCAACGCCAGCGGAAAGATCGAGGCCGGTCTGAGCTTGAATTGACAAGGGCTGCAACGTGAACGAGCGGCCAAACCCGCCCACGAGCGCGTTCGCGCCAACCCCGGCCCCGACAGTCGCCGATGCGCCGACGCCGGCATAGTCGCCCGCGAGCGCCCCGCGCTTGGGTCCTGCGGATGGAGCAAATACGTCCCAGGCCAACACGCCCCGATCGGTTGCGCCGATATCGAGGCCGAATTTGCGAATCGTGCCGTAATAATGCTCACGATGACCGCGAGCCGAGGTGAAAACGCACCGCATCTCCTTGCTGGACGTGATGACGAGACCGAGGCCTCCCGAGACCTCGCAGCGCAATCCGCCGACTTTGACTCCTTGCTGCGCAACCGCGGTTTGCGCGGTTGCGGTCAATACGGCGAGAGACGCCGCGCATAGAATAGCGCGAATGTTCATGGGTTTTCCCTTTCGTTGAGGGTCGAGCGCCAATGGGCCAACGAGCCCAGCGGATACGGACCCTAACCACCAAATGGATTAGGATGCGCGATGTCAAGTGTGTCGCTTTTGGAAAGGCCGAAGAGCCAGCGTGAGGCAAGCTGATGCCGGCTTGTGGCGCAACGCGGATCAGATTCGAACTGGCCCATCCGCGTTAGGCGCTTTGGGTCAGGCCTGAGACGGCGGCGAGCAGGATCAGGCCGAGTACCCAGCCCACGATGCCCATCGCGGAAAAGACAAATCTCTGCCAGCCGGTCAAGCGTTTGCGTTCGGGATCTGGATCGTCGAAGAACGCTGTGAATTCCTTGTTGATCTCGATCCCCGGCAACAGCCGGGCGAGGCTCGCGCCGAAACACCAGATCAGCCCGTGATTCTCTTCGCGCACCCCCCGCACGCGCGTCCTCAGATAGAGCGCGCCGAGGAGTGAGATGCCGAGCACCCAATAGAGAGCCCGGAAGGTGTAGGTGCCGATACCGAAGCCAGCGACCCACTGAAGGAATCCAGACCAAACGTAGGCCAATCCCTTTTCGGTGTCGCGTTCCCGCACCCGGCCGAGGTAACGGATATCGTTGGCGGCGTCGCGGTCGCCTGCGTTCGTTAATGCGGCGGCGAGTTGCGCGTAGGGAGCGGGGCTGTAGTGGGGATCGAGTCTGGCCCATTTGTTGTCCCACCAGTCCATTCCCCGCCCGCGCATTTCCGGTCCGGTGTCTCCCGCATATCCGCCGAGATGAGCGAAGGTGAACCCATCAAGATGGAGCTGGTCCTGGACCGGCCAGGCGTCCTTCGCATCCATTAGATTGCCGGTGTGCGCGTTATGCAGATTCAGGGTGCCGAGTTTCCCATTCTTTCCTGTCCAGACGGAGGTTTTGTGTGCCCCTCCGAGCCGCAAGTCGCCGGCAATCGATGCGCCCGAGAGATCGAGATTGGCCAGGGTGGCGCCGCGCAGATCCAGATTGCCGCCGACATGCGCGAAGAACATGACGACCGGTTGCGCGTAGTGGGCATCGCGCATGAACAGATCGCCCACCTGCAGGGAGTCGGCGTTCAGCGTGTTGCCGAAGCTTGCGCCGTCCATGTCGATCTGTCCCGTGATCTTCGCGTTGCGCAGAACCACGTCCTTAAAGCTGGCCTTGTTCTGGCCGTCGGAATACATGAGCAGCGCACCACCGACCTGCAGGGAGTCGGCGTTCAGCGTGCCGTCGAAGCTGGCACCCTCCATGGAGATCTGCCCGGTGATGTTCGCACCGCGCAGAACCACATCCTTGAAGCTGGCCTTGTTCGGGCCTTCGGATCGCATGAGCAGCATGCCACCGACATGCAGAGAGTCGGCGTTCAGCGTGCCGTCGAAGCTGGCACCGGTCATGTCAACGACGCCATCGATTTTAGCGCTGTTCAGACTCACGTTGTTCTTGAAGACGGCACCATTACGCAGGAACAGGTCGCTCTCAGCATGCAGACTGTCGGCGGAGAACGTGCCGTTGACCAGCGAGCTCGCGAACAAGATCAAGCTGTCTGTCCGCGCATGGCGCAGGTTGATGGCGCCTTCGATCCGGCTGCCAATGATCTCGATTGGCCGAATGAGCTTCGCGTTTTCAAGATCGACATCTCCCACAATCCGGGCGCCAGCGATCCGAACTCCTTCGAACGGCACCTGCTCCCGCCACGGCGCCTGTGTTAGAAGATCCTGGAGAATGCGCGCAGAGAGCTTGCGGCAATCGTTCTGCCAGCGCGTGTCCTCCGCTTTCTTGGGGTCGAGTGGGGGCGTGCCGCAGCGTTGGTTGAAGTCGGCCTCTTTGCCTTGCTTGATTTGAGACCACGCCCAGCCCTGGGCGGTCTTTGCGTCGTCGTAGGGCGCCTGCGCCACCGCCAGGCCGAGCGAGCCGAACCCCTGCCAAATCGCCAGCGCACCTAAAAACGCAAGCGGGCGAGGCGGCAGGGTACGAAGCGGGTTCGATGCGGGCATGATTGCTCCTCTCGGGCAGAGCGCGGCTAAATTGTTAGCCGATGCCCGGTCATGGAACAAATGTGCGAGACCGGCCGGGCGGCGCGAAGATCCGCAGCTTCGCGACTCATGATATAATTTGCGCCGAGGCGCAAATACGCCGCGTGGCGAACGGGATGTTTCATGCCGCAAACAAGATTTTGGGCCGAGATGACCTGGACCGATTTTCAAGCCCGCGACATGGCGCGCACCATCGCGGTCCTGCCACTCGCCGCGACCGAGCAGCATGGCCCGCATCTGCCGCTTGGCACCGATAGTTTCATCATGGAAGGCTACATCGCGAAAGTCGTCGAGCGCGCGCCGGACGAACTCGCCGTTATGTTTCTGCCCGTGCAAAACTGCGGGCTTTCGATCGAGCACACGGATTTTCCCGGCACCCTCAGTCTTCCGGCCGAATCCCTCATTAGTGCCTGGACAAAACTTTGCGAATGCGTGCATCGCACCGGCTGCCGCAAGCTAGTTCTTTTGAACTCGCATGGGGGCAACACGGCGATCCTCGACATCATCGCGCATGATCTTCGCGCGCGGCTCGGCATGCTCGTCGTCATGGCCTCCTGGCATCGCTTCGGCGCGCCGGATGGACTCTTTTCCGCGCATGAGCAAGCGCATGGCATTCATGCCGGCGAAATCGAGACATCGCTGATGCTAAACTTCCGGCCGGACCTTGTGCGCGAGGACGAGGCCACCGATTTCGCGTCCCAGAGCGTCGCGATGGAACGCGATTTCAATTGGCTGCGAGCCGGCCGCCCAACCGGTTTTGGCTGGATGAGCCAGGATCTTTCCGCCTCCGGCGCAATGGGCAACGCGGCGGCCGCCACGGCGCGAAAAGGCGAGGCCTGCGCCGACTATGGCGCCACGGCCTTCATCGAGCTGCTGCAAGACATCGATGGCTTCGATCTTACAAGACTGAAGGACGGGCCGCGGTCTTAAATGCTCCGCGTCAATCGTAGATGGCGCGATCGCACGGGGCCAGCCGGCATCGTTGCGCTGGCTTAAAGCTTAGACAGGCAGGTTCGCCGGCGGCAAGGCGCGGGCGTCGCGCGCCCGTCTCCGGCGGCTTCGGGCTTGACCCCGAAGCCGACGCCCTCCGCAAGGCCGCCATGGCATCGATGACAACGAATGCTTGCCTCTTGCAAGAGGCGCCGTGTCAATCGTACCAAAATGTTTCACGTGAAACGTTTTGATACGATTGGGGCCCAAAACGTTACAACGCCTCGTGCATCCCGCGGCCTTCAGATGAGTGGGAACGCGCGAAAAATTGGTACTTTTGGCGGTTGGTGCGGCCATGCGCGGCGGTCTTGCCGAGTCGAGCGCGAGTTGATCCGCGCCCGATGGCGCAAATACGGCGATGCGCTGCTTGGTTCGGGAACGACAAAAATGTGATTTGAACAAAGAACGTTCTTGACCTTCAGTCGACGAGTCGACAATAATGCGCCGCATGAGCAAGAAGCTTTCATCGTCATCCGGGCACCTTACGCCGCGCCAAATTGTCGGTCTCAGTCTCGACCCCGCGACCGCAAAAGCATTGAAAGCTGAGGCTGCATCGCGCGGGCTTTCTGTCCGCAGCCTCTTTGAAGAAATGTGGGAAAACTACAAGGCGACGGCTAAAAAGGCCCGCCCATGAATGCCACTGAGCGCCAGCTTTCGGCGATAGCTTTCGCGCTCTTAGGCAAGAGGGCAACCATTTCCGCTGAAGAGCGCCAGTGTGTAGATCGCGCGTTCAAACCTACTCACAAACAGCTTGCCGATGCCAAGAAGGCGATTCTCGCTGGTGGCGATCCTCTCGGCGCCGAACTTATCGCTGCGCGGAGCACTGAGCAACGCCGATCCAAGGGCACGACCTATACGCCCGCCGTCATCGTGAGCGCTATGCTCGACTGGACCGCAAAGCACCCAACGCATCCTGCCCGCATTGTTGATCCAGGCAGCGGTTCGGGCCGGTTTCTTATTGAAGCCGCCGCTCGCTTCCCAAAAGCGCTGCTTGTCGCCATCGACGTCGACCCGCTCGCAATGCTGATTTTACGCGCAAACGCCACCATTCTCGGCTTCGCCTCTCGGCTTATCGTTAAGCTCGGCGACTACCGCAGCGTATCTCTCGTCGCGATTGATAGGCCGACTCTTTTCATCGGCAATCCGCCCTATGTCCGCCACCATGACATCGCGCCAGCTTGGAAAGATTGGTTTGCCGAAACAGCTGCTTCGTTCGGGTTCACGGCAAGTAAGCTTGCCGGATTACACATCCATTTCTTTTTGCGGACGCGCCAACTCGCGCGCGAAGGCGATTTCGGAGCCTTTATTACCGCCGCCGAATGGCTCGACGTGAACTATGGCAGCGTCCTTCGCGCCATGCTTGCCGATGGACTCGGCGGGGTCGCGCTCCACCTTATCGACCCGAAGGCGCAGCCTTTTGCCGATGCGTTGACGACCGGCGCAATCACCTGTTTTCATGTCGGACGTCGACCCGACACGTTGACCATTCGCAGCATCGACTCACTCAACCAACTCGCGCCGCTTTCGGGTGGCCGCGCCGTTGCATGGGGCGAAGTTGCCGCCGCGCGCAAATGGTCTGTCTTCACCCGTTTGCAGCCGAAGGTGCCTGCGGGTTACATCGAGCTTGGTGAATTGTTCCGTGTTCATCGAGGACAGGTGACGGGCGGCAATGCCATCTGGATTGCAGGCCCTCATTCGGCAGACTTGCCCTCGCATTGCCTTCTGCCGGCCGTCACAAAGGCGCGGGAACTCTTCGCCGCCGGTGATGTCTTGGACCGCACTGACGATCTGCGCCGCGTCATCGACCTTCCAATCGACTTGTCGGAGCTCACGACGACCGAACGCATCGCCGTTGATCGTTTTCTTGCGTGGGCCAAGCGCGCCGGAGCCGATCAGTCTTATATCGCTTCGCATCGTCGCGCATGGTGGAGCGTTGGTTACAAGGAACCGGCGGCGATCCTTTGCACCTACATGGCGCGTCGCGCCCCCCATTTCGTGCGAAACGCCGTGCGCGTTCGCCATATCAACATCGCGCATGGGCTTTATCCGCGTGAACCCATGATTGCCGCCGTTCTCGATCATGTCGCCAGAATCCTTCGCACGGTTGCAACCATCGAAGGCGGGCGAGTATATGCGGGCGGCCTCGTCAAATTCGAACCAAAAGAGCTTGAGCGAATGCCGATTCCTCGGCTAAACCTGATGCATGATATCGCCGCAGAAATGGACGAGGCAGCAGCTTCAGGACGACGCCGAAACCGCCACACGCCGGTTTCGGGATGAGCGCCTTGACGAGCCGCTTGAGCTATATAACCAGCACTTCACGATTTTTTCTGGCCTGTTTTCTTCGCTCATCGATCGAATCCCCGAACTGAAAAACGCCAAGCTAGATGCTGGACTCATCGCCGACATCATGGGCGACGACGGTATGCGGCGCGCCTTCTGTTATCTGACCGCACCGCCCATTAGCGAAGATGACCTGAAAACCCTTGCCGAAGCCTCGCTGAGTCCGGCGCGTCTTCTCGCGGAGCCGGACAGCGCGAAGCGTATACGTGACATCGTTTTTCGTATCCTCGATCCGCACCGGTTCCCTTGGCTTGCCGGTGATCGCGCGCCGACGACAGACGAAAGAAATGCTGCCATTGTCGCATCCGCCGCGCTCGTCGCCGCGCGCAAGGTCGAGACGTTCCGGCGCAATGATGCGAAGGACAGACAAGAAAGCCGCGTTAAAGACCTGCTTCGCCGCCTCGGGTTCGAGGAAATCAAAAAGCGGGAAATTCCGACCGCCGCCGCAGGCCCGCGTTCCAACCAATTCATGGGTGAAACACCGATTGCCAGAGCCAAGGCCGATGTTGTCGCCGGTTTGCCCGATGGCCGATTGATGATCATCGAATGCAAGGTTTCGAATTCATCAGTGAACTCCTACAAGCGCATCGTGCATGACACAGGCGGCAAGGCGACCATTTGGCATCGTGAAATTGGGCGCGCAAACATCGTGGTTTCCGCAGTTCTCAATGGCGTGTTCAGTGTTGCCAATCTTGAGCATGTCCAGAACGACAAGGACGTGTTTTTGTTCTGGGATCATCGTCTTGACGATCTTGAAGCATTTGTGAAGGCGACGAAAGCGACTACCGCCGGCCGAAAAGGCCGGTAGTATTAGGCGTTCCCGGCTGTCGTGAACCGAACCCACCAGCTGCTTCGGCCTTCGATTTCTATCCCTGAAACCACCCCTTTGACGCCTCCCGATCGCGCCTCTCACCCCTACCCCCGGCGTCACTCACGCCCTCGGCACGACATCGACCTGCACATCGACGTCCTGCTCGCGCGAGCCGAGGATAATGCCGGCGACCGGAGAAATATCGGCGTAATCGCGGCCTTTCGCGAGCACGATATGATCGTTGCCGATCATCATCGAATTGGTCGGATCGAGGCCGGTCCAGCCGTGCGCCTCGCCGCACCAGAGCGATACCCAAGCGTGCATCGCATCGGCGCCTTCGAGGCGCTTTTTTCCAGCCGGCGGATTGGTGCGGATATAGCCAGAAATATAGGCGGCGGGCAGGCCTAGCCCGCGCAAGCCGGCGATCATGATATGGGCAAAATCCTGGCACACGCCGCGCCGCTTTCCGAAGGCTTCCGAAAGCGGCGTCGAGACCACGGTCGCTTTCGTGTCATATTTGAAATCGGCCTTGATCCGCCGCATCAAATCCTTGGCGCCTTCGAGGACCGGGCGCCCGGGCGGAAAGCTCTCGCGCGCATAATCGGACGCCGGCTCGAAGCGCGGCGCAAGGCGGCTTTGATGCAGGAAATGGGCGGGAGAGTCCCTGTCGAAGGACGTGCTGGCAAAGGCATCCTCCCGCACCTTTTCGAACGCCGGTGTTTCGGTTTGATCCCACGGCTCGCTCCGGTCGATCGCGATGCTTGTATTAGCCTCCACGATCAGCTTGCGATGCGCGGTTTCGATCGTGAGAAA
>JBOHJT010000136.1:0-9097 GCA_050728715.1 Methylocella sp.
CCCTTATAGTTGGCCTCTTGATCGGGACGGAAGCCAGACTGCTCCATGCGCACGAGCGTCCCGCCGCTTGTCGCGACCAACGTCCAAATGACGACGCTCTCCAACCCCAAAGAGTTCCAGCTATAGGAGAGCTTCTTGTTAGGTTCGACGACCAGGACTTCGCAATCGATAACGCCGTTCCAATTGGGCATGGGTGTGGAGCGGAAATTGAACCTATGGCCCACGACCGGCTGGAGGTCGTTGTCCATCAACCACTCCTTAATCAGCGGGCCTTGCGTTAGGGCTCGCCAGATTTTTTCCGTCGGATGCGGCATCGCGCGTTCGATGACGAGGGAACGCGTGGCGGTGGCGGGTTTGGTCATTGGTCCATCCTATTCAATAGGGTTTCGAGGCGATCGAACCGGTCGCGCCAGAAGGCGCCGTAGAGCCTCATCCAGTCGATCAGGGGCGCCAAGCCTTGCGGCTCGGCGCTGTAATGCGTCTGGCGTCCCTCGCGCCGGTCGCGCACCAGGCCGGCGAGCTTGAGGACGCTGAGGTGCTTGGACACCGCGGGCTGCGAGACGCCCGAGTGGCCGGTCAGCACTCGTACGGTCTGTTCGCCGTCGCGGCACAGCCGCTCGAAGATCGCCCGGCGGGTAGGGTCGGCGATTGTCTTGAAAAGCTCGTCCGGTGCGGCTTGCATGTCGAATTCATAACTGGATAGTTATGAATTTGTTAAGCCCGTGGGCTCACGTGTGATGGCACCCGTCATGTCTACGGCTATGCGGAAGGCCCTATCGCGAAGACTTGGCGCGTTTGAAGGAACTCCTCGAACGCTCGTCCGTCGGGTAACGCGAGATTGAGGCCGGCGTCCGCGCCCGTTGCGTTACGAAACGATGTGACAATAGACCTCTTGCATAAGCGAGGCGTACTGCGTCCGCTCTTCCGGCGTGAGGTGCAGGGTTTCCGCTGCCTGGCTCACTGGTTGGGGAAGATCGAGGAATGGGCGCAAGACGACGCCCTGCTCGGCTCTTGCCTCAAGCTCGAGCGGCGGATCGGCGGGGACCAGCCGGTCGAGGCCGATCCAATGATAGATTGCGGACTGACTTGGGTCGTACCAGCCACACCCGTTGATCGCGTCGTGATCGCCAAAGAAGCTGAGCAACCCTGTCTCGGGGAGCAGCTCGGCGCCGGGGAGGCCCTTGAGATCCGGACAATGGATCTGGGCGAGGAAGAACATCGGCTCTTCCTCGTAGAGTGGCCAATCCCACC
This sequence comes from Methylocella sp., assembly GCA_050728715.1. Taxonomy (GTDB): domain Bacteria; phylum Pseudomonadota; class Alphaproteobacteria; order Rhizobiales; family Beijerinckiaceae; genus Methylocapsa. Next base: position 1,252 of record JBOHJT010000136.1, read on the forward strand.
CGGGCGGTGCCGCTGGCTGGCCACCAATTCGCGTGCTCAAGGGCGCCGGCGCCCTGGCGGCGCTCGGCCACAGTTCGATCGCGGACCGCGCGAGAGCCATGATCGGCGGCAGCAAATGCTCGGGAAGCCTCGCCCTGATCAAACCTTCCATTTGGCCGCGATTGATGCCTGGCGGCGGCGGATTGCTTGCCTGCCATGCCAACAGCTGTCCTACGCGCCGTTTTTCTGGATCATCGGATCAAAAAAGCGAGGGCGGCTGCTCATCTTGCCGCTTCACCCATTCGAGACTGGATCGCGCTTCCCGGCGGATCTCGCCGCCGCTCTCGGCGAGCGCCCAAAGGACGGCCTCGAAACGTGCCCGGTCGAACGGCTTGACGTCGAAGGCCGCGGTATAGAGAACAGCCGGCGACGGATCATCCAAGAGCGGCAGGAGTTCGTGTTCCGAGTTGCCGCCGGCCGCGATCAACTGTTCGGAGATCTTCTTGCGTCTGCCGACGAGCCGGTTTTGCCGGCAGATGTGCTCGACCGCCTCGATCTCGTGGGTCAGGCCGACGACGGCAGCCCGCAATTCGGCCGGGTTTTGCGGGTCGTCGCGGTCCTCTTTTCGAGTCATTTGCTTCCGTGCTCCCGAACGCCAGCACCGTTGGATTCGAGCCATCCCGAGCCGCGCTGGACGCTTGCCGGGAGCAAAGTGCCGCAGTTTGGAGAAATCCCCACCAATCGGGCGGCGCTGAGTTGATAACGCTTAAGCATAGTTGCTATCTCTGATCCAGATGAAATGCTAGAGCCTACATTTGGCCGGGATTTTCCTTTTCATGGGTCGATCGGAGTGAGCTTAGTTCATATCTGTGAATTGGCACGAGGTTCCTTCCGGGTTGGCCGAATAGAGCGCGAGCGTGCCGAAATGGCGGCAAAGTCTTCGCTCATGGCTGCGCGACCAGGGCGCCGGATATGAAAGATACGCCGGCTCACGAGACAAAATCCGGTCGGAGCGGCCAGCGCTTCGACATCGGCGCCATGCTGGCCGAGCGGGAAGCGGAACGCTATGGCCTGCACACGCAACATCTGAACGAGATGATGGTGCGGGTGGTGCAAACGCTTGGCTTCGACGTCGGCTTTAGCGCCGGCCAAGGCCAATATCTGTTCGATCGCGCCGGCAATCGCTACCTTGACCTCCTTAGCGGATGGGGCGTTTTTGGCATCGGCCGCAATCATCCTTTATTGCGCGAAACGTTGAAGAGTGTCCTTGCGAGCGATCTGGCCAATCTCGTGCAGATGGACGTGTCCGTTCTCGCCGGTCTGCTCGCCGAACGGTTGCTTGGTTTTGTTCCGTTTCTCGACAAGGTTTTCTTTACGAATTCCGGGTCGGAAGCCGTCGAAGCCGCGCTTAAATTCGCGCGCCGCGCCACCCGGCGTCCCCGTATTGTCTATTGCCATCACGCCTTTCATGGTTTGACCTATGGCGCCTTGTCGGTGAATGGCGACGGGATTTTTAGGATGGGCTTCGGTCCCCTCGTCGCTGGCTGTTCCGCAATTCCGTTCAACGATCTTGCCGCTTTGGAAAAAGCCTTGTCCGCGCGTGATGCCGCGGCCTTCATCGTCGAACCGATCCAAGGCAAGGGAGTCAATCTTCCAGACGATCTCTATCTGCGCGGCGCTCAGGCACTGTGCCGTAAATATGGGACCTTGTTCGTCGTCGACGAAATCCAGACCGGGCTTGGCCGTACCGGACGATTCCTCGCAATTGAACATTGGGGCGTCGAGCCCGACTTCGTCTTGCTCGCCAAGACGCTCTCCGGCGGTCACGTGCCTATCGGCGCGGTGTTAACCCGCAAGGCAATCTTTGCAAAAGTGTTCAACCGCATGGACCGGGCCGTGGTGCATGGCTCGACCTTTGCAAAGAACGATCTCGCCATGGCGGCCGGCCTCGCCGCGCTCGAAGTGATCGAAGCCGAAGGGCTCGTTCAAAAGGCCGCGCAGACTGGATCCCGGCTTCTCGCCGCCTTCGAGGCCATGGCGGAGCGGTACGAACTCGTACGAACAGTGCGCGGAAAAGGTCTCATGATCGGCATCGAATTCGGGCCACCTCGTTCGCTAAAGCTCAAGGCGGCGTGGACGCTGCTCGAAGCGGTGAACCCCGGCCTGTTTTGCCAGCTCATCACAATCCCGCTGTTTAAGGATCATAAAATTCTTGCCCAGGTCGCGGGTCACGCGAACCACACCGTGAAGCTTCTTCCGGCGCTCATCATAACGGATGCGGATTGCGCGTGGATTGAATCCGCCTTCGAGGCGGCGATCGCCGATAGCCATCGCGTGCCGGGCGCGGTTTGGTCTCTCGGCAAGACCTTGGCCGGTCATGCCATGAAAGCCCGTGCAACGAAGTAGGCGCGCGCCCGACTTCGTAGTATGATCCGCGGGACGGCGTCGCGCCCAACACGGGGCACTGGCTGCCGGATGAAAATCCGGAGCGTCTGTCGAAGCAACTCGCCTCTTTCTTGGGCCACGGCGGGATTGGGAGGCCGTCGCCATGAATCTTGCCGCTCGGCTCGACGAGCGGTCCTGGCGTGGCGGGTCCGGCCGGACTTGAATGCGACCTGGACAACCCGGCGGTCGTCAGGCAGCACGCGGCGATGCCGGCGGTGGACTTTTCTGGTGGAGGGCGGCCGGTTACAGCGTGTTGAGCGCCGAAATTGTTTGCTCGACCTTCGGTAATTCACGCACGGCAATGACTTGCAAGCCGGGATCCGCGCCGGTTTGGGTAAAATCGCGATACAGCGTTTGAAGTTGGACCAAGGCATCCATAACATGAATTGTATCGAAGCCGTGGCCTCGCGAGGCCGAGAGCATACGGGCATTCTGGTGAATGTTCCTCCGGGTGCTCCAGGAAGGGCAGGTAAGATTCGCAAACCCCAGCTTCACACCCAAGCCTCGGATGAACAGACTTTTTAGCTTCCACAGCTAGCCTGCTGAGCTACCGGGCCGAAACGCCATGCGAGGAAAACCCCGCACGATGATCACAGCGGAATATTGCCGTGCTTCTTCCACGGGTTATGGAGGTTCCTGTTGCGCAGCTTCTGCGAAGAAGCCCAAGATTTCCGGCCTCGCCTTCCCGGCAGCCCGTTTTGACTGGAAAACGCTATTTAAACAACATTCGGTTTTACTTTCAAAGGTATGGAGTATTTTCTCCTCTGAACCCCAATATGCGGCAATGAACAAAAGGGCACTTCGTTCATGAATGAGCGCGGCGATTCAGCCACTCTCGATAGCAGCCACAAGTTCAGGCTTTCAGTCTTTCAGGAAGATTGGTGGTTGGGGATCGTCAGGAAAACCAATAGCGTCGGCGAGGTGCGGGTTAGCCAGGACAACGTCGTCTTGGGATGCTTGACCTATGACCGAGGCGCCCGCATGGGCATTCGGATAGGTTCCGTGCCCTGGTCGCATGTCACCGCGCCGGTGCTCAATCAATCTTTGACGCAAGGCCAAAAAGAGAAGGTTCTCAAAGAATTGATAGCGGGACTGCCCCGCGGCAATTCATATGTTTTTGTTTGCGAACAAAATTCGCCCGATCGGGAGCTCATAAGGGAAGCATTCCGAAGGGCAAGAAAATTCCACGAGAGAATCCAGCCGACTTTCGTTCAGCGGCTCGATGATAAGGACGTGATGGAGCGACTGACAGGCCGGGATAAAGGGAACATCAACAGTGCGGTCAGAGCTTTGGATATCGCGGAAATCAGCGCGGATGATTTCATCAAGCTTTACGCCGCGAACCTGAAAGAGGCGGACAAGAAACTCTATTACCCTCTTTCGATAGCCCGCGAGCTGATTACGGAAGGCATGGTAAGAAATCAGATCCTTGTTTATGCCGCCCGGGATAAACCGGCAGGATCGATTGTCCCCGCGGAGGAAAGGCCGTTTCATACGGCCGTTGCCTTCGCCATTGACGATATGGGCAACCCTCTCCAGGAGAAACGCATATATGCCTGGATGGTCACCTATGGCAGAAAATCCCATCGGGCTGCCGTAAAGCTCATTTTTGTGGCCGGCATGCGCTACGCCCAAAAACATGGGCTAATTTTTGATGCTGACGGCGCGATTTCTGAGAGGCATATAGAACTTTATAACAAAAAAATGGGCATACCCCATCGTGAGGAACGCATTCAGTTCGTGGGCTTAACGCGGGTAGCCAGGGCCTATTGGACAATTCGACCCTTTGTACCTAGATTTATTCCTCAACTCACTCGACAACTCTCGGCGGCATTAAAATTATAGTCGCCGGTACGCCAGAAATGCGGGCGAGCCCGGCAGCAAGCATTCGATTCCCTGGTCTACGGTCTAGGAAAGCGTCGCTCTATCCTCTGAGCTACCGGGACGAAACGACCGGCCGTCGTGTTTCGGGGCACGTCCAGCAACCGGCTAGTTGTGTGCGTCAAGTTCAGCAAAATCCATGGCATGAGGTGATGTGTGCCAGTCGTAATTTGATCGGACATTTGGTGTGATCGAGCCGAAGCGTGAGCCGGGGCCGGGCGCGGAGGGTTGCGGAGTGCCCGGCCCCGGCGTCTTAAGAAGGGCACCGAGGATGACCAAGGACCAAAGGATTATTCGGGCCAAGGTTGGCTTGGCTTCAGTTGGCCAAGCAGCTCGGCAATGTCAGCCAGGCGTGTAAGATGTTGGGCTGCTCGCGCGGTGGCTTCCACCGTTTCAAGGAACTTTATTACCCCTTCGACAGGCTCAGGACATCTGGGAGTATCTACACCACAACTGGCTCAGCCACTGCATCTGGGACAGCTATGAGGCCATCCTCGACGCGTGTTGCGACGCTTGGAATGCGCTGATGGCCATATCCGCGGTCATCACTTCAATTGGAACCAGGCCTTTCCGCGCGGGTCCCGCGATCCCGACGTCGCCTTGAAGGCCTTCGACCTTGGCCGTCACAAGAGAAGCCAGCGTGCGCCAAATCCTCGATCAAATCGCGGCCGGGGCCGCCAGCAGGCCAATCTTCGCAAGAGACTATGGTGGACAACATCGCGGGGTTTCTTAAATTTCGATAACCGGTTCCGGCTGCTGCCGGTCATCCAGCGAGAGGCTCGACCCACACCGCGGTGCCATAGGCGAGGACTTCGGTAATTCCGTCCGTGATTTCATTGGCGTCATAGCGCATACCAACGACGGCATTGGCGCCCGCTTGGGTCGCATGCGCGCACATGTGATCGAAGGCTTCCTGCCGCGCGGTCTCCGCAAGTTCCAAATAGGCGCCGATCTGGCCGCCAAAAATGGATTGAAGCCCGCCAACGAAATTGCCGACGACGCTGCGCGAGCGAACGGTGATCCCGCGCACGATGCCGAGATGCCGGACGATCTTGAAACCTGTTACATCATTTGTCGTCGAGACCATCATGGGTAAAGCTCAGTTGGACATCCGGGCGGCGCCTGCGAAAAGTGCACGGATCGGGTATTTGTCAAGCGCCGGGGAGGCAAGTAGAAAAACCGCGCGGCTTCCAGATCGTTTGCGCTTGACGGCGTCCGCCGCGACGCTCAGTCTTGTCCGATGAGCCATCCCCGCGACCAATACGAAATAACCAGCGATATTTTGCTCCGCGCTTATTCCATCGGCCTATTTCCGATGGCGGAGAGCGCCACGGATCAGAATCTTTTCTGGGTCGATCCGGAAGCGCGCGGCGTTTTCCCGCTCGAGGGCCTGATCGTATCGAAAAGTCTCGCCAAGATGGTCCGCTCCGACCGGTTCGAGATCAGAATCGATGGGGATTTCGATGCCGTGATCGACGGATGCGCCGCTTCCCATGAAGGACGCGAAAAGACTTGGATCAATGGGCGGATTAGATTGCTCTATCGCCAGCTCTTCGATGCCGGCCGGGTCCACACGGTCGAGAGCTGGTCGGATGGCTCGCTCGCCGGCGGGCTCTACGGCGTCCACCTCGGCGCGGCGTTTTTCGGCGAAAGCATGTTTTATCGCAAGACCGATGCCTCGAAAGTCGCGCTGGTGCATCTCGTCGCGCGCTTAGTGAAGGGCGGGTTCCGCCTGCTCGACGCGCAATTCGTGACGCCGCATCTTGCATCGCTCGGCGCGGTCGAAGTGCCGAAGGAGGCCTACCGGCGAAGACTAGGCGATGCTATGTCGCACCAAGGGGTTTTTTGGAGCTGGCCCAAGGAGCAGCGTATCCTCGGGCGGGAAGCGCTCGGCGCTCTGCCCGGCCGCACGCGCTAAGATCACAGTTTGGGCCAGCGGAGGCTGTCCATCCGTCGCACTCAAAAATTCAACAATCGAACGCGATCTCTTGGAATGGCGGCCGGCGCCATTATGTCTCAAGATCAAGCCCGTCACCTACCTCTTCCTTTGCGGCATTATTCGCCGCCCTGCGCTGGACGGGCGATTTGGCATGAATGCCTTGGAGCGAGCCGATGCACGATCACCACAATCACCCGCAAGCCTCCTCGGACGGTATTCGCGAGGCCACGCAGTTGGCGAAGGATCCGGTTTGCGGCATGACTGTCGATCCCGGCAACGCCAAACACAGCGCCGAATATGGCGGTCACACGTATTATTTCTGCAGCCAGGGATGCAAAACCAAATTCGTCGCGAACCCCGTGCCCTATATCGGCGAGACGCCAAAGCCTCCGGCACCGGTGCCGGCAGGCACCATCTACACCTGCCCAATGCATCCAGAGATCCGTCAGACCGGCCCCGGCAATTGTCCGATCTGCGGCATGGCGCTCGAACCTGATGTAGCGAGCGCGGAGACGGGCCCAAATCCCGAGCTCGCCGACATGACCAGGCGCTTCTGGATCGCGCTCGCTCTCAGTCTGCCGGTGGTGGTTTTGGAGATGGGCGGACACTTCTTCAACCTTCACGTGCTGATCTCGCAGGAGACATCGAATTGGGTGCAGTTCGTCCTTGCCACTCCGGTCGTGCTTTGGGCGGGCTGGCCGTTCTTCGAACGTGGCGCGCGATCACTCGCGACACGCAATTTGAACATGTTCACGCTGATCGCCATGGGCACCGGCGTCGCTTGGGCTTACAGCGCCGCCGCGACATTGGTGCCGGGTCTTTTTCCGCAAGCGTTCCGGGGCACCGGCGGCTCGGTCGCGATTTATTTCGAGGCCGCCGCCGTCATCACCGTTCTCGTGCTGCTCGGCCAGGTTCTGGAACTCCGGGCGCGGGAGCAAACGTCCAACGCGATCAAGGCGCTTCTCGGCCTCGCGCCAAAGACCGCGCGGCGTCTTCGCGGCGATAACACCGACGAGGAAGTGCCGCTCGATGCGATCGCCGTTGGCGACCGCCTGCGCGTGCGGCCAGGTGAGAAAGTGCCGGTCGACGGAGCGATTCTCGATGGGCGCGCGACGATCGACGAGTCGCTCGTCACCGGCGAATCCATGCCGGTTGGCAAGGACGCGGGCGCCAAGGTCATCGCCGGCACGCTCAACCAGACCGGCTCCTTTGTCATGCGCGCGGAAAAGGTCGGCGCCGAGACTCTGCTCTCCCAGATCGTGCAACTGGTCGCGAAGGCGCAACGGAGCCGGGCGCCGGTCCAGCGCCTCGCCGATCAGGTCGCCGCCTGGTTTGTGCCTTTGGTGATCGCTACGGCGCTTGCCGCCTTCGCCGCCTGGGCGATCCTTGGCCCGGAGCCGCGGTTCGCCCACGGGCTCGTCGCCGCCGTCTCGGTCTTGATTATCGCTTGCCCATGCGCGCTCGGCCTCGCGACGCCGATGTCGATCATGGTCGGCGTCGGACGCGGCGCGCAATTGGGCGTGCTCATCAAGAACGCCGAGGCGCTGGAGCGCATGGAAAAGATCGACACGCTCGTCGTCGACAAGACCGGCACCCTAACCG
>JBOHJT010000137.1:0-9066 GCA_050728715.1 Methylocella sp.
GGCCTGGGTTTTTTCTTGAATATAATGCTTTTCGCTTAAGTGGTCCTCGGGCCCCACGAATTTGAAACGGATATGGCCATCATCATCACTATAACGCATGACGAGAACCCAATAACCCCGATCAGGCCATGCTTCGCAATCATAGCCGGGAACCAGATGGGACAATTTCTTTGCCGCCGCAAAGGCTGCGTCTCGGGATCTAAACCGGGATCTTAACATTGTGATCATGATCTTCTCTTGTAACCTCACATCTGGGTCGTTGCGGGCTTCGCCCAGCAATCGCGTGGAACTGGAAACAAGCCCCCGTTGCCAGCTCTGGAGACCGGCTGGCAACGGGGAAAAATTGCTTCATGCTCTAAATGCCAATATTTTAAGTGGTTCAGTTGGTTCCCGCGCCCCCTGTTTAGGGGGTGACTTTGCGGAAATCAGCGGTTCGCGGCAGAATTCTGCGTCACTTGAACTCCTCCAACATGATTTGTCGCCTCTTTCTCTAATGAGACGAACCGCTGTCTTGTAGCGATCGCCGCTAGTTCGATTTAGGACAAACGTCCGATGCGGAGCGCCAATAATCCCGCGATAACTAGCAATTCGATCGCCCATGCCGCTGCCCAGCGCCCCTCGGTCATGGGATGAGTTTGTGGGTATCCTCTCGGGCGCGCGCCGACGCCGGATGGGATTCTGATGGGAGCGGTCGACCATCTCAAGACACTATGCTGCCTTGGGCTCAAGCCCGAGAGCGCGATGATCGCGGTCACGCCCCTGCTGCACGAGATCCTGCCGCATGGGTGGTCCCGCATGGTTCTCTTGGAGCCCGACGCCACATTCGGCCGCGGCTATGCCGAAAACCCGGAGACGGCGGCGATCTTCCGCGACCGTATGTGGCGGCGGTTCATGGACGACCGGTCGAGCCCCGCGTCCCTTCATTTGTCTGCCATCCGTACGAAGGCGATCGGCTGGACTTTGCATTTGCAAGGTCGGGATTGGCTGGACAGCGGCTGGTATCGGGAAATAGAGGCTCCCCTCGATTCCTGCTGGATTTTGGACTCGATGATGGGCGATGCAGGCCGGACTTTTGCGTTCGCACACCTGATGCTGACCCGTCCGCGCGGCGCCCGCCCCTTCACCGCGGACGATGTGCAGCGTCTCGACCGGCTGCGTCCCTGGCTCGCGCATGCGTTTCGTCCGGAACCCCCCGATGACGCGCCCCCGGAGGACGAGGAGCCAGCGGGCTTGGCAGGGACGCCGGTGCGGAGCGGTCAGATGATCTTGACGCCTGACGCGAAGCTCGTTTTTCAGACGCCTGGCGTCGAATCCCTGATCCGAATGCTTATGCGAGAGCCGGGTGATTACACGCGCTACGTGCCAGTCCGCGATAGGCTGCCTTCGCCAATCTTAAAACTTCTCCAACGCATCGCCGGCGCGGCGAATGGGACTTCCAGCACCCCGCCTCGCATGCAGGTTTCGACCGCCCATGGCGCTCTCACGCTCGAAGCCAAATCGCTCCTGCCGGCAGGCACACTTCCGGCAGATGCCGCCAAGGATCCCAAATCTTGTCTCATATCGGTGACGATCGAGCTGCGCGAGCACGCCATTGCCCATGCGGCGCGCATGCTGCGCGAACGCGGCGCCACGCCGGCCCAGACGAAAATCGGAATTCACCTTGCCCTTGGCAAGCCGAAACCGGCGATCGCGGATGAACTCGGCCTCCAACGGTCCTCGGTCGCGGATCATGCCAAAAAGCTCTATCAGACTCTCGACATTCACAATTCCACCGAGCTAGCCACAAAAATCTGGCTTGGCCAAAAGCAAGGCGAGGCGCGCCAGGATTTGCGGCGCGGGATAGGTTTTTCCGGCGCCGTCCTCAAGAACGGGATTTGTTCGAGAGAAGCCGCCCTGCCGCTCTTATCCCATCGCGGGCAAGCGCCCGGATGAAAATGCGGCGGCGGCGATGGAAAAACAGCCTGGCGTATTCGCCTCGTCCAAAATTCCATCGCCGATTTTGGGGGAACCCAAGCCGCGGCCGATCGTGGCCGGTATGTCCAATTGTACCCCGCCCAATGGCAATGGCGCAGCTTGACATGCGGAGCGGCTGAAACCTTTGTCGATTTCGAATTGAACAGGAATTACTCTCGGCCGGGAAAAGCTCTAAAAGCGGGCAACGAGAATCACGGGCGGCGGGGGAAACGCGTTTCGTTCCCCTTCGGCCCGGCGCTTTTTTGGGGCGGCAATGAAATTCACCCTCTCCTGGCTCAAGGATCACCTCGAGACCAATGCCACCCTCGATCAGATCGTAGCGACATTGACCAAGATCGGCCTCGAGGTCGAGCACGTCGATGACAAGGTTCTTGCGCTCAAGGATTTCGTCATCGCCCGCGTCGTCGAGGCGAAGCCGCACCCCAATGCCGGCCGCCTGCGGGTTTGTCTTGTCGATGCCGGGGGCGCCGGCCTGGTGCAGGTCGTCTGCGGCGCGCCCAATGCGAGGGCCGGCATGAAGTCGGTCTTTGCCGCGCCAGGTGCCTATATTCCGGGCAAGAAGATCACGCTCGGCAAGGGTGTTATCCGCGGCGTCGAATCGAACGGCATGCTTTGTTCGGGCGCCGAACTCGAATTGTCCGATGACCATGACGGCATTCTCGATCTGCCGGCCGCGGCCCCCGTGGGCGCGGCTTATGCGCAATGGGCATCGCTCGATGACCCGCTCATCGAGATCGATCTCTTGCCTAACCGCCCCGATGCCGCGGGTATAAACGGAATTGCCCGCGACCTCGCGGCGGCGGGGCTCGGCAAGCTGAAGAGCGAGGCCGTGGCGCCGGTCGAGGGCGGGTTTTCTTGTCCGGTCGCGGTCTGGCTCGATTTCGCGCCACAGGACGCGCATCTCGCGCCCGCCTTCGCGCTGCGCCTCGTGAAAGGCGTCCGCAATGGGCAAAGTCCCGATTGGATGCAGAGGCGGCTCAAGGCGATCGGGCTGCGGCCGATCAATGCGCTCGTCGATATCACCAATTATCTCACCTTCGACCGCGCCCGGCCGTTGCATGTTTTTGATGCCCAAAAAATCAAGGGGAACATTACTGTCCGCCGCGCGACGCCTGGCGAGGAGGTGATCGCGCTCGATGGCCGGACCTACAGGCTCGACGCGGACAATGTGGTTATCGCCGATGACGCGGGCGTCGAATCTCTGGCCGGGATCATGGGTGGTCAAGCCTCGGGCTGCGACGCGGCGACGACGGACGTGCTGATCGAATCGGCGCTTTGGGATCCCGCGAATATCGCCCGCAGCGGACGCAGGCTCGGCATTCATTCGGACGCGCGCTACCGGTTCGAACGCGGCGTCGATCCGGCATTCTGCCTTCCTGGGCTTGAGCTTGCGACGAGGCTGGTGGTTGAACTGTGCGGCGGGGTTGTCTCGCAAATCACCCTTGCTGGGCGGATTCCGCCGCCCGGCCAGCGCATCGTGTTTCCCTGGAGCGAGGTGACGCGGCTGACCGGGCTCGAACTCGACAGTTCGGAAATGGCCGGTATTCTCGCGAGCCTTGGGTTCGAGCTTGCCAATTTTGCCGGCACCACGGGCGAGGTGGTCGTGACGGCGCCCTCGTTCCGGCCCGACGTCGAGGGCACGGCCGATCTTGTCGAGGAAATCGTGCGGATCGCGGGGCTCGATCGCGTTGCGTCCGCGCCGTTGCCGCGCACCTCCGGCCAACATGTCGCGGGACCCGTGTTGACGCCACCGCAAAAGCGGGTGAGGAGCGCCAAACGGGCACTTGCCGCCAACGGCCTCGTCGAAGCGGTGACTTGGTCCTTCGTTTCACGCCAGCGCGCGCTGATGTTTGGCGGCGGCGCTTCTTCTCTCACTCTCGCTAATCCGATTGCCCCGGAGCTTTCGGACATGCGGCCAAGCTTGCTGCCAGGTCTGATCGCGGCGGCCCAGCGCAACGCCGACCGTGGCCATGGCGATGTCGCGCTTTTCGAGGTCGGGCAAATCTTCTTGAGCGACGACGCGGAGGGTCAGAAGATCGCGGCCAGCGCGATCCGGCGCGGCATGGCAAAAGAAAAGGGAACCGGGAGGCATTGGTCGACGCCGTCCGCCCGGGTCGATCTCTTCGATGCCAAGGCCGATGCTTTCGCGCTGCTTTCGGCGCTCGGCGTGCCGCCCCGCGGCTTGCAGCTCATTTCCGGCGGACCGGCATGGTTTCACCCTGGCCGCTCGGCCACCCTCCAATTGGGGCCAAAAAATGTCATTGGCGCATTTGGCGAGATCCATCCGCGCAACCTCGAAGCCCTTGGCGCCGAGGGGCCGGTCGCCGGTTTCGAGTTGCTCCTCGATGACATACCGGCGCCGAAATCGCGGTCCACAAAGACCAAACCGAAGCTCGAACTTCCGGAGTTCATGCCTGTGCAACGCGACTTTGCCTTCCTGGCCGATCGAACCGTGAAGGCGGCCGACATCGTGAAGGCGGCCGCGTCGGCCGACCGCGCGCTCGTCGCGGACGCCGGCGTTTTCGATGTCTATGAAGGCAAGGGCATACCCGAAGGTAAGAAATCGGTCGCCATATCCGTCACCTTGCAACCGCGCGAAAAAACCCTGACCGAGGCCGAGATCGACGCCGTAGCCGGCAAGATCGTCGCCGAGGTCGCGAAGAAAACCGGCGCGAGCCTCAGAGGATAAAGCCTTGCGATCCATTTTGACTGCCGTTTTCGCCGCCGCGTTGATCGCGGCCCCCGCGCAATCGAAAGCCGCTCCGCGCACCATCGACGACTGCGAAAAAATTCAAGCGGCGGACGCCTACAACCAATGCCTGGCCGTGTTCGGTCCCCTCGCCCGCGGCCACGGCGCCGCCAGAGACGGCGTGGATGCGGATAGGCAGGACGCCGAGGCAGCAGCCGGAAACACCCGCGCCGAAGTGGCCACGGCGGCGGATTCACATCACGGTCGCCGCCACGCGAGCAGGCATGGTTGGACGCGACACGGCTGGGCGAGACATGGCCATTGGCGCAAAACTAGGACCGCCGGGCATCGGCACGGCAGAACCACGCGCGTAGCGTTCAGCGTGGTTTCGGGCCACACGCGGCTACGCTAGGTCATGATCTCATAACGGGGATTCTCGAATCGGCAAGAGAGTGATTCAACCGTCAGATCGGGGGAGGTTGGAATGGCTCGTTTTGATTTGACGGATTTCGAGTGGCCGGTGATCTCGCCGCTGCTTCCGAACAAGCCGCGCGGCGTCGCGCGGGTGGATGACCGGCGCGTGTTGAACGGGATCTTCTGGCGGCTGCGGACGGGCGCGCCCTGGGCCGACATTCTGGAGCGCTATGGTCCGCACACCACCTGCGTGAACCGTTTCAACAGGTGGCGCAAGGCGGGCGTCTGGGATCGGCTTTTGGAAGCTGTGTCAAAGGCTTACGATGGCGATATCCAGATGATCGACTGGTCCTCGATCCGCGTGCATCAGCATGCCGCCAACGCCAAAAAAAGACGATCGATCCGGTTGCATGGGTCGCTCGCGGGGCGGCCTGACGACAAAGATCCATGCGCTTGTCGATGCCGCCGGCCGTTTTCTCGGGAACGTCCTGAGCGACATCCCAATGTTCGACAATCTTGCCGTTTTCGACACGGAAAATATCAACGATCGCCCGGTCTCGGTCCTTTTCTTCCGCTTTGGAATTCAGGTGAAGGACGACGAGATCGCCCTCGGCAATCACATGCGAGAAAACGACATGTGATTTCGGGTGCTCTTTGAAGTAACCCTCAAAATGTACGCAGAACGGCTCGGCACCGTTGGGAACAAACCGGTTATGCTGGATGTACTGATCGCCGACATACTTTTGTACAGCTTCGCGTGGCTTGTGCTGATTGAACGCCAGTTCGTAGAAGTCGCGGACAAGCTTCTTGTTCTGGTCTGTCATGAATTCTCCTGTTGCTGTCTGCGCACTTGCTGATGCCGTGGCTAAACGTTGGACTCGGCCCGCCTCCAGGAGAGGTAGGACATTGTTTTCTTCCCTCCGGAAACGATCGGCGTCGCCGTGCTCAGGTGAAGCATGTCGCCCTCGATCTTCACCACGCGCGGCTGGGTCTGCCCCAGCCAATTCGGGAACAGCGACACAAACATAGAATGCGTCAGGGTCTGCTTTTCCTCGTCTGTGTGAAAAGGGCCGCAATAGGCGATGTAGCCAAGCGCCTCTTCCTTGATCTCCTCGTCGCTGCCACGAAACCAGTCGCCGGACGCGAACCTGGGACGACCGCGGTGCATGAGCTGCGCCGACATATAGCCATCGGGCGTGTACATGATGATGCCCTGTGGTTCCTCTCCCATGGGATAGAAGGGCTCAGAGCCGTCAGTTGGCTTTTCCACGTAGGAAACCAGCTTCCAGGCGCCGATCAACTGGTCGCGCAAAGTTTTCGTCATTACAATCTCCTTTCGTGATGGTTTGGCTCACGCATTTGCGCAAGCGTGACGACTTCCTTCATCAATTGAGTCCGATGCGCGGTCCGGCCAAACGCGTCAGATCGTCGGCCAACCATCCGACACCACCTTTGACAAGCCCGTTCAGGTCCAGCTGGTGCATCCGGTAAAGGGACGCATGTCCGATCATGGCCAGCCAGCCCTTGAACTGGGCGCCATGGAGAAAGCCATGCTGGCCAAGGCTTCCGTATGCGGCGTAATCGCCGAGTGCGACCAGACTTCCCATGTCGCGAAACTTGAATTCAGACGGCGGCTTGTTCCTGGTCAGGTGATCGGAGAGGGACGAGGCCAGAAAAACTGCCTGCTGCCGCGCCACCTGGGCTGTGGTGGGAAGCGGCTTCCCATCCGCTGCCGCGCAGCTCGCGCAGTCGCCAAGGGCGAAGATGCTATCGTCCTCCCTTGTCTGAAGAGTGGGCCGCACCTCAATCTGGCCTTTTCGGTTAACATTCAACCCATCCAATTTTGCAGCGATCGGCGGGGCTTTGACGCCCGCGGCCCACACGCGAAGCGCAGCATCGGCCCGTTGGCCGCCATCAAGAGACACGCCGCGCTCATCCGCCCCCACCACTTTCGTGCCAGTCCGAACGTCAACCCCGAGCTGCGTCAGCTTGTCCTTAACCGCTTGCGATATGCGTTCGGGGAAACCTCCCAGCAGCGTTGGGGCGGTCTCAATCAGTGTGAGGCGCAGACGTGGTGGCGTTTTATCGGAAAGATAGCTTGCAAAGATGTCCATGCGGCGCGTGAGTTCAGCCGCAAGCTCAACGCCTGTTGCCCCTCCGCCAATGATGACAACGCCTGTCTCCGTTTTGTTGTCCATCGACTGGATGATCGTACTGCGAAGAGCGGCATTGAACGTCAGCGCCTGGCCAACGTCATCAATGAAATAGCAATGCTCCTTAACGCCGGGTGTCTCGAAATCATTGGAATGGCTGCCGATCGCAAGGATGAGGATGTCATACGGAATCGATCGGCCGGGAAGCTGGCTGTTGCCGTCCGGCAATGTAATGGGTCCCAGTTCGACCGCTTTACGCGTCCTATCAAGTCCGCAGAGATCGCCCGGCCAGAACTTGTATCCGTTGCGCGTGGCGTGCGGCGCGAAACTGATGCTCTGCGTGCTGTAGTTCGCGGTGCCCGCGGCGAACGTATGAAGCATCGGCTTCCAGACGTGAGCAAGGTTGTGATCGACGAGGAGAACCTCCGCTGCGTTGGTTCTCCCAAGCTTGCGCGCCAAGTGTGTCGCCGTAACAATACCGGCTATTCCCCCGCCAAGAACGACCACTCGCTGCATCGAACATCTCCATATTTAGAAGGCTAAGGGAGCCGACGCGGACCCGTCAACCGGTTTTTCGACGTAGGACACCAGCTTCCATGCGCCGATCAGTCGCTCGCGTAATCCCTGTGCCATAAACGATCCTCCCGGTTTGTTTGTCGCTGGGTGAATTATGCAGAACTCTGTGAGTCGTTATCGATGGGCAGAACCTGGCCGGAAATTGATTTTCCCGCATCCGATGTCAGGAACAAGATCAGCGCGGCAATGTCCTTGGGATCGACGAAACGCTTCAGCGACTGGATGCTCATCGCGGCGGCCCTTTCCTCTTCCAACGTTTTGTGTTCTGCGCTGGCGCGACCCTGAAGAACGCGTTCGATACGGTCGCCGCCGACGGCTCCCGGCGCGATGGCGTTGACGCGAATATTGTACTGGCCCAGTTCACGCGACAGCGTTTTGGCGAAGCCGATCAGCCCCATCTTCGCCGTGCAATATGCGCTGCGGTTCGGATAGCCGAAGCGTCCGCCGACCGACGACATCACGACGATGCTTCCGGCAGCAGATTTTTTCAGATGAGGAATGCTAAGGCGCGTGACATGAAACGTCCCGATGACATCGACGGTCATCACCGCCTCCCATTGGTCGGGGTCCGCGTCTTCGACGGGCGCCGTCTCTCCTGAAATGCCGGCGTTGTTCACCAGCACATCGAGCCCGCCTAGCGCCTCGACGGAAGCGGCGACCATGCGTTCAATGTCGCCACGCTTTGACACGTCGCAGACGACGGTCTTCAGGCCTGGAATATCCTTCGCCGCCGTATCCAGCGCCTTCGCATCGATGTCGCAGACGCAGACTTTGGCGCCGATCGCGGCGAAGGCTCTCGCGATTTCTTTTCCGATGCCGGAAGCGCCGGCCGTGACTAATACCCGCTGTACCATCTACGTCTCTCCTGTCCTCGTTGTTTCTCCACCGTGGCGGCTAATCTGGTTCAATGGGCCGACTGGCCTCCATCCACCATATACACACCCCCGGTGGCGAAGCTGGCCGAGCGACGAGCTGCGCAAAAGCCTCGACGAACGCGGCGCATGGGCCAACATCAAGCCCATGCCAAACCGCAAGAATGTCCTGGCCTTCAGCTCTTACCGATACCCAAATCTCGTCGAGCGTTTCTTCAACAAAATCAAACACTACCGCGCCGTAGCCACGCGCTGCGACATAACACCCGATAACTTCCTCGCCGGCGTCAAACTCGCTTCACTTCGAATCTGGATGCGCTTTAATGAGTCGATGACCTAAGGTCTCGATTTCGCCGATGGGGGTTTGTCTTGCCGGCGATTGCGGCAG
>JBOHJT010000138.1:0-8998 GCA_050728715.1 Methylocella sp.
GCTCTGTTCCGGCGCGACGGCGACCGACACTGGCGGCTCGATCCGCCAACCCGCGGCGTTTACCGGAACCGTTGGCATCAAGCCGACCTATGGGCGTTGCTCGCGCTGGGGAATAGTGGCTTTCGCGTCCTCGCTCGATCAGGCGGGGCCGATCGCGCGCACCGTGCGCGACGTTGCGATCCTGCTGCGCTCGATGGCGGGCCATGACCCGAAGGACACGACGTCCGCCGATGTTCCGGTGCCGGATTTCGAGGCTTCCCTGGGGTGCGGCGTCAAGGGGCGGACGATCGGAATTCCAAACGAATACCGCCGCGATGGCATGCCTGCCGAAATTGAAAACCTCTGGGCGCAAGGCGTCGAATGGATGAAGGCGGCGGGCGCGAAAATTGCCGAAATCTCGCTGCCGCACACGCGTTATGCCTTGCCTGCTTATTATATCGTGGCGCCAGCCGAGGCCTCGTCGAATCTCGCCCGCTACGATGGCGTGCGCTACGGGCTTCGAGTCCCAGGGAAAGACATCGCCGACATGTATGAAAGAACGCGGGCGGCGGGCTTTGGCAAGGAGGTCAGACGGCGGATCATGATTGGCACTTATGTGCTTTCGGCCGGCTATTACGACGCCTATTATGTGCGGGCGCAAAAGATCAGAACCCTCATCAAGCGCGATTTCGAAACTGCCTTCGCAAGCGGCATCGATGCGATCCTGACCCCTGCGACACCGTCCGCCGCCTTCGGCCTCGGCGAAAAAGGCTCGGCCGATCCGGTCGAAATGTACCTCAACGATATCTTTACCGTCACCGTGAACATGGCGGGACTGCCTGGCATTTCGGTTCCGGCCGGAATTTCCACTGACGGCTTGCCCTTGGGGCTGCAAGTAATCGGCCGCGCGTTTGACGAAGAGACCCTGTTTTCCGTGGCGCATGTCATCGAGCAATCGGCGCCAAGGATCGCGCCGCCGGAGAAATGGTGGGCATGACACTGCCGCCTTCGGCCAGGTTGCTAGGCCACGCGCAAGACATGACGCCGCGACGGCGCGCTCAGGCGTCCTCGCCCGACAAATTGACCTTTCTTGGCGGCCCCATCAGCGCCGGCTGGAATAAAACCGCCGCCGCCAATGTGCAGACAAGCGACAAGGCGAGCAGCTTGCCCATGCTGGAGGTGCCCGGATGCTTGGAGAGCCAAAGGCTGCCGAACGCGGTCGCCGTGGTCATCGCGCTGAAAAAAACGGCGCGCGTAAGGCTCGATTGCAAAAGATTCGTGGTACCCGCCCGCCACGCCATCACGAAATAAATCTTGAAGGCGACCCCGAGACCAAGCAGGAGCGGCAGCGCGATGATGTTCGCAAAATTCAGCGGCAGGCCGATCAGGACCGTGATCTCGAGCGTGACGGCGCCGGCGAGCAGCAAGGGAACCAGAGTCAACAGCACGTCGGTCACCCTCCGCAGCACGATGAAGAGAAGCACGCTGATCGAGATCAGAGCCCAAAACCCGGCCTCAATGAACGCCCGCACAACCGTCTTGCCGGATTCTTGAACGGCGATGGGCTCGCCCATGGCGTTGGGGTCGATCGTGCGTACCGCCTTGGCAAACCGGAGGAGGTTATCGTTATTGTTCGGATCGCCCGCGGGCGCAACCTCGATGCGCGCGCGGCCGTCGGCGCTCACCCAGTTGCGCGCCAAATCTGGAGGAATGGAAGCGACGGTCACCTTCCGGGCGGTGAGCGAAGCCCGCAGCAAATCGAGCATCGTATCCAGGCTCGGAATCAAGGCCTCGCCCGCCGTGTCGCGTATATGCGGCGGCGCCTCGGCCATTTTGCGGAGGAGGCCAACCAGGCGGCGAGCGTCGTCGGCGCCCTTGCCGGCCACGCCGCTTGCCGTCGCCGCGAAGGCAGCGGCGGCGCGCTCCATGGCCTCCACGTCCTCCGCGTCGGTCGGAGGCTCCTTCTCGCGCGCGGGATCGAGCAAGGGCGCCAAGGACTTGGCAAGAGGCGCGATGATCGCGAGCTTTGCGTCTTGATCTAGCGGAATGAAACTCTCGAGGCTCGTCACCCGGGCGACCTCCGGCAATTGTCGCAAACGCGCGATGAGCGGCGGCGCCTCGGCGAGAGAAGGAGCGAGTACGTCGATTGTATTGGTGTCGGTGTTCGGGTCCTTCATCAAATCCAACAACGTTGCAACGGATTCCACTTTGGGGCTGCGCAAATCCAACGGATTGAAATCGAAATGAAGGTGGCGAAGCAAAGGCGTTCCGGCCAAGGCCACCAACAATGTCCCGATGACGATCACATACCGGTGCTTGGTCATGAATCGATCGGCCGGGGCCAAAAATTGATAGCCGACCGGCTCCTGTTCCGGCGGCGGCCGGAATAGAGTAAGGAAGGCCGGCAAGACCGTGATCGCGGCAAAAAACGCGATGAACATGCCGGTTCCGGCAATGAGGCCCAATTCCGCGACGCCGCGGTAATCGGTCGGGAGAAAAGAGTAGAAGCCGGCGGCGGTCGCCGCGGCGGCAAGCGCCAACGGCCGCCCGGCCTTGGCCGCCGCTTGCACGAGGGCCTTGTCGAGCCGTGCCTCCTTATAGCGTTCGGCGCGGTAGCGGACGCTGAACTGAATGCAGAAATCTGTTCCTATGCCGACGAACAACACCGCGAAGGCGACCGAAATCAAATTGAGCGCGCCGACCATCATGAGCCCAATGGCGGCCGTGGCCGCGAGACCAACGATCACGCTCAAGGCGACCGCGAGAACGATGCGGGCCGATCTCAAGGCGAGCCAAATAATCAAAAGAACCGTTAGACCGGTCCCCGCCGCGTTGAGCCCGGCGCCATCCGCGATGTTGGCGAACTCCTCGTCGGCCATCGGCACGAGCCCGGTCAATCTGACGGTCACCCCCGATTTGGGGGAAAGCCCAAGATCGCGCGCAGTTCCCCGGATGAAATCGGACGCCCTCTCCCCCGGCATCAACGCCGCGTAATCGAGCACCGGCTTGACTTCGATGAAACGGCGTAATTCACGCGGGTCGGCTGGTTGCTCGGCCAACAAACCGCGCCAGGAAAAGAACACCGGCCGCCCGGCGAGCACGCCATCGAAGGCATCGCCAAGCAGGGCCATCGGGCGGTCGAAATCATCGAGCGTCCCGGCTTGCGCGCGGACGCCCTGATTTATGTAGGATACGGCGGTCACGATCCCGCGCAAGCTCGGATCGGACGCGAGCGCCATCAAAAATGCCCGGGCACGGGAGAGTTCCTTGACCGTGCGCCGAAGATCGGTGACCGGTTGGAACAGAAGCGCGCTTTGATTGAAATAAGATCCGCCAGCGGGACGCAGAACCGATCGGTAGAGATCGGGGCGGCGCTTCAATCTATCGGACAGCGATTGGGCGGCCGCCTCGGCAAGCTCGGGCGTCGCGCCATCGATAACCACGACAATTTGATCAACGCGCTGGGGGAAAGCCTTATCCGACGCGATAAGATTTTGCCGCCATGGCAGCTTTGCGGAAATAAACTCGTTCGTATTCGTGTTTATCGCGAAATGGGTGGCCGTATAATAACCCGCGGCAATGGTCACCAAGGTTGCCAAGGAAAGCACGGTCCATCGGAAACGGCTGCAGGCCCCCACGATCGCGACGATCGATCTTGCGATGGGATCACGAGCGATTGGTTTCTCGAATGATGGTATTGCCGGAGTTTCCGTGGATTCTGCCATGCTCTGCTACCGCCAATCGGAAGAGAAGTCAGCCAATGCTCCGTTAAGACAAAAAGTAGGGGTTGTTCGGGTAACCCAAATCTGGGAAACATGTTCCGGTATGCAGGAAGCGCCGCCCATGGCGTTGCCTGCTCCGTCGCGGACGATGCCGCCGCTCTTGGACTGCCCGTCCGTTATGCTACATGTCCTCTTGTGTCGAAAGTTCATAGCCAAGGGGAGCGGTATGTGCAACAAGGGAGATTGATCGTGCTGATCGGCCACGCCGGCGCCAATTCCAAGGAGTAAGCATTGGGCATACCAGTTCTGCAAATGGCTCAAATCGGCGCCTATGTGGTGCGCCAGCGCCTCGCCGGACGCAATCGCTTTCCGCTCGTCCTGATGCTGGAACCATTGTTCCGCTGCAACCTCGCTTGCGCGGGCTGCGGCAAGATCGATTATCCAGACAAGATTCTCGACCAGCGCCTGCCGCTTGCCGACTGCCTCGCGGCGATCGACGAATGCGGCGCGCCTTGCGTGGTGATCGCCGGCGGCGAGCCGCTGCTGCATAAGGATCTTCCCCAGATTGTGAAGGGCGCGATCGCCAGAGGCAAATTCGTGACGGTCTGCACCAACGCGCTTCTGCTTGCGAAAAACCTCGACCGCTACACGCCGAACCGCTACTTCAACTGGTCGATTCATCTCGATGGCGACGCGGAAATGCATGACCGTTCGGTCTGTCAGACCGGTGTCTACGACCGTGCCTTCGAGGCCTTGAAGCTCGCCAAGGAGCGCGGATTTCGCGTTACCATCAATTGCACGCTCTTCAACAATGCCGATTCCGCCCGGGTCGCGGCGTTTTTCGATAGCGTGGCGGCGCTTCGCATCGAGGGCATCACGGTGTCGCCTGGCTACGCCTATGAACGCGCGCCCGACCAGCGGCATTTCCTCAATCGCGAGAAAACCAAGACTCTGTTCCGGCAAATTTTCGCGCTGGGCAAGCGCGGCAAGGCGTGGCCTTTCTTCCAATCGAAGCTTTTCCTAGACTTTCTCGCCGGCAATCGAACCTATCGATGCACGCCTTGGGGTAATCCCACTCGCACGGTCTTCGGCTGGCAGCGGCCCTGCTATCTGCTCGGCGAAGGCTATGCGGCCAGTTTCAAGGAGCTGATGGAGGAAACCAACTGGGACTCCTATGGCACCGGCAATTACGAAAAATGCGCCGACTGCATGGTCCATTGCGGCTACGAGGCAACCGCCGTGGAAGATGCCTTCAGCCATCCTCTGCGGGCTCTCGGCGTGGCCTTCCGCGGCATTCGCGTCGAGGGTCCGATGGCGCCCGATATTCCGCTAGACCTGCAACGGCCCGCCGAGTTCGTCTTCGGCCGGCAGGTCGAGCTGAAACTCGCGGAAATCGCTGAAGCCGAAGGTTCCGGCAATCGTCTTTCGGCCGCGGAATAGGGCCGCGAAGGCCGCGCGCGCATCAAGTGCTATCCGCAGCAACTGCGGGACCTGGAGCGGGTGCCGCAAAATCGAGCCCGCGATCGCGCCGAGCGCAATCGAACCGTCCGGTTTCATCGCAACGAGAGCGGCATGCGGCAATAGCCGGTCCGCCGGGTCGGCGACGACGCGAAAAGCGGCAAAAGGCAGCCCATGGGCGGCGGCGATGCGAGCGGCAACGTGGGACTCGGTATCGGCGGCATGGGCGCCGGTTTTAATGTGCAGGGCGCGCTTTTCAGTGCACCCCGCCACTGGAGCATCGACCCCGGCGATGTCGCAAATCGTCACGCCGCCAAGCGCGCCGGCAAGCCGCCCCGACCACGCCGGATCGCCATAATAGCGCGCGCCATCTTCGGCGATGATCGCGCGCGCGACAAGCATCGAGCCCGGAGCAAGCCCCGGCGCCAAACCGCCCGCGACGCCAAAACTGATGATCGCCGAAGCCTGCTTCGCTATCGCCATTTTCAAGACATGCTCGAGACCCAAGGCATCGCCGGTGCCCGAGACGGCGAGGACTCGCGGCCCGGCGACAATCCTCGCTTCCATCTTGAGGCCAGTAACGGCGATGACTGGGGAGCCGGTCACATTCCCGCCCGCATGGGAGACCGGTTGCCTGTTTTGAGATTGCGGTAGCGCGCCATTGCCCAGAGCGGGAAATATTTCGGATAGCCATGATAGCGCAGAAAAAAGACCCGGGGAAATCCGGTCGCGGTAAAACGCTCTTCCTGCCAAAATCCATCCTCCGCCTGGGTCCGTGCAAGATAGCCCACCCCATTTGTGATCACCGGGTCATCCACCATACCGGCGGCCATCAGCCCAAGCAATGCCCATGCCGTCTGCGACGGCGTGCTTGGCGCCGGACGGTAGCCAGCATAATCCATTGCGTAACTCTCGCCCCCTTCGCCCCAGCCGCCGTCCGTGTTCTGGATGCTTTTAAGCCAGGCGGCGGCCTGTTGCACCTCCGCGCTTCGCGGATCGCGGTTGACAACATTCAACGCGCAAAGCACCGACCAGGTTCCGTAGATGTAGTTCATCCCCCAGCGGCCGAACCAGCTGCCATCCTTCTCCTGGGTGCGCAGGAGATATTCGACGCCGCGCGCGGCCGCTGGATTGCCGGCGAGAGTCTCGCCGAGCTGGCCCAACATGGAAAGACAGCGCGCCGTCACATCCGCGGTCGGCGGATCGAGCAACGCGCCGTGATCGGCGAAAGGGATGTAATTCAAATACTCCCGGTCATTGTCGGAATCGAAGGCGCCCCACCCGCCGTTGGCGCTTTGCAGGCCTTCGATCCATTCGCGCGCACGAGCTACTGCGTCCTTGTACTCCGCTCCACGCGCCGCGCGGTCCATCGCCATCGCCACGACAGCGGTATCGTCGACGTCGGGATAATAGGCGTTGGCATATTGAAACGCCCAGCCGCCCGGCCGGACATGGGGTTTTTGCGCGGCCCAATCGCCCGCGACTTCGGTGACTTGCAGGGGCCCGAGCCAGGCAAGCGCGGCGCGAACACGCGGCGCCATTGCTTCCCCGCCAGCCTCCATCAGCGCGTGGCAGGCAAGCGCGGTGTCCCATACCGGCGAGACGCAAGGCTGGCAATACGCCTCGTCTTCATGGACGACGAGCAGCTTGTCGATCGCATTCAGGACCTGGACCATCTTTGGATCTTGCCTTTGATAGCCGAGCGCATCGAACATCATCGCCGAATTGGCCATCGCGGGAAAAATCGCGCCGAGGCCATCCGCGCCGTTTAATCGCTCCTCGACGAAGGCGACCGCCTTGCCGATCGCGCGGCGGCGCAAGGCTTTGGGAAAACAGGGCTCCGACCAGCGCAAAACCTTGTCCACTCCGGCAAAAAGCGCGGTCCAAGGAAATTTTTGGTGTGGCGCGCCGGGCCAACGGCGAACCTCGTCCGGCGGCTCGACGAAGAGTTCGTCGATCGTGACATTGCACGGATTCCTCGCCCGCGGCTTCAAGGCGGCCACAACCATGAGCGGAGTGAGCACCGTGCGGCTCCAGTAGGAGATTTTGGTTAAATGGAAGGGAAACCAGCGCGGCAAAAGCATGATCTCGACCGGCATGGCCGGCACCCCGCGCCACGGCAGCGCGCCGTAGAGCGCCAGAAGCACGCGCGTGAAAACATTCGTGTTCGCCGCTCCGCCCTGCGCGAGGATCGCCGCGCGGGCGCGCCGCATATGGTCCGCGTCGGGGAGATCGCCAGCCACCTTCAGCGCGAAATAGGCCTTGACGCTGCTGCTGATATTGAAGGCGCCGTCGGTGAACAGCGGCCAGCCGTCGTGCGCCGCCTGTTTGCGCCGGAGATAAGCCGCGATCTTGGCTTCGAGCCCGGCATCGGCAGGCTCGCCGAGATAATGCTTAAAAAGAATATATTCCGCCGGGATCGAAACATCCGCCTCCAGCTCGAAGACGCAATGCCCATCCTCGCGCTGCGCGGCCACCAGCGCCTGCGTTGCCCGCAAAATCGCCGCTTCGATTCCGGCGAGGGCCGGGCCCGCCATAGTGGCACTTTCCGTTACGCCATCCATATCTTCCACCTTGGCCATCCCTCTCTTACTGCCATGCCACGATCAGACCGGCCGCGCGATGGCCAGACCGGATCGCCCCTTCGATCGTCGCGGGCAATCCCGTCGCGGTCCAATCTCCCGCGAGCACCAGATTGGCATAGGCCGTCCCATTGCCGGGCCGGCGCGCGTTTTCCTCAACCGTCGCGGCGAACGTCGCCCGCTTTTCCTTGATGATCTGCCATGGCGGAAGCGGCGTTTCAATCCGTGTCGCTTCCGCGACTTCCGCCCAAATGGTTTCGGCGAGTTTTTCGCGCGCGACATCGAGGAGGCGATCGGCACTGCTGATGGTGACCGACAATCGGCCGGGAAAGGCAAACAGCCATTCGATTGTCCCGTTGACGACGCCCAAAATAGCGGGGCAGTTCCTTGGCGGGGCGATTTTGAAATGGGCATTGACGATCGCGCGATAATCCTCGGGCGATTGCAAGCCCGGCACGAGGCCCCGCGCGGCATAGGGCGGAACCGCGAGAACGACTTTGTCGGCTGCGTCGAGTCGCACCAAATCGTCGCCGAAATCGAGGGCGGCGGCCCGGCCGTTTGCAAACTCTATCCGCCGCAGCCTATGGTCGAATCTGACCTTTACCTCGCGCTGAGCGAGATAATCGAGCGCGGGCTCGATGAACGCGGCGGAGAGCCCTTGCGCGGCGACAAGAGGACGGCAGGCGCGCCCGCCCAGGCCGAGCGTTTCCCGCACCACCGCGGCGGCGAGGCGGGATGAAGCTTCGGCAGGCTCGGTATTCAAGGCGGCGCGAAAAAACGGCCGCCACAGCCGCTCGTAAAGCAATCCGTCGCAGCGGATGACCGCGCCGAGCGGCGCGTCCTTGCCAATAACAAGAAGCCGCAAGAGGCCAATATAATCGAACGGGCCGGTGCCCGGCACCCGCCGGGACGACGCGAAAATCCACCAGGGAAGCCGCCCGGCATTCGGGCGTAGGAGCCAGCGCTCCTTGGTTGCGAGATCGACGAAAGCAAACTCGGCATCCGGCGGTCCCGCCAATTGGTCCTCGCTCCCGATCGCCGCCAAATAATTTCGGGCGGCGTGATTTCCCGATAGAAGCAAATGATTGCCATTGTCGATCGTCATGCCAAGCACCGGGTCGTAATAGGAGCGGCAGCGCCCGCCAGCCTGCCGCGCGGCCTCGTGCAGGACGATAGCGCGTGGCCCTCCGGCAAGGCGCACCGCCGCGGCGAGCCCGGCAAGGCCCGCGCCGATGACATGGACAGCGGGTTTACCCA
>JBOHJT010000139.1:0-8981 GCA_050728715.1 Methylocella sp.
CGCGGGGGTCAGCTTGTGTTCGAACGCGCGGCGTTTTAGCGCGGCAAGCAAGGCGTCGATGTCGGCCATTAGAATGTCCGAGGCCCGCGCGAGTTGCACGGCCAGACACGTGTCGAGCACGTCGGAAGAGGTCATGCCTTGATGCACGAAGCGCGACTCTGGCCCGATGAATTCGGCGAGGTGAGTCAAGAAGGCGACGAGATCATGATGCGTGACCTTTTCGATCGCGTCGATGCGGGCCGCGTCAAACGTCACGTGGCCGGCTTTTTCCCAGATGGCCTTGGCGGCTTGCTTCGGGATGACGCCGATTTTGGCCAGCGCATCGCAGGCATGCGCCTCGATCTCGAACCAGATGCGAAATCGCGTCCGCGCCTCCCATATGGCGGACATCTGAGGCCGGGAATAGCGCGGAATCATTCAAGGACTCTAAGTCAATGGCGCGTGCGGCGCGGCATGGCGCTGGCGTGATTGTCTCGCGCCGTAACACGGGAGAGCGGGCGAAGTCCATGAGTTCGCCAATGCCGTTATCTCCCTTCGAATTTGCCGCGCCAGCTCGGCAGCGCACCAGAAAAAGGGAGGGGCTCGGCCTCGTAAACCGCGCGGGCGATGGCGCGGGCCAGGCAATCGGCGGCACAAGAGCCGATCTCGGTCATGTCGATGATCGTTGGGACTTTGGCCGCCGTTCCCGTCGCGGCGGAAAAAATCGTGTCGCCGTCCATGGGCGCATGCGCGGGGCGCAACGCTCGCGCGATGCCGTCATGCGCCATGATGGAAAGATGCTTCGCCTCCGGTTTGGTCAGAGCCGCGTCGGTCGCGACAATTGCGATGGTGGTGTTTTCCGTGGCAATGCCCTTGATGCGAAAGTCGAGCGCGTCCGCCGGCCACGGCGCGGGCCAGCCGAGGCCGCCAAACTCGCCACTTTGTTCGTAGGGGGCGGCCCAGAAATGGGGGCCTTCGCCGATCGTCGCGCGGCCGAGCGCGTTGACCGCGACAAGGGCGCCAACACGAAAGCCGCCTGATGTCGCATCGCTCGCCGAGCCGAGGCCTCCCTTGAGATCGGCGGTGGTTGCGCCTAAACCCGCGCCGGCGCTGCCGAGCACAAAATCAACCGCCGCCGAGGCTGCCGCGCTGTAGCCCAAATGCCAATAGACCGGCTCGCGGCCAAAGCTTTTGTCGCCACCGTTCAAGAGATCGAAAAGGATCGCGCCCGGCACGATCGGCACTTTGATGTCGCGCACGGCGTAGCCGCGGCCAATCTCGCGGAGATAAGCCGCGACTCCGCCCATCGCATCGAGGCCATAAACGGAGCCGCCAGAAAGGACCAAGGCATCGACCCGCTCGATGGTCATCGAAGGTTCGAGCAAGCCCGAGTCGCGCAGCCCCGGCGCGCCGCCGTGAACGGCGATCGAGGCGACGGCGGGAGCATCGAAAATCAGCGCGGTGACGCCGGAACCGAGTCGTTCGTCATGCGCATGGCCGACGCGAAGGCCGGGGACGCCGGTAATAAGATTGTTCAATCTTGCCGCATCCCAACGAAACAGGGTTGGCTTCGCCTATCGGAACTTCGCCAGGGCCCAGGTCAACGCCTCGCCGGCCTTGGGCTACGACGCGCCGTAGCGGTTGACCACCTCATGCGCGATCTTGCCGCCCTCCGCGAGAAACCGGCCGATGATTGCCTGCGCGTTGGGGGTGCACAGATGGTAGGTTCTTTCGTAATCGTGAAAGCCCCGGTTATAGCTGCCTGCGAGCCGCGCCTTCCGCGCCGCGGTCTTGGCATCGGCTTCCAAAAGCGCCTGCATCTTCGCGCGCCAGTCGCCGTGAGGATTGGAGGCGCAGAGCGTATCGAGATAGGTCAAGGCGCCAAGGATTTCGGCTAGCCTCAGAATCTCCGGATCGTAAGGCGGCGGCGGCTCCGCTACCGGCGCGGGAGCAGCTTTCGCATTGGGCGCGGGCTTGGCCGCCGCTTTTTTGGGCTTGGTCTTGTGGCCCTTGACCTCGCCGTGTTGCCTTTTGTTGCCGGCTGGCTTGGCCTCGGCGGGGGGCGGCCTTACCTCTGGCCGGCTGCCAAAAAGAAAGTCAAAAAATTGGGCCTCGGCCGAAGTAGTCGAAATCGCTACGCAAATTGCCGCCGCCGCAAGCGCGCGCCGCGCGCGGCCCGGAATGTCTTGCGCGCCAACAAACACCACGGCTCCCTTCATCGTTGGTTTCTCATGGTTGGCCTGCCCGGACGCGCCCATTCAGTGCTCTTTGCGCCGCTTCCGCCACGGCAACGATATGAGGCGTGCAATCGAGCCCGGCGAGGCGTGCGGGCTCAACCCAGACGGCTTCCCTAGCCTCCGGCCCAGGTTTGGCTTCCCCCGCGATCCACTCGCCGGCAAAGGAGGCGATCACGTAATGATGGCGGATTTTGCCGGCGTTGTCGCATTCGATCGATTCCACAAATTGATTAAAGGCGACGATCCGCGCAATGATTTGAAGTTCCTCCTGAACTTCGCGCAGTGCCGCCGCCGCCAAGGTCTCGCCAACCTCAACCAGTCCCCCGGGCAACGAAAAAGCACCAGCATATGGCGGCTTGGTGCGCCTGGCGAGAAGAACCCGGCCCGCCCGGAAGACGGCGACGCTCACGCCAAGATATGGACGCCGCGGATAAGCCCGCGCCGAGCCTGGCCGCGCCTCGCGCGCCGCGCAAGAGTCAATATGGCTCATGGATAGAGGCGCTCCTTGCGCCATGCGTCCCGCTCCGTTTGCCGCCGGAAAACGATACGGTCGTGCAGCCGGAAGGCGCCCTCCAACCAAAATTCGAGGTAGAGCGGCGAAATCCTGTAGCCGAGCCAATAGGGCGGCCGGGGAACTTTTCCAAGGCCAAATCCAAGGCCGAATTTCGCGGCATGTATGGCGGCCGCGGTCTCTAGCGCGAAACGGCTTTTGAGCGGCCGCGATTGCTGACTTGCCCAGGCGCCGATCCGGCTCAGCAAAGGGCGGCTGGCGAAATAGGCATCGGCCTCGGTATCGGTCACGAGCGTGACCGGCCCGCGAAAACGAACCTGCCGCCGCAGCGATTTCCAGTGCAGGACCGCCGCCGCCCACATGTTCGCCCGAAGCTCCTGACCCTTGGCGCTCTCGGAATTAGTGTAAAAGACAAATCCTGACGATTCGACTGCCTTGAGCAGGACCATGCGCACGTTCGGGAGGCCATCGGCATCGGCGGTCGCGAGGGCCATCGCATTGGGATCGCTGGGCTCGCTTTTTTGCGCCGCTTCGAACCAGTCCACAAACAAGGCGAAAGGCTCGGACGCCTT
Source organism: Methylocella sp. (assembly GCA_050728715.1). GTDB lineage: Bacteria > Pseudomonadota > Alphaproteobacteria > Rhizobiales > Beijerinckiaceae > Methylocapsa. The sequence continues at coordinate 3,300 of JBOHJT010000139.1, forward strand.
GGTGAAGTCACGAGTCGTTAACCAATTCAACGGTAAACCTCCAAAACAGTCAATTTTAACGAGCAGCCAAGTCGTGACAGGGGATGCTTTTCGCCGCCATGGCCTTTATTCGTTTGGCGCGAGGCCTTGTAGCATGGCGTGCGTATCACGCGCGATTTTTCGTTTCCCGTATTTCTGGCCCTTGGGGCGGAGACCGCTCGCGCGGGCGGCGAAAGCATGCATCTTTGGCGGCCTGCCGGCGATCCTTGCCGGATGTTCCATGGCGTTTCCGATCTCGCCCTTGCTGTCGCCGGGCACCAAGGACGATGCGGCTGGCCCGGTCCCCAAGCCGCCGCTCGCCGGTCTCCTCGACGCCGAGGATTGGCGCCGCGCCAAGGCCGCGCTTTCGACCGCCCTCGATCCGCAGGGCAACGGTTCGCTGGTCGGCTGGGATAATCCGGACTCGGGCAATAAGGGTTCATTCACTCCGGTTGGCAAAGCCTACCCCTTGGCGGCCGGGATTTGCCGCGTCTTTCTCGCCGAGGTCGATCGCAAGGGCGACGAACAGACCTTGCAAGGAACCGCTTGCTCGGACAAACAGGGCGAGTGGACGATTGCCGAGGCGAAACCCTGGAAAAAGACCCAAATAACGGATTAGCTTTGCGGCGGCCGGCTGTTTCGGCCCATAAAGCCTTGCGGCCGGTGTGCCGCGGCCCCAATTTTACCGGAGACACGTGCGCTTGTGCCGGCAGACGGGCGGGCGCGAAAATGGGCTAATCTATGCGTGATCCTTATTCGGTTTTGGGAGTTCAGAAATCAGCCGGCACGGCCGAGATCAAAAAGGTCTTTCGCAAACTCGCCAAGAAATTTCATCCAGATCAAAGCAAGGATCCGAAGGCGAAGGAGAAATTCGCCGAGGTGAGCGCCGCCTATGAGATTTTGGGCGACGAGAAAAAGCGCGCCGCATTCGACCGGGGCGAGATCGACGCCGAAGGCAAACCGCGTTTCCATGGTTTCGAAGGCTTCGGCACGGAGGGCGCGGGTTTTGGCCGGCGTTCGCGAGCGGGCGGCGGTCCTGGTTTCCAGCATTTTGAATTCAATTTCGGCGGCGGGCATCCCGGCGCGGAGGGATTAAATGCGAGCGATATTTTCGCCGACCTTTTTGGCGCTGGAACGGCAACTGGCCGCAGGGGAAGAACGCGCGGCCAAGGCGCGCCGCCGCCGCGCGGCGAGGATGTCAATGTGAACGTAACAATAGGCCTCGCCGAGGCGGCGAAAGGGACGACCGCTCGCGTCACTTTGCCGACCGGCCGGACCCTGGAGGTCTCGGTCCCGGCGGGAATCGAGGATGGCAAGCAAATCCGCCTGAAGCGGCAGGGTCAACCAAGTCCTTTGGACGGCGAGCCGGGCGACGCCCTAGTGACGGTCCAAATCGCCAGACATCCCTATTTCCGCGTCGAGGGGCGCGACCTGCGGCTCGATTTGCCAGTGACCCTTTATGAAGCGGTCCTCGGCACCAAGGTCAATTCGCCGACGCTCGAAGGCACGGTGGAGCTTACGGTTCCCCCAGGCTCGAATGGTGGGCGCACCTTGCGCCTGCGCGGCAAAGGCTTGCCTAGTCCGAATGGCTCCTCCGGCGATCTGCTGGTGAGCTTGAAAATTGTCCTGCCGGACGAGGCGGACTCCGAACTTGCCAATCTTATGCGCAAATGGGAAAGCCAAAGACCCTATAATCCGCGCGCCAGCATGAAGTGAATATTGCGCGCGGAGTTGTTAAGTTGGCGGAAGATGGGGCGAGCCGACGGTGCGCCAGACAGAAAGCCGTCACCGATGACGGATGCCACAAACGGCGACCCCCCGGTCTACGATGCGCTGGCGCAAGCCAAGGAACTCTTGCGCTCGGTTCGCGCCGGCGCGCTCGCCACTGTGGTGCCAGAAAACGCCTTTCCGTTCGCGAGTCTGGTCAATGTCGCGACCGCGCCGGACGGCAGCCCGATCCTGCTTTTATCGCGTCTTGCGGCCCATGCCCGGCATCTTGCATCCGATCCCCGCCTTTCGCTACTCCTTGCGCAGACCGGCGCGGGCGATCCCCTAGCGCATCCGCGCGTCACGATAATGGGAAAAGGCGAATGTGTCATCGACCCAGGCGGCCGCGCGGCGTTGAAGCGGCGCTTTTTGGCAAAACATCCGGAATCGGCGCTTTATGCCGATTTCGCCGACTTTTCATTGTGGCGCGTGGCCATGGAGCAGGCGCATTTGAACGGCGGATTCGCGCGCGCGGGACGCTTCAATGCCTCTGAGATCGCCACATCTCTTGAAGGTGCGGAAGCCTTGGTCGCGGCCGAGGCGCAAGCGCTTTCGCAAGTGAATGCGCGCCATCAAGACGCCCTCGCGCATTTTGCGACCGCGCTTGCGGGCAAGCCCAATGGGCCATGGCAGGCAACAGGGATCGATCCCGAAGGCATGGATCTCGGTTGCGGCGATCAGACCGCCCGCATCGCGTTTCCGCGGCCGATTCGCCGCCTTGACAACCTCCGCGAGATATTGCCTGAACTCATCGAGGCCGCGCTGCGAGCCGGGGCCGGCCCGGCCGCGTAAGCTTGAAGGAGCGGCGCCGCGCCCAAAGCTTGGCTGCCTTTTGCGCTGTAGCCGCGCCGCCCGGCATCGTATATTAGCTATTAGCGTGATTTCCGCGACAGCGTGACAATACAAGGGAGAACCCGATGAACCAAGTCGGTCCGTTCAATCCTGCTTTCTGCGCCGAGAGGTTTGGTCTCACGGATCTGAAGAGCATTTCGTATAATTTCGAGGCCCCGCGTCTCGTCGAAGTAGCGGTCCAGCGCGGCGAGGCGATGGTCGCGAAAGGCAGCGCCCTCTGCGCCGAAACGGGAATCCATACCGGCCGCTCGCCTAACGACAAGTTCACTGTGCGAGACGCACTCACCGACAAGCCGGTCTGGTGGGACAACAACAAAGCAATGACGCCGCAAGCTTTCGACACGCTGTATGCCGACATGCTCGCCCATGCCAAGCGCATGGAACTTTACGCCCAGGATCTCTATGGAGGCGCCTGGTCAGCCCCGACTGGGGCCAGTTTGTCTACTAGTGCATTGACTGCCTCGAAGCCAGCGTGGGCGGCGTAGCTGGTCGGGATTGCGAAGCCGCCAGCGCGGCAAGTGTGGGCACGAAACCTCAGGAGAAAAAGGAAATGGATGCTAACGTGAACAGTCCGACAACCAACGGCAAGCTGCGCGACTGGGTTGGCAATATGGTGGCGCTGTGCAAGCCAGCAAAGGTCGCCTGGGCTGATGGAAGCCAGGAGGAGTACGACCGGATAAGCCAGATGATGGTCGACGCCGGCACGTTCATACGCCTCAATCCAAACAAGCGTCCGAATTCCTATTTGGCCCGTTCGCACCCGTCCGACGTGGGCCGGGTCGAGGACCGGACCTTCATTTGCTCAAACAACAAAGACGAGGCCGGCCCCACGAACAACTGGGCGCCGCCGGTTGAAATGCGCGCGACCTTGCGCGGCCTGTTCGATGGCTGCATGGCCGGCCGTACGATGTACGTCATCCCATTCAGCATGGGGCCGATTGGCTCGCCCATTGCCAAGATCGGCGTGCAGCTCTCGGACAGCCCCTATGTCGTCGTCAATATGCGGCTCATGACCCGCATGGGAAAGGCTGTGCTCGATGCGCTCGGCAGCGACGGCTTCTTCATTCCGTGTATGCACTCGGTGGGTGCGCCGCTGAAACCGGGACAGAAAGACGTGCCGTGGCCGTGCGAAGGCGACATCAAGCGCAAATACATCGTGCATTTCCCTGAGACCTACGAAATCTGGTCCTACGGCTCCGGCTATGGCGGCAATGCTCTCCTCGGGAAAAAGTGTCTTGCACTGCGCATCGCCTCGGTCATGGCGCGCGACGAAGGCTGGCTCGCCGAGCACATGCTGATCATGGGCATCCAAGCCCCGAACGGCGAGAAAACCTATCTCGGCGCCGCCTTCCCGAGCGCCTGCGGCAAGACCAATCTCGCGATGCTGGTGCCGCCTAAAGGGTTTGATGGCTGGAGAGTCAGCACCGTCGGCGACGACATCGCTTGGATCAAGAAAGCGCCGGACGGGACACTGCGCGCGATCAATCCGGAGGCGGGCTTCTTCGGCGTCGCGCCCGGCACGAACGGGCAGTCCAATCCCAATGCGATGCAGACCATCGGCAAGAACTGCATTTTCACCAACACGGCACTTACCGACGACGGCGATGTCTGGTGGGAGGGGATGACCGACAAGCCGCCGGCGCATCTCATCGACTGGAAGGGCGAGGAGTGGACGTCCGGCTGCGGGCGCCCCGCCTCGCACCCAAACGCCCGTTTCACGGCGCCGGCGAGCCAATGTCCATCGATCGACCCGGATTGGGAAAAGCCGGAAGGTGTGCCGGTCTCAGCCTTCGTCTTCGGCGGCCGCATGAGCAAGGAGCTGCCGCTCGTGTTCGAGGCCTTCAATTGGTGCCACGGTGTCTACATAGCCGCAACAATGGGTTCCGAAGCGACGGCGGCCGCGATCGGCCAGGCGGCGATGCGCCGCGATCCAATGGCGATGCTGCCGTTTTGCGGGTACAACATGGCCGATTACTTCGGCCATTGGCTCAATGTGGGACGCCGCCTCTTCAATCCGCCGCGGATTTTCCGGGTCAACTGGTTCCGCAAGGACGAGAACGGCAAGTTCATCTGGCCGGGCTTCGGCGATAACATGCGCGTGCTCAAGTGGATCATCGACCGCGTGCACGGTCGCGCCAACGCCGTCGAGAGCCCAATCGGCTGGATGCCGCGGCACGAGGACATCGAATGGAATGGCCTCGATTTCCCGGCGGGCAAGTTCTACGAGCTGATGGCGATCAGCCGGGACGCCGGCACTGCCGAGGTGCAAGCGCACGAGGAGGAGTTCGACAAGTTCTTTGATCGCCTGCCCAAGGAATTCGTCTTCGAGCGTGAGCTTCTGCACTCACGACTGTGGCGTTCACCCGACCGGTGGGAACTCACACACTAGGATTCCGTTCGGCCAGAGCGGTGTGAGCCAAGGCCGGCTCTGACGAAAGATATCCGCGTTCTTAAAGGTTTGGACGCCCCACTTGAGCGGGAGGGCGCCGGATGAGGGGGCCGCGCATGCCTTGTATGTGATCGTCATCGAACGGAGTTCCCAATGAAGATCGTAGTTATCGGAGGCAGCGGCCTCATCGGAACGAAGGTCGTGAGCCGGCTTCGTCAGAAGGGGCACGAAGTTGTCGCGGCATCGCCCAACTCAGGCGTCAACACCGTCACAGGGGAGGGACTGGCCGAAGCACTTGCGGGTGCCCGGGTTGTCGTCGACCTCGCGAACTCGCCCTCGTTCGAAGACAAGGCCGCCTTGGAATTCTTCGAGACGTCCGGGCGCAACCTGCTGGCCGCGGAGGCCGCCGCCGCCGTGACGCATCACGTTGCGCTCTCCGTCGTCGGTACCGATCGTCTTCTGGAGATGGGTTACTTCCGCGCGAAGATGGCTCAGGAAAACCTGATCAAGGCATCGGGGATTCCCTACACGATCGTCCGCTCGACACAGTTCTTCGAGTTCACGGGCGCGATCGCCCAAGCGGGCACCGTCGGGCAAACGGCTCACCTGTCGCCGGCCCTGTTCCAGCCTATCGCGTCCGATGACGTGGCTGACGC
>JBOHJT010000140.1:0-8853 GCA_050728715.1 Methylocella sp.
AGCGGCTCGACATGCGGACGCTGCATCGTTCGCGGGATCGTCTGGTTGGCGAGCGCACCGCTCTGATCAACCGGTTGCGCGCCATCCTTCTGGAGCGCGGGATCGTCGTTGCCAAGGGCAAACGCAGGCTCGGAAAGGCGGATGGGGCCAGCCGCTTAGTTTGAATGAAGACCCGTCAAATTTCTCGGTTGCTTGCCGTCAAACCGGCCCCATCAACGTCGACATCTCGAAGTTAACGGACGACGAGGAGGTGTTCAACGGGAAAACGAGTATCATTTTCAAGGCTACCCGCATTTACAGGATGCTCGACAAGAACCACAACACGTTGGTTTACCTCGCCGTAAGTTCGAGGATCGTCAGCGGTTCGCCAGCCAACTCCATCAGGTCCGTGCCGATCATGCCATGGGGATCGCAATAACAATGGCGCAACGAGAGAATCCTCGCATTCCCCACTTTTCCGCATTATCGGAAAGACCGATCGCGATCCGCTATTGAAACCGGCGGCGGACCTGCCACGAGGCGGGAAAGCGTGGCCGCCCAGCTTGCGCGGCAGGAAGCTCAAATCCTGCCGAGCAAAACCAGTATCAACACGATAACTAGTATGACGCCAAGGCCGCCGCCGCCATAGTAGCCGGTCCCGTAGAAAGGGCCGCCACCAAGCCCACTAAAGCCCCCGAGTAAGATGATAATCAAGACGATGAGTAGGATGGTTCCGAGCGACATGAAAGTCTCCAAAGAATTTAAACGACTGCCCGCGAGAAAGCCGGCAAGGTTTTGCAACGAAGGGAAAACGACCCGGTTTGCGAGTTCGGTGCCGCGGCCGTGGTCGCGCGCCACCGTCTTGATCAGGCCGTTTAGCGAAAGAAGAGTGCAAGCAAAATGATGATCGGAATCGGCACGCCCAACAGCCAGAGAAGAATTCCGCGACCCATAGCAAATGTCCTCCTTGTTTATATTGACGATTTCTACTTCGCTGTTTCGAGCGGAGAGCCGAGAGTTTAATTCCATGCACCGTCTCGAATCCGTCCGCCTTCCGTGGCGGCGAGGCTCGCGGCGAAGGCTCCGATCAGCATGGAGGCGGTCAACCAGAGTGACAATTTCATCGCGCCCTTGCGAGCCTTGTCGGCCGTAACCTTGGCGTGGGTGACTACCTCCGACACCCGCTTTTCCGCATCTGCCTGACCAAGCCCCGTGCTCTGCGCAACGATCTGCGCCAGATAGCTACGATCCGCGGGAGCGAAGTCGCCAGCACGAAGACTGGCTATCAGAAGACGGCCAATTTCCGCGCGTGGGGCAGTAGGATCCTCTCCGGCTTGGTTCGCGCCGGGGCGGAGCAGTCTATCCACGAAAAGGTCGACTGGTGAGGACGACTGGGCCGTAGCCGGACTGGTGGCCTGCACGAAGCCGGTCGATGCAGCGCCGACGATGTGAGCCGTCGCCGAAGCCAAAGCAGCTACGCTAACGACCGTTGCCAGCCCCCAGGCCAGGAATCCGTGGGCAGTGTCCCGGAAATAGACCTCATGGGTATGGACGCCGACCCACTTGGTTCGCAGGCGTCCAGCGAGATAGCCGCCAATGGTTGACGAAAGCATCGCGACCACGATCAGGTAAAGGCCAGCACCGACGGTACGGGTAGTAGACGAAATTCCGGCGTGGGACCACGGCGAAACCGTCTCGAATCCCATACCTACACCAAACACCAGAAGTATTAAAGTCAAGGCTGATGCGGCGACCGCACCCGCGATAATCGCGCCCCATGAAACTCCAGACGCCTGAGCCTCTTCGGTTGCTGCTTGCATGCTGGTCCGTGTTTCAATCATGGTTTCCATCCCCGAGAAATGTTTGCTTTGTGACGCACAGAGACTTTGAGAGACTGAGCCCACTTAGCCCGCCTGATTTCGTAGACCGCGGATGCGATCGTGATTTGCCTTCACGCCTTCGTACTGGCGCTGCACGAGCGCTTTTACATCCGGAGGGAGGTCCTCCTTAAGCGCCGCTTCATAGGCGCTTTTTGCAACGTCTTCGCCGCGCTCGCATTCGGCCAGCACCGCGTGTTCGTCCTTTCCGGTGATCGAAGACTTGATGTTGGTCCAAGCGCGATGCAGCGAACCGGCGACCGTCCCGGAGGCCGCGGGTTCGCCGCCGAGCCTCCGTATCTCGGCCTGCAATTCAGCAGCGCCTCCGTCGCATCTCCGGGCGGCATCCTCGAACACCGTCTTCAGACGAGGGTTTGTGACGGCTTCTGCGCAAGTGCGGAAACCCTCCTCACCATCTTTTGTCGTCTCCAGCAGTTTGTTCAATGCCGCGACCACGTGATGATTGTCCATTCGATTTCTCCTATTTGTTGGCTCGTTCAGGCAGCGCTGAAAGCTGCTCGTCCCCCCCCCAAATGAGCGAGCGACTTTAAAAGTTCTAAGAGCTTCCGCCTCATACCTCTTACAATGCTCAAGATAGGCGGCCTCGTGGCTCGGCACGGAGCCGCCAAATTGGAGAATTAGGTGGTCGAAGTCTAGCTTGGAAGCCGCTTCGTTCGATTCGCCATGATTGGAGCGTCAACTAGCCGCCGCCCGGCATCCCGCTATTTATCGGTCTTCTTGACCGCTGCCCGATCGGGGTAGTTTGTATCGCCTGCGCTCTTCGCCGTGGATTCCTTAGCATCTTCTTTCTTGGCCGGAGAGCGACCGGTGATTTTCCCAATGGCCTTCTCTACTACGCCGGGTTCTTCCTTCGTGTTTCCTGTGCCATTTGCGGGAGCTTGTGCGAGCCCGACCGCCGGTACAAGCACGAACGCTGCCGTGGACAATGCTGTTACTAGCTTCATGAAAAATCTCCTGTGGTGCGGATGTACCGGCTCCGGATGAAGATGGTGCCGGATTGTTCCATGAACGGACATTGGCCTATAAGGTTCCAGATAGGGCGTCGCCACGGCGCCGGCCGCTCCGGGCCGCCATATTTCTTAGGTCCGCGAAGGGATCCGTCTCGGCATACCCGCAGGCATTGCTGGGAAGCGGGTGCGCATTGCCATTGGCAAGCCAAGGATCTTGCACCGCGCCGGAATTACCGCCCGAACTTCGCCAGCAAACCTGCTCGCTGCCCGAGGCGGAATCGAGAAACACCGTCATACGTTTGTCACCGTAGTCACGCGCTTGCACGACCATGCGGCGAAACGACCCTTGCCATCGCTGGCCACCGGGCCTTGCTCAAATCGCCGCGCCAGCCGGCGAGCCCCCTAAAATCCGTTTCCTTATTCTCTTTCTCAGACCGTTACTCCATGCCCTCGTCAAAATTGCCGGACCGCAGTGGATCTGCAATTATTGTTTAGGCAAAGGGTTGCCCGCCGGCCCGCTTGGCTCCGTTGCCGCGCCGCCCGGGCCGCGACCCTTGAAGCCGCGACGCGCCTTGGCAAAAACGTCGGCGATGATTTTCTCCGTCGCAGACGTCCAGCCTTCCGGGGCCGCGCGCGTTGGGGCTGGGTTCGTGCCGGGTACGATATTGACGATTTTATACCCGCGCTTTTTGAGTTCTTGCAGGAGATCGGGCAACATGGCAGCCGTCTGCTGCTTGGTATCGTGAAGGAGTAGGATCCCGCGCTTTTCCTTATCGAGCCGCGAAAGGATCAAGGCGAGTTCGGTCTCGGGCGTCATGGTCACCCAGTCCGAGCCCCAAAAGTCGGCGCCGAAAACCGCGACATTTTTGGCTGAAAGCCAGGCGATGAGCGCCGGCGTATCGGCAAAGCCCGGAAACCGGAAAAACGGCACCTTGGGCGCGCCGGTAGCCGTGCCATAGGCGGCCTTGTCGTCGGCTTCGAAGCCCTTGACAATCTCTTCTTGCGCCGCGCTTTCGCTTAAATTCCGCAATGTCGCGGCGGGATGTGAAAATGTATGGTGGCCGACGGTATGCCCCTCCGCGATTTCGCGTTTGACCAAAGAGGGCAGGGCCTCCGCATTGCGGCCGACGAGGAAAAAAGTCGCCTTCACGCATTCCTTGGCGAGCGCGCCGAGCACCTTTGGCGTGGTTTGCGCGGAGGGCCCATCGTCGAAGGTGAGCACGATTTCACGATCGTCGAGCGCCAGGGTTCGCGGATAGGTTTTCAGCCCCACTTGCAGACCGCCGGACGTACCCACCTCCAAGGTGCGGGCAACGCCGAGCGCCTCGGGCGGGCAAGCCACCGCCGCGGGAGCGAGGGAAAAGACCCCTGCGGCGGCGGCCAGCGGGTGCACGCAAATAGAGCGGAGTCGCTTCGTGATTTGCTCGATCATGAAACCATTCTATGAACCTTTGATCCGAAGCGACAGGCGAAAAAGCGGGTACGCCCGAGATTGAAGACCGTTCCGGCGCGGCATCGCACGGTGGGGTTTAGGCCCATTGGAATCGCCGTCGCGCCCGGCGGGACACAGGCCTGGGGGTTCCGGCCGTGTTTCGGTGATCCACGCGGCCGGCAAAACGGTGGTGGCCACGGTCACGGTGGGCGCATACCCATTTGGGATCGGCATTATGCCATGATCCATGGCGCGAGCCTGAACCTGACCCGAGGAAGCCTGGTGAACCGCTAGGGCATGATACAAAAAACTTGCCGACTTTTTGGTATGCCAGGATCTCAAGCTGGGCGACAAAGGGCTTGACGGAGAGTCTGGCGAGGATTCTTGTTGAGGGCATGATTCCGCTTGTTCTTCATGGCCGGAAGTGGAGGGACTTATCAACGATGCCGTAAGATCGCGAAGGGCGAATCTGTTCCGGACGCTTCGCCGCCGACATTCGTGTCTTCGAAAGTGACCCCCGGCTTGCGCGGGTAAGGATCGAGATTTTGGGCCAAAAATTCCGCCGCTAGTGCGCCAAGATCGATGTTGCCGCCGAAAATCGGATCGGGAGGGTCTTGCTGTCCCGCAAACTTTGCCGCCGCGCCGCGCACCGCTTTTTTCTGTCCGGCGGGTTCGCCCAAAGGCTGATCGGAGGGCGCGAAATCCACGTCAACAGGAGCGCGGACAAGGGTCTCGAAGGGCTCAAGACTGACGGCGCAGGTTTGCGTCACAAGCGCGTGCAAAACGCCGCTGACCTTGTATCTTTGCGGGCCTTGTTTCCGGACATGGAATCCGGCCTCGAATGTTTGAACTGCGACGAGGCCATAGGCGTCCGCGAGCGCGGCGCATTCGGTCTCATTGGCGCAAAGCCTTATGTCGAGACCGGTATCCGGCACGGTCTCGACGACAAGCATGCGTGTCAATCGTCCCGGCCCGCGCTTGGCGCCTGCCTTGCCGGAGCCGGGCTTCCGGGATTTCGGACCGGGAACGGTGCTGGATGTCATTGCCACACCCTGTTTGTGGATTATTAGAGCATCAACCTCGGCAAGTGGAAACCCGTTTCGTGACGGTTCGATCGAAGCGGACCGCGCTCAACGAACGAGGGCCGGCTCCGGAAACGGAACCGGGCCCAGGGTGAAGGCCTCGATCGAGGCCTCGGCCAAGGCTTCGTTGGCCGTTTCCACATAACGCGCGAGCCGATCTGGATTTTTGCGGCCATCATAGACATTTCGCGCAAGCGCGGCTGTCAGATTCGGCGTGCCGCCGCGCAGGGCCCGGTCATAGGCGTCGGCGCGCCCAAGAAAAGCCCCGGCGATGGTTTTCATCTGCTTCGGCACGCTAATGTCGCCGACGCCCATTTCCCGCAAGGCGATCTCGAATGAGCGAAAAATGGCGTCCACGAGCTCCTGGGCAACGTCGGGCGCAGGCGGGTCCATGCGATTGAGGCGCCGCATGACAAGCACCGCATGCAATGTCACCGCTTCGAAGCGGCCTTCCAGACTGTCATCGATGCCATATTCCGTGAATAGGACAGGATCACGGGAGGCCACCACGATCTCGCCGGAAAGCCGGTCGATCACTTGGCGATTGACGGAGCGCCGGAAGAGCCGGAATACCACGCTGTCCCCTTCCTAAGGCAGCCCGCGGCCGCCATGCCCGGCGATCCGCGGGTCTTGCTTTTCGTTGACCCGGAGGCTAGGCATCGCGCGGCTAGATGCAAGGATTATCGTGCATAGCTTCGCGGGGCCGGTCCGTTGTCCGGCGCGGCGGCACCAATCCCGCAAGCAATTTGTTCATTTATTGTATGGAATTTTCCCCAAAATGCGCAACTCGGAGGCGCGCGGAATGAAATTTATGAGGGCGCGAGGACGGGGCGGAACGCGCCGGGCGCCAGGCGGCACGAAACTGGCACTGGCGGCGGCGCTTGCGCTGGGGCTTGGCGGCTGCCTCGGCTATGACGGTCAAGTCGTCCACGGATATCAGCTTGACCCGAAATCGGCCGAACAAGTCAAGGCCGGGGCTTCCGCGGAGCAGATCCTGGTCCTTTTGGGGACGCCGACGACGACATCGACCGTCGGCGGCGACGCCTGGTATTACGTAACGCAAGTCACCGATCGCGGCGTTCAGTTCATGTCGCCGAAGGTCACCGACCAGCGGGTCTTCGCGGTCTACTTCACCAAGGACAAAAAGGTCGCGCGCGTCGCCAATTATGGCATGCAGGACGGCAAGCTCATCGATTTTGTATCGCGCACAACGCCGACGGCCGGCGCCGAATCGACCTTCCTCAAGGGCATGTTCATCAACCTCTTGCACTTCTAGGGCGTGACCCGCGGATTCTGGAGCGAGGTGCAACGGGTCTATGAAGAGCGGATTTGGACGTCTTTGCCAAGCTCTTTGAGGATCGCCTGAAATGGCGTCTTAAGGCCGAGGCATTTTCTGGGGGTGAGATTGGCAGTGAGGACGATGTCCTGGATTTCTTCGTCGGACACTTTGTCGATGTCGGTTTGACGCGGCAGCCAGCGTCGTAATCGGCCATTGGCGTTTTCGACTCCGCCCTTCCGCCACGACGCGTAGGCGTCGCAAGACCAAGTGGTCATGGCGCGCATGGTTTTAGGGAGAGCGTGCTGGGCGAAGGCGGTGTCATTGTCGAAAGTAATGGACTTGCGCGGCGCGGGTTTTATGCGGGCGAAGACCGCCAGCATGACCGAAATGGTTTCGGCGGCGGTCTTTCCGATGAGCCTCGCTGCGAGCGTCACGCGGGATTTGCGCGCATGGAGGACGAGCACGGGCCGTGTGCGCTTGCAGATGATGAGGTCGCCCTCCCAATGACCAGCCTCGGTTCTGGCGGCGATAGTCTCTGGCCGTTCATGGATGGAAACGCGATCCTTGATCGTATCTCGGGAAGGCCTTGATCGGCGCGGACGGCGGCGTTTGTGATGTCGCGTGAGATAACGCCACGGCTGCTCGGCCTTTTGGGCGGCGCGGTAGATGAAGGCGTAGATCGTCTCGCACCCCACGGTCCGCGGACGAGGTTCGTTCCTTCCTTTCAGCCAGCCCGAAATCTGTTCGGGCGTCCATCCTTCCGCGAGGCGATCGTAGACGAAGGTCCGCAGCGTCTGATCTTTTTCGAGGATGGCTTCACGCCGCCCGCGCGGTTGATAGGCTCCGGCGGCGTGAAGCGGCGAATAGCGCCCGCTCGGCAAGGCGTTGCGTCGCAGTTCCCGCGACACGGTGGATTTGGCCCGTTGAAGCGCCCCGGCGATGGCGCCGATCGAGTGGCCGGCCACCCTCATGACGGCGATTTGGTCTCTTTCCTGATCCAGCAGATGTGCATAGGCTGGCATGGCAACACTCCCTAAGGTCTTGATCAACCAAGCCGATACCAAATCGGCAGGGGGTGTTGCACCTCGCGTCAGAACTCAGGATCCATTGCCTTCTAACCAGTTGACTCTGTTCGATATTTAACCGAGCAGGAGTGAGCAAGATCGAAAAGCAACGCCATGAGCAGACTTACCCCATCGACCGCGGTTCGCGCGTGAGCGGTCAAGATCGACGCGCTGGCGAATAGGACGGCGCGTCTCGATAAATATCCGCCTTGCCTCCGGGATCGAGGCCCTTGCCGGGATGCTGGAAAACGGCGCGCAAGCGGCGTGTGGCCCGCGCTACGCGCGCGGGCCAAGAACCGAAGGGCGCATCACTGGGGCAAGACGCAAGGCAAGATTGGCTTTGACGGCGGCAAGGTGGCGCTTGAACGCCCGCGCCTGCGTGGTTTCGGCGGCAAGGAGCAGCCGCTTCCCGGTTGGGAAGGGGCGATGACGGAACTCCGTAGGTTTGCCAAAAAAGACGAGCTTGGAACCAGTTGCTGATCAACGTCTCGGCGCGCAACTTCGAATGTTCGGTGCGTTTGCGCGAAGGTGACATGCCGGCGCCGATTGATAATCTCGTTGCACGCGGCGGCGATCTCGCCGTGGCGCGCCTTTGCACCATCGGCTCGAAGGCTCTCGCCAATGCGGTCCGAGCGGCTCTCGGAGCTTCGCGAACTTCAAGGCGAAGGTGAAATCATCAATGTATTCCTTGCAGCGCAACGCTGAAAAAATCCGATCCTTCTTCCAAAAGGACCCCCTCAAATACGCCGCCTGAATGTAGACTGGCTTATGTATTGCTTAATAATGCATGATTTCTTCGATTTGACGCACCAAGGCCTGGCCGTCGTAAGGCTTTGCCAGGAACCTGCCTTCGCGCGGAATCGTCTCCGCGCGGATACGATGGCCGGAGGTGACGACAATTCCGATGCTCGGCCAGCGCTGACAGACACGGCGCACGAGCCCCAGGCCATCGAGGGAGCCGGGCATTTCGACATCCGAGAACACGACCCGCACCTCTGGGGTCGCCTCAAGAATCCGCAACGCTTCGTCGGCATTGCCCGCCTCCAAAACCACGTAGCCCGCCTCGGCGAGAAGATGCGCACCCGTCAGACGCACAAAGGGCTCGTCCTCGACGATCAGGACGACCCCGCGCGGTTTTGCTGGTTTTGCCTGCATAGTCTTATAACAAT